>NZ_JARJBD010000282.1:0-1499 GCF_029269925.1 Rhodococcus sp. T2V
TCAGCGACTGTGGTTGTGCATGACGTGCTTGGTGCGGGAGTAGTCGTCGAGGGCGTAGATCGACAGGTCGCGGCCGTAACCGGAACCCTTGAATCCACCCCAGGGGACCTCGTTGGCCAGCACCAGGTGTGAATTGACCCAGACGGTACCGGAATCCAGCCGCGCAGCGATGTCGTGACTGCGGCGCGCGTTCTCGGTCCAGACCGAAGCGGACAGGCCGACGGGTACGTCGTTGGCGCGGCGCACGGCCTCGTCCTCGTCGGTGAAGGTCTCGACGGTGACGACGGGTCCGAAGATCTCCTCACGGGAGCACTCGGCGCCGTCGGGGACGTCGACGAGCACCGTCGGTGCCACGAAGTAGCCGGTACCGGCCAGTGCCGTTCCGCCGATGGCGACCCGGATGCTCTGCTGGGCGGCGTGGTCGAGGTATCCGAGGACGCGATCGAAATGAGCCTTGGAGACCAGGGGCCCGATCTCGATGTCGTCGCCGGCGCCGGGTTCGCCGATGGCGAGTTCGCGGACCTGTGCGACGAAGAGTTCGACGAACTTGTCGGCGACCGATTTGTGGACCAGGACGCGGCACGCCGCTCCGCATTCCTGCCCCGAATTCCAGAAGCTCGCGACCCGCAGCGATTCCGCTGCCTCCTCGAGGTTGGCGTCGGCGAAGATCACGACCGGCGCCTTGCCACCGAGTTCGAGGTGGACCCGCTTGAGGGTCTCGGCGGCGCCGCGGGCGACGGCGCGGCCACTGCCCACCGACCCGGTGAGGGCGATCATGTCCACGTCCGGGTGCTCGGCGAGCCGGGCGCCGACGACCGAGCCGCGGCCGGTGACGACGTTCAGCACTCCGGCGGGCAGCAGGTCGGCGACGAGTTCGGCGAACTTCAGGGTCGTCAGCGGGGTCTGTTCCGACGGCTTGATCACCAGGGTGTTGCCGGCGGCGAGGATGGGGGCGATCTTCCAGGCGGCCATCAGCAGGGGGTAGTTCCACGGGGTGACCACTCCGACCACTCCGAGGGGTTCGCGCAGGATCACCGACAGGTGGTTCTCGACGTAGTCGCCGGCGGCCATGGACGTGGTCGCGCGCAGGGCGCCGGCCATGAAGCGGAAGGTGTCGATGGTGCCGTCGACGTCGTCACGGGAGACGGCCAGGGGCTTTCCTGCGTTCGCGGATTCGAGTCGGGCGAGCAGGTCGGCGTTGGCTGCGAGCCGGTCGGCGATCTTGTGCAGTACCTCCGACCGCTCCTTGGGCACCACGCGTGCCCAGGCTTCCGCGGCCGCTGCGGCGGCGCTCACCGCACGGTCGACGTCCGCGGTGGTGCCCTGCGGGATCTGGGCGATGACGTTCTCCGAGCTGGGGTCGATCACATCGAACACGTCGCCGGGAGCAGCATCGTCGAAGGCGCCGTCGACGAAATGCGAGGTAGGGGGAAGATCGGCCGCCGTGATCAGCGGCGCCGAGCCGGGTGCACGGCGTACCGTCACGTCCTCGACGGGGG
>NZ_JARJBD010000283.1:0-1492 GCF_029269925.1 Rhodococcus sp. T2V
CCCAAGTTACGGCCGGCTTTCGGCCGAATCCCTGCGGTCTGCCAGGGAGAACTGTGGATTCCGCCCTTACGTATGTAGCCACTAATACTGCGTGTCATACCGGTCATGGGCCAGGTGATTGCGGTAATATATGGGATATGTCGGCATACAGTGGCGCGATGCATGTAGCCCGGAACAGGCGCAGCTATGTGACGAAGTCGGGCGAGGAGCGGGTCTACGAGTCGGTGCTGCTGCGGCGCACGTTCCGTGACGGCGGCAGGGTCCGCCACGAGACGCTGGCGAACCTGAAGGTACTTCCGGAGACGGCAATCGCGGCGATCGAGGCGACCTTGAGGGGGCAGACGCTGGTCCCCGCCGCGGAGGCGGCCACCGTGCTCCGCTCGGTGCCGCACGGGCACGTCGCCGCGGTGGGGGCGATGGCGCACCAGCTGGGATTGCCCGCGTTGCTCGGCCCGGCCGGCCGGAGGCGCGATCTGGCGATGGCGCTGATCCTCGCCCGGGCGGTGGCCCCGGCCTCGAAACTGGCCACCGCCTCCTGGTGGGCCGACACCACCCTCGGGGTGGACCTGGAGGTGACCGGGGCGGGCACCGACGAGATCTACGCGGCGATGGACTGGCTGGTGGGTCGCCAGGACCGCATCGAAAAACAGCTCGCCGGAAAGCATCTCGACCCGGTGGTGAATCCGTCGCGGATCGCGATGTTCGACCTGTCCTCCTCCTGGGTGACCGGCCGGCACTGCGACCTGGCCGCCCGCGGCTACTCCCGCGACGGGAAGAAGGGCTGCGAGCAGATCGAATACGGGCTGCTCACCGACCCCGCCGGTCGCCCGGTCGCGGTGCGGGTGTTTCCCGGCAACACCGCCGACCCGGCCGCCTTCACCCACGCCGTGACCGCCGTGCGCGGCACCTTCGGGCTGGAGAACATGCTGATGGTCGGCGACCGCGGCATGATCACCTCCGCCCGCATCACCGCACTCAAAGACGGCGGCGGCCTGGGCTGGTTGACCGCGCTGCGGGCCCCGCAGATCGCGGCCCTCGCCGCCGATGACGGGCCGCTGCAGATGTCGCTGTTCGACGAGCAGAACTTCGCCGAGATCAGCCACCCGGACTACCCCGGGGAACGGTTGATCGTGTGCCGCAACCCGGCCCTGGCCGACGAGCGCGCCCGCAAACGCACCGAGCTGCTCGACGCCACCGAGGAGAAGCTGGCCCCGATCGCCGCGGCCGCGGCCGCCGGCCGGCTGTCCGGGGCCGGGAAGATCGGCCTACGGGTCGGCCGGGTGCTGGGAAAATACAAGGTGGGCAAACACTTCCACGTCGAGATCACCGACACCACGCTGAGGGTGACCCGGGACCGGGACCGGATCGACGCCGAGGCCGCCCTCGACGGGATCTACACCCTGCGCACCACCGCCAGCGCCGACGAACTCGACACCGCCGCCGTGATCGACGCCTACAAGAACCTCTCCCGCGTCGAACGCGACTTCCGCTC
>NZ_JARJBD010000284.1:0-1479 GCF_029269925.1 Rhodococcus sp. T2V
GCGACCTCCAAGTCAAAATCCGCGGCCACCGCATCGAACTCGGCGAAATCGAAGCAACTCTGACGGCGGATCCCGACGTCACCCAGGCTGCCGCCGCGGTGCACCACGATCACCACACCGGGGACCGGTTGGTCGGCTACGTCGTCCCCCGTGAGGGCGCCCACCTCGACCCGGCTCGTGTCCGCGCGATGGTCGCGGACCGCCTGCCCGACTACATGGTGCCCTCGCCGATAACCGTCGTCGATCGGTTGCCGTTGACGGCGAGTGGGAAGGTGGATCGGCGGGCGTTGCCGGTACCGGTGTTGCCGGCGCCACAGTACCGGGCGCCGATGACGGTGGTCGAGGGTGTTGTTGCCGGGGTGTTCGCCGACGTCCTCGACAGCGAGCGGGTCGGACTCGACGACGACTTCTTCACCCTCGGCGGCAACTCGCTGCTCGCCACCCAGGCGGTGTCGCGGCTGGGTGTGGCGATGGATGTGCGGGTGCCGATGCGTGTGCTGTTCGAGGCATCGTCGGTGCAGGCACTGTCGAAGTGGCTCGAGTCCCGGACGGCTACGGGGGCACGCACACCGCTGCTGCCGCGGCCCCGACCTGAACGCATCCCGCTATCGTGTGCACAGCAACGGATCTGGTTCCTCAACCGGTTCGACCCGCACTCACCGGTCTACAACATCCCATTCGCCCTGCGCCTGTCGGGAACCATGGACACGGCCGCACTGCTGGCAGCGATCGCAGACGTCGTGGATCGGCACGAGACCCTGCGGACGATCTACCCCGAATCCGAGGCCGGCCCGCACCAAGTGGTTGTCCCGGCGGCGGAGGTCAGCGGCGGATTCGTCACCGCCGTCGTGACCGAGAACGAACTCGCCGCGCGGCTGACCTCGATGGCCTCGGCCGGGTTCGACGTCACCACCTCGGTGCCGGTACGGGCCGCCCTGTTCGAGACGGCCGACGATGAGCATGTGCTCGCCGTGGTGCTGCACCACATCTGCGCCGACGGCTCCTCGATCGCCCCGCTGGCCCGGGATCTCGCGACCGCCTACACCGCCCGCACCGGCGGGCACGCGCCACCATGGCCACCGCCAGCGGTTCAGTACGCCGACTACACCCTGTGGCAACGCGAACTCCTCGGCTCCGACGACGACCCGAACTCGGTGCTCGCACAGCAGCTGACATACTGGGATTCCACACTCACCGGGCTACCGGATCAGCTCGAATTGCCGGGTGACCGCACCCAGCCCATGGTGTCGCACCGGGGACGGACACACGCGTTCACGCTCGGCGCAGAGACCCACCTCTCGGTCATTGAGATCGCACGAGAACACTCCGTGACGTTGTTCATGGTGCTGCACACCGCGTTCGCGGTGTTCCTGGCCCGGATGTCGGGTACCGACGATATCGCGATCGGCACCCCTGTCGCCGGGCGCGGCGACCCCGCCCTCGACGACCTGGTCGGCATGTTCGTCAACACCCTCGCAC
>NZ_JARJBD010000285.1:0-1471 GCF_029269925.1 Rhodococcus sp. T2V
ACCGGGTGGCGACGGTGTGGCGGAATCGGTGGGTGCGGTTGAAATCGACCAGGGCGCCGGTGCTGTCGCGCACGTCCAGTCGGACGGCCAGATCGGTCAGCAGATTCCGCAGGGTGTTGCCGGAGTAGGGCCGGTCGCCGTTGCGGTTCATCAGCGTTGCCAGGAACAGATACTTCGGGGTCCTGCCGGGGGCGCCGTGTTCGGCGAAAAATCTTGCGACCCAGTCTTGTTGTTCGCGGATGATCGCGACGACCTCGGCATGCACCGGGATGGTGTCCGGCGCGCCGTCGATCTTCGTCTGCTGGTAGCGGAGTTTGGCGACCAGCCCCTGCTCGTTGCCGCCTGCGGCAGCCTCGCCCGGCGAGGACGACGGCGCGGTCGGCGGCGCGGTCGGCGACAACGGCAACAGCGGGTCGCGGTCGAGCAGGCAGATCTCGCTGACCCGGCGACCCAGCAACGCCACCAGCATGGTGATCCGCATGGCCTGCTCGTCCCCGAACCCGCCGTCGACGACGGCGGCACCGAGCAGATCCAGCCCGGCCATGATCCGGGTCATGGCGTCGTCGTCGATGACCTGACCGTCGAGTCGGGGCCGGGGCTTGCCGCCCAGCTCACCACGCCGGTAGAAGCCGGCGTGCTCGGGTCCGAGTCGTAACCAGCCCGGTTCGGCCAGCGCCGCGGCCGCCGCGTCCTTGTTGTCGGTCATGAACAGGTAGAACTGCTCCACATCGCTGGCCAGGCGTTGCACCGACGTCAGCGACAACCGTTGGCCGGCGCGGCGTCCACGGGTGGCGTCGCGGCCCCGCAGACGGCCGAGAAACTCCAGCATGAGCGCGCGCACCCCACCCGCGTGATCGACCAGCCACGGCCCGTCGACGCCGCGACCGCTCAGAAACGTATCGAACTCGCCCACCGCCACGATCCGGCGGTGCACCGTCGACCAGGTCAACACCCCGGTCTCCAACCCGACCTTGCAGTGCCATTGCAGACCGCGCCGCAGCCAGCGGGTGCCGATCCGGTCGAATCGCACCGAGTACCGGCCCATCGGCTCGTGCTCACGCAGCGGGATCCGATTGTCCTCGACCGGGTTCCAGCGGTCCCGCTGCCACCACGGGCCGGTATCGGAGGCGGTGACGAGCAGACGCATCATCCGGGTCAGCAACCGGCGAATGTGGGTCATCGTGGTGGCCGCCGGCAACCGTCGGCCCCGCCGGTGCACCGCACGCCGGATCTGTTGACACCAGTCGGACACCGACAACCCGAGCAAGGAGGCGGGCGCTCGCCCGGCACGATCGGCGATCACCTCACCGAGCCGGCGCACCAGCATGCTCAGGCTCGGTGTCGGGATCTTCCCGCCCAGCTCGATGATTCGGAACACACACCACGCCACCTCCCGGCGCATCGGCTCCGGCAGCGGCGACAGGTCCACCCCGGCCCGCCAGGTCCCGTCGTGGCAGAACGCTCCCGCGTA
>NZ_JARJBD010000286.1:0-1469 GCF_029269925.1 Rhodococcus sp. T2V
CCGCCCTTGACGCCGCGGTAGCGGTCGTCGAGACCGTAGATGGTGGTGTTGTACTGATCGTGCGACCGCATGGTCTGCAGGATCAGCTTCCCGTCCGGCACCGGCACCCAGGACAACTCGCTGACGGTGAAATTGGCCTTCCCCGTGTGCGTCACGAACCGGCGCTCGTCCCGCGGGGGGTGCGGCAACGCGAACCCGTCCGGCCCGCGCACCTTCCGGTTGAAGTCCTCGAACCCCGGAATCACCCGGGCAATGGAATCGCGGATCCGGTCGTAGTCGGCGGTGAACTCCGCCCACGGCACCGAATGCTCCGGCCCGAACAACGCCTGCGCGATCCCGCAGACGATCGCGACCTCACTGCGCAACTGATCGCTCGCCGGGGTGAGGCTGCCGCGGGACAGGTGCACCATCGACATCGAATCCTCGACGCTGACCTGCTGCTTCTTGCCGTGCTGGAGATCCTTGTCCGTGCGCCCGAGCGAGGGCAGGATCAGCGCGGCCTGCCCCGTGACGAGGTGGGAGCGGTTCAGTTTCGTCGACACCTGCACCGTCAGCGCGCACCGGCGCAGCGCCGCCTCGGTGGTCTCGGTGTCCGGGGTCGCGGAGACGAAGTTGCCTCCCATCCCGATGAACACCGACGCCTTCCCGTCGCGCATCGCCCTGATCGAATCGACCGCGTCGAATCCGTGCTTGCGCGGCGACCGGATACCGAACTCCGCATCCAACGCGGCCAGGAAGGGTTCGGGCATCTTCTCCCAGATGCCCATCGTCCGGTCACCTTGGACGTTGGAGTGCCCGCGCACCGGGCACACCCCGGCCCCCGGTTTGCCGATCATCCCCTGCAGCAGCAGCAGGTTCACCGCGTCCTGGATGGTCGCCACCCCGTGGGTCTGCTGCGTCAATCCCATCGCCCAGCAGATGATGGTCTTCTTCGATCCGATCAACGCGTCCGCGGTGGCCCGGATCTGCTCGAGCGTCAACCCGGTGGCCGCGACCACCGTGCCCAGATCGACCTGCCGCAGGTGCGCCGCGCACTCCTCGAATCCGGCGGTGTGCCGGTCGATGAACTCCCGGTCCAGGACCGTCCCGGGGGCTGCGTCCTCGGCCTCGAGCAGCAACCGGCCCAGCCCCTGGAACAGGGCCTGGTCGCCGCCGATCCGGATCTGCAGGAACTCGTCCGCGATCTGCACGCCGTCACCGACCACGCCGTGCACCTTCTGCGGGTCCTTGAACCGCAACAACCCGGCCTCCGGGAGCGGGTTGATCGCTATGACCTTCGCCCCGTTGCCCTTCGCCTTCTCCAACGTCGAGAGCATCCGCGGATGATTCGTGCCCGGATTCTGGCCGGCGATCAGGATCAGATCGGCGTTCTCGATATCGGGGACCGACACCGACCCCTTCCCGATCCCGATCGTCTCCACCAACGCACTACCCGAGGATTCGTGGCACATGTTCGAACAATCCGGCAG
>NZ_JARJBD010000287.1:0-1455 GCF_029269925.1 Rhodococcus sp. T2V
ACGACGAGGGCCCGCACAGAGACTGTGCGGGCCCTCGTCGGTGTTCGGGTCAGAAGTTGATCATGTGTCCGGCGAGGCCGTGGATGGCCTCCTGCAGGGCTTCGGACAGCGTGGGGTGCGTGTGCACGTTGCGGGCCAGTTCGTTGACCGTGAGGTCCCACTTCTGCGCGAGGGTGAGCTCGGGCAGCAGCTCGGAGACGTCGGGGCCGATGAGGTGGCCACCGATCAGCTCACCGTACTTCGTGTCGGCGATCAGCTTGACGAAGCCGGTGGCATCGCCGAGGCCGTGCGCCTTGCCGTTGGCGGCGAACGGGAACGTTGCGACCTTGACGTCGTAGCCCTCGTCCTTGGCCTGCTGCTCGGTCAGACCGAAGCTGGCGACCTGCGGCTGGCAGAACGTCGCGCGCGGCATCATCCGGTAGTCGTCGATCGGCAGCGTCTCGGCGCCGGCGATCGTCTCGGCGGCCACCACGGCCTGCGCCTCGGCGACGTGCGCGAGCTGCAGCTTCATGGTGACGTCACCGATGGCGTAGATGTGCGGCACCGACGTCTGCATGGTGTCGGTGATGCCGATGGCGCCGCGGTCGGTGAGCTGCACACCGGTCTTCTCCAGGCCGTAGCCCTCGACGCGGGGTGCGAACCCGACGGACTGCATCACCTTGTCGACCACGACCGACTCGGTCTCGCCGGACTTGTTGTTCTTGATCGAGACGGTGACCTTGGAGCCGTCGTCGTCGATGCTCTGCACGGCGGCGCCGGTGATGACCTTGACGCCGAGCTTCTTGTACTGCTTCTCGATTTCCTTGGAGACGTCCGCGTCCTCGTTGGGCAGCGCGCGGTCGAGGAACTCGACGATGGTGACGTCGACTCCGTAGTTCTTCAGGACGTACCCGAACTCCATGCCGATGGCGCCGGCGCCGACGATGAGGATCGATCCGGGCAGGTCCCGGGTCATGATCTGCTCTTCGTAGGTGACGACGTTCTTGCTCAGCTCGGTGCCGGGCAGCAGCTTGGTGGTGCTGCCGGTGGCGATGATCGCGTTGTCGAACGTGATCGTCTCGGTGCCGCCCTTGGTGAGCGCGACCTCGATGGTGTTGGCGTCGGTGAAGGTGCCCTTGCCGTCGTACTCGGGGATCTTGTTCTTCTTCATCAGGAAGTGGATGCCCTTGACGCGGCCCTCGGCAACCTTGCGGCTGCGGTCGAACGCGGCGCCGAAGTCGAAGGACGCCTCACCCGAGATACCGAACAGCTTGGCCTCTTTTGTGAAGAGATGCGCAAGTTCGGCATTGCGGAGAAGAGCCTTCGAGGGGATGCAGCCCACGTTCAGGCACACACCACCCCAGTACTTCTGCTCGATGATGGCAGTGCTCAGTCCGAGTTGTGCCGCGCGGATAGCAGCGACGTACCCACCGGGACCGGCTCCGAGGACAACGACGTCATAGTGTGAGGTCACGG
>NZ_JARJBD010000288.1:0-1449 GCF_029269925.1 Rhodococcus sp. T2V
CTACCTGCGGGCGATGTCGATCCGGGTGCTCGAGGAGACCGGGCTGCTGCCGCACCTGAACCCGGGTGTGATGAGCTGGGAGGAGATCTCCCGGCTCAAGCCGGTGGCCCCGTCGATGGGGATGATGCTCGAAACCACCTCCACCCGGTTGTTCACCGACAAGGGCGAATGCCATTACGGCAGCCCGGACAAGGATCCGGCGGTGCGGCTGCGCACCCTCACCGACGCCGGGCGGCTCAGTGTGCCGTTCACCACCGGGATCCTGGTCGGCATCGGCGAGACGGTCCGGGAGCGGGCCGAGTCGATCATGGCGATCCGCAAGTCGCACAAGGCGTTCGGGCACGTCCAGGAGGTGATCGTGCAGAACTTCCTGGCCAAACCGGACACCGCGATGCGCGATGCCCCCGACGCCGGCCTCGAGGAGTTCACCGCGACGATCGCGGTGTCCCGGCTGCTGCTGGGTCCGGGGATGCGGATCCAGTCACCGCCGAATCTGGTGTCGATGACCGAGTGCGCGGCGTTGCTGGGTGCGGGGGTCGACGACTGGGGTGGGGTCTCGCCGCTGACCCCCGATCATGTGAACCCGGAGCGGCCGTGGCCGAACCTGGACACCCTGGCCGAGATCACCGCGGCCGCCGGGTTCGAGCTGACCGAGCGGACGGCGGCGCAGCCGCAGTTCGTGCTGGCCGGCCCGCCGTGGATCGATCCGCGGATCACCGGGCACGTGCACGCCCTCTCCGACCCGGACACCGGGCTCGCCAAGGTCGGCACCATCCCGGTGGGGTTGCCGTGGCAGGAGCCGGACGAGTCCTGGGAGTCGGCGGGGCGGGTGGATCTGCACACCGAGATCGACACCGCCGGCCGCCACACCGACACCCGCAGCGACCTGGGCAGCGCGTTCGGGGACTGGGAGACCGTCCGCGAGCAGGTCCTCGAACTCAGTGGCCCGGTGCGGGTGGACACCGACGTCCTGGCGGCGCTGCGGGCCGCCGAACGCGACCCGGCGGGGCTGTCGGACGACGCGTACCTGGCGTTGGCGACCGCCGACGGTCCGGGTCTGGAGGCGGTGGTGGCGTTGGCCGATGCGCTGCGAAAGGACACGGTCGGGGACGAGGTGACGTATGTGGTGAACCGGAACATCAACTTCACCAACATCTGCTACACCGGGTGCCGGTTCTGTGCGTTCGCGCAGCGCAAGGGGGACGCGGACGCGTTCACCCTGTCCACCGACCAGGTCGCGGACCGGGCCTGGGAGGCGCACGTGGCGGGGGCGACGGAGGTGTGCATGCAGGGTGGTATCGACCCGGAACTGCCGGTCACCGGGTACGCCGATCTGGTGCGGGCGGTCAAGAAGCGGGTGCCGTCGATGCATGTGCACGCGTTCTCGCCGATGGAGATCGTCAACGGCGCCTCCCGGGGTGGGCAGAGCATCCGGGACTGGCTGACCGA
>NZ_JARJBD010000289.1:0-1443 GCF_029269925.1 Rhodococcus sp. T2V
GGCTCTACTGACCGATCTGTGGGCGATGTGAGGGCCGTATAAGGGCGCACGCCGTTGTCCCCGTAGCGTTCCGGCTTGTCTAAGGTCAGGTCGCTACAGATGTGGAAAACGGCGTGCGCAACAACAGGATATGGGCTCGGATCCTCGGTGTCGAAAAGACGGTCGTGGAGGGTGTCGAGTTCGACGATGACACGGGGTGCGTGGTGGTCTCGGTGCGGCCCACGCTGCGGGCGCGGTCACGGTGCGGGGTGTGCCGGCGGCGGTGCCCGGGTTATGACGGCGGGGCGGGGCGCCGCCGGTGGCGGGCCCTCGATGCCGGGCTGACCACGGTGGTCATCGAGGCGTGGGCGCCGCGTGTTGTGTGCCGTGAGCACGGGGTGGTCGTCGCGCATGTGCCCTGGGCTCGGCACGGGGCCGGACACACGAGGCGGTTCGACGAGACGATCGCGTGGCTGGCCACGCACTGCTCGAAGTCCGCGGTGTGCGAGTTGATGCAGGTCGCGTGGCGCACGGTCGGATCGATCGTCGATCGGGTGTGGGCGGACACCGAGCGGACCTTCGATCGGTTCGCGGGGCTGCGGCGGATCGGGATCGACGAGATCTCGTACAAGAAGGGCCACAAGTACCTGACGGTGGTCGTCGATCACGATTCGGGCCGGCTGGTGTGGGCGGCGGAGGGCCGCAATGCCGATACGCTGCGTGGATTCTTCGATCTGCTCGGATCCGAACGGTGCGCGCAGATCACCCATGTCACCGCCGACGCGGCGCCCTGGATCGCGAAGGTCGTCACCGAACGCTGCCCCGAAGCCGTCCGGTGCGCGGATCCGTTTCATGTGGTGGCCTGGGCCACCGCCGCGGTCGACAAGGTCCGCAGAGGAGCATGGAACCGGGCGCGGGCGAAAGCTTTGCCACGCAGGCAGTTCGGCACACGAGGTCGGCCACCAGCCGCGGCCGGCAACGCTCCCGATCCGCACCGCGAGCGGGCCATCGTAGTCAAGAAGAGTCGGTGGGCGCTGTTGAAGAATCCGGAGAACCTGACCGGCAAGCAGGCGGTGACGCTGCGGCTGATCGAACTCGAGGACCCCACGCTGCACCGCGCCTACCTGCTCAAAGAATCTCTGCGGTTGGTGTTCCAGATGCGGCACGAGGACGCGATCGTCGCACTGAATCGGTGGATCGGCTGGGCCCGCCGCTGCCGAATACCAGAGTTCGTCGCACTGCAACGCAGCATCGTCACCCACCAGGACTCCATCCTCGCCGCGATCGAACACGGCCTGTCGAACGGGCGGATCGAATCGGTCAACACCAAGATCAGACTCATCACCCGCGTCGCGTTCGGCTTCCGCACTCCCGAGGCTCTCATCGCCCTGGCCATGCTCGGACTCGGTGGCCACCCACCACAACTACCCGGCAGGAATCACCCACGAATGAGTCAGTAGGGCC
>NZ_JARJBD010000029.1:0-113504 GCF_029269925.1 Rhodococcus sp. T2V
TCTTGGCCGGAGCCTTCTTGGCTGCAGTCTTCTTCGCGGCAACCGTCTTGGCCGGAGCGACCTTCTTCGCGACCGTCTTCTTCGCTGCCGCAGTCTTGGCCGGAGCCTTCTTGGCTGCAGTCTTCTTCGCGGCAACCGTCTTGGCCGGTGCAGCCTTCTTGGCGGCGGTCTTCTTCGCGGCCGTCTTCTTGGCAGCAG
The DNA here is from genome assembly GCF_029269925.1 of Rhodococcus sp. T2V. NCBI lineage: Bacteria > Bacillati > Actinomycetota > Actinomycetes > Mycobacteriales > Nocardiaceae > Rhodococcus > Rhodococcus sp. T2V. The sequence goes on from NZ_JARJBD010000029.1 coordinate 199, forward strand.
CCTTCTTGGCGGCGGCCTTGGTGGCAGGCGCCGCTGCGCCGCGCTTGACTGCCGGACCGGTGGCCGGAAGCTTCTGGCCGCCAGCGATAACCGCCTTGAACTGAGCGCCCGGACGGAACGCCGGCACCGACGTCGGCTTGACCTTGACGGTCTCACCCGTGCGCGGGTTACGTGCGACACGTGCCGCGCGACGCCGCTGCTCGAAGACGCCGAAACCGGTGATGGTCACGCTGTCGCCGCGGTGCACTGCCCGGACGATCGTGTCCACGACATGCTCGACAGCTTCCGTTGCCGTGCGCCTGTCCGTGCCCAGTTTCTCGGTCAGAACATCGATGAGCTCTGCCTTATTCATTGAAATTCCTCCGCGAACTAATGGTCCATCATCGGACCGACTACGAACTACGGTAAACCTGAATACCGCAGGAGTCTATGTGCCACGCCAATTCTCAAACAACGCGGCACCATTCTCAGGAACTTATTATCTGGGAGACAGGGCTCCGATTCCAACTTTCAGTCGACGGAAGTGGGCTCCGGAAGAGTCACAGGTTTCCAAGAAGGCCTTGCCTTTTCGAACTCGGAAATGGCTTCTACCTGCCGTAATGTCAATCCGATGTCGTCCAGACCCTCGATCAGACGCCACCGCGTGTAGTCATCAATCGCAAAGGGCACCACGGTGGTTCCGGCCGTCACCGTCTTGTTCTCGAGGTCGACGATCAATTCGAGACCGGGCTGTTCGTCGAGCAACTTCCAGAGCAGTTCGACGTCCGACTGGGACACCTGGGCGGCCAGCAGACCGGCCTTGCCGGCGTTGCCCCGGAAGATGTCCGCGAACCGGGAGGCGATCACGACGCGAAATCCGAAGTCGGATAGCGCCCACACGGCGTGCTCGCGGGAGGACCCCGTGCCGAAGTCCGGTCCCGCGACCAGAACGCTGCCCTTGTCGTACGGGGCGACGTTGAGAACGAAGTTCGGATCGGTCCGCCACGCGGCGAACAGACCGTCCTCGAAACCGGTGCGGGTCACTCGTTTCAGGTAGACCGCCGGGATGATCTGGTCCGTGTCCACATTGGATCGCCGCAGCGGAACGCCGATACCTTTGTGCGTGCTAAAGGATTCCATCGAAAAATCTCCTAAATTCCTTGGGTCCTAGGCCAGATCTGACGGCGCGGACAGGGTTCCCCGGACTGCGGTCGCGGCGGCGACCAGCGGCGAAACCAGGTGAGTCCGCCCGCCCTTGCCTTGACGGCCTTCGAAATTGCGGTTGGACGTGGAGGCGGAACGCTCGCCGGGCGCGAGCTGATCCGGATTCATTCCGAGGCACATCGAGCAGCCCGCCTGCCGCCATTCGGCGCCGGCGGCGGTGAAGATCTCGCCGAGACCCTCCTTTTCGGCCTGGGCGCGCACGCGCATCGAACCCGGCACGATCAGCATCCGGACCCCGTCGGCGACGTGCCTTCCGCGCAACACGTCGGCCACCGCCCGCAGATCCTCGATCCGGCCGTTGGTGCACGAACCCACGAAAACTGTGTCGATCGCCACGTCACGCAACGGAGTTCCGGCTTCGAGACCCATGTAGGTCAACGCCTTCTCTGCGGCGTGACGTTCGCTCTCGTCCACGATCTGCTCCGGATCCGGCACGGCCTCACCGAGCGGCAGACCCTGCCCCGGGTTGGTGCCCCAGGTCACGAACGGCGTCAGCGAACTCGCGTCGATGTGGACCTCGTTGTCGAAAACCGCGCCCTCGTCGGTCTTCAACTGCTCCCAGGCCTCCACCGCGGCGTCCCAGTCGGCGCCCTTCGGCGCGTGGGGACGTCCCTTGATGAATTCGTAGGTGATCTCGTCCGGGGCGATCATGCCCGCCCGCGCGCCCGCCTCGATGGACATGTTGCAGATGGTCATCCGCGCTTCCATCGACATCTTCCGGATCGCTTCGCCGCGGTACTCCAGGACGTAGCCCTGGCCTCCGCCGGTTCCGATCTTCGCGATGACGGCCAGAATGAGATCTTTGCTCGTCACGCCCTCGGGCAATTCGCCGTCGACGGTGATCGCCATCGTCCGGAACGGACGCAGCGACAACGTCTGCGTCGCCATGACGTGTTCGACCTCACTGGTGCCGATACCCATCGCGATCGCACCGAAGGCCCCGTGGGTGGACGTGTGACTGTCGCCGCACACGACGGTCATACCGGGCTGGGTGAGACCGAGTTGCGGTCCGACGACGTGGACGATGCCCTGGTCGATGTTTCCCATCGGGTGCAGCCGGACGCCGAATTCCTCACAGTTGCGCCGGAGCGTGTCCACCTGAGTCTTGGAGACGGGGTCCGCGATCGGCTTGTCGATGTCGACGGTGGGGACGTTGTGGTCCTCGGTGGCGATCGTCAGGTCGGGCCTGCGGAGCGGGCGCCCCGCCAGTCGAAGTCCGTCGAATGCCTGCGGACTCGTCACTTCGTGAACGAGATGCAGATCGATGTAGATGAGGTCGGGGTTGTCTCCCTCACCCCGGACCACGACGTGGTCGTCCCACACCTTCTCTGCCAGGGTGCGTGCTTTCTCGGCCATCTTCTCCACCTCTGTGTGTCCCTCGCACCGCGGGCTTCGGACCGGTCCGCCGTGCGCTTGTTGTCGTTACCCTCTTCCCGAACACGCACTCGACGTGAGACGAAGGTGCGCTATGATCCCAATATGCGAGAAAGTGGTATCGACCTATGAGACAGCATAGCGGCATCGGGGTCCTTGACAAAGCGGTGGGCGTGCTCCACGCCGTGGCCGAGAAGCCCTGCAGCCTCACCGAACTGTGCTCGCGCACCGGACTCCCCCGCGCCACCGCCCACCGACTGGCCGTTGGACTCGAGGTCCACCGCCTCCTGACGCGTGACTCCGACGGGCTGTGGTGCCCCGGTCCCGGCCTCGCCGAACTCGCTGCAACGGCCAACGATCCGCTCGTCTCGGCGGCGGCTCTCGTCCTTCCGCGTCTGCGCGAGATCACCGGTGAGAGCGTGCAGCTGTACCGCCGGGAAGGCACGCAACGCATCTGCGTGGCGGCGATGGAGCCGCCCACCGGCCTCCGAGACACCGTTCTCGTCGGGGCACGCCTCCCGATGAGCGCCGGCTCGGGCGCCAAGGTCCTCCTCGCCTGGGCCGACCCGCAGACCCAGCGCACGGTTCTTCCCGACGCGGCGTTCGGCGAGCGCGTCCTGCTCGAGGTCCGCCGCCGCGGCTGGGCGCAGAGCGCCGCCGAGCGTGAACCCGGCGTCGCCAGTGTCGCCGCACCCGTGCGGGACTCCGCGGGCGCTGTCATCGCGGCGATTTCAGTGTCCGGCCCCATCGACAGGATGGGCAGGCGCCCCGGCGCCCGGTGGGCGGCCGACCTCCTCGCCGCCGCGGAGGCGCTGCACAAGAGACTCTGACCTCTCACGACCGACACTCACCGCGACAGGAGAAGCCGATGGGGAAGAACCAACGATCGCAGATCACGATGACGGATTCGGAGATCGCCGAATTCGTGGACCGGAGCCGGATCGCCACCCTGGCAACGGTGGCAGCGGACGGCAGGGCCCATCTGGTCGCCATGTGGTACGCCGTGATCGACGGCGAGATCTGGTTCGAGACGAAGTCGAAATCGCAGAAGGCGGTCAACCTGCGCCGCGACGACCGGGTCACCGTTCTGATCGAGGACGGCCAGACCTATGACACTCTGCGTGGAATTTCGGTCGAGGGCCGGGCGGAGATCGTGGAGGACCCCGATGCGATGTTCGCCGTCGGCGTCAGCGTGTGGGAGCGCTACACCGGGCCCTACACCGACGATCTGCGTCCCGCCATCGATCAGCTGCTGCACAAGCGGGTGGTCGTGCGGATCGTTCCCGAACGCATCAGAAGCTGGGACCACGCCAAGCTCGGCCTTCCCGCGATGCCGGTGGGCGGAACCACCGCGGCGTACCTGGAGACGGCCGACCGTCGCTCCTGACACCGGACAGGGCGGAAAAACAGGAGAATTCTCGGTGCCCTCGGCGTAGCTTCACAGAGTGAACCGACTACCCGAGGGAGTTCACCGTGACTGACGCCGATAACGAGGACACGAAAAAGAAATTCCGCGAAGCACTCGAGCGGAAGAATCATCAGGCCGGTCTGTCCGCCGATCACAAGGACGCGCATTCCAAGGTGCACGAGGCCCACGGGCCTGCCGATCACAAACGCGAATTCCGCCGCAAGACCGGATAAGCGACGCACCGTCCGTTTATATGAAGAAACACCCTCCGATTACTCGGAGGGTGTTTCTCTTTGTAGCCCCGACGGGATTCGAACCCGCGCTACCGCCTTGAGAGGGCGGCGTCCTAGGCCGCTAGACGACGGGGCCAGGAACTTTGTCTTGCTGTGGAAGCTCAGCAAGCATAGCTTCCAGAAGTTCGGAGTCAAAATCGGCCGAACTTCCGCTGGGGTACCAGGACTCGAACCTAGAATGGCGGTACCAGAAACCGCTGTGTTGCCAATTACACCATACCCCAATGGCCGTTCTCGAACCGCTGAGCTTCTGGGCTCTGCGGCCCGCCTCGGGCCGAAGAAGAGATTACCAGCCTACTGCCGGGATTTACCAAATCGTATGGTCAGAGGCTGTTTTTGCACCCTTTTCGGCCCGAGGGCGGCGGTTTCAGCCGGCGATGCCGGCCCGCGCGGAACGCAGCCGGGACAGCGACACGTCGCGTCCGAGCAGTTCCATCGATTCGTACAGCGGCGGGCTGATGTGCGAGCCCGTGACGGCCACCCGCACCGGAGCGAACGCCTTACGTGGCTTGAGGCCCAGTTCGTCCACGAGAGCGGTCTTGAGGGCCTCCTCCAGCGAGGCTGCGTCCCACGCACCGACTGCGTCCAGCGATGCGAGGGCGGCGTCGAGAACCGGGGCGGAGTCGGCCCCCAGGTTCTTCGCCCCGGCGGCCGGATCGATCGCGAAGTCGGCCTCCTCGACGAACAGGAACTTCAGCAGATCCCACGCGTCGGACAGGACCACGATGCGCGTCTGGACCAGATCGGCAGCGGTCGCGAAGACGGCCTCGTCCACCGTCTCCCCGAGGTGGCCGTGGAGCGTGAGGAAAGCACGCAGGCGCGCGGCGAAATCGGCGGGCTCGAGCAGCCGGATGTGCTCGGCGTTGATCGCGTCGGCCTTTTTCTGATCGAACCGGGCCGGATTGGAATTGACCTTGGAGATATCGAAGGCGGCGACCATCTCGTCCAGCGAGAACACGTCGTGGTCGTCGGAAATACCCCAGCCCAGCAGCGCCAGGTAATTCAACAATCCTTCGGGGACGAAACCGCGGTCGCGATGGATGAAGAGGTTCGACTCGGGATCGCGCTTGGACAGCTTCTTGTTGCCCTGCCCCATGACGAACGGCAGGTGCCCGAACTTCGGTGTGAAATCGGCCACGCCGATCCGCTGCATCGCCTCGTAGAGGGCGAGCTGCCGCGGCGTCGACGACAGCAGGTCCTCGCCGCGCAGGACGTGTGTGATCTTCATCAACGCGTCGTCGACGGGGTTGACCAACGTGTACAGCGGGATCCCGTTGCCGCGGGTCAGCGCGAAGTCGGGCACGGTGCCGGCCTTGAACGTCGTCTCGCCGCGCACGAGGTCGTCCCACGTCAGGTCGTGGTCGGGCATCCGGAGCCGGACCACGGGCTTGCGGCCCTCGTCGAGAAACGCCTGCCGCTGCTCCGGCGTCAGGTCACGATCGAAGTTGTCGTAGCCGAGCTTGGGGTCGTGGCCGGCGGCCTTGTGCCGCTCCTCGACCTCCTCGGGCGTCGAGAACGACTCGTACGCCTCGCCCGCCGCGAGCAGTTTCGCGACGACGTCCAGGTGCAGGTCACGTCGCTGGGACTGGCGGTACGGCTCGTACGGTCCCCCGACCTCCGGGCCCTCGTCCCAGTTCAGTCCGAGCCAGCGCAGCGCGTCCAGGATCGCCTGGTACGACTCCTCACTGTCACGGGCAGCATCGGTGTCCTCGATGCGGAACACGAACGACCCGCCGTTGTGTCGGGCGAACGCCCAGTTGAACAGGGCGGTTCGGACGAGCCCCACGTGCGGGGTTCCGGTGGGCGACGGGCAGAAACGGACGCGAACTTCGCTTGTGGTCATGGCTCACTTGGGTCGACGCTGGGAAAACGGACTCCTACAGGCTAGTCCGCTCCCGATGTCGACACGAGAGCCGTCAGCGCTTGGCGGTCACCGGGTTGGTGAGGGTGCCGATGCCGCCGATGGTCACGCTGACGCTCTGGCCGTCGACGATCGGACCGACTCCTTCCGGGGTACCCGTGAGGATGACGTCGCCCGGGAGCAGCGTCATCACGGCCGACACCCATTCGATGATCTTCGGAATGTCGTGCAGCAGAAGCGAAGTGTTGCTCCGCTGCTTCACCACCCCGTCGACCTCGGTGGTGATGTCGACGTCGGACGCGTCGAGCTGGGTCTCGATCCACGGCCCCAGCGGGCAGAACGTGTCATGGCCCTTCGCCCTCGTCCACTGACCGTCGTGGCGCTGATGGTCACGGGCCGACACGTCGTTGGCCGCCGTGTAGCCGAGCACCACGTCGAGCGCCTTCGCCGCGGGCACGTCCTTGCAGGGGCGCCCGATGACGACCGCGAGTTCCCCTTCGTAGTGAACTTCGTTGGAGGACTTCGGCAGGACGATCGCGGCGTCGGGGCCCACGATCGAGGTGTTGGGCTTGAGGAAGATCACAGGATCGGCCGGTGCCTCTCCCCCCATCTCGGCGGCGTGGGCGGCGTAGTTCTTTCCGATGGCGACGACCTTGCTGGCGAGGATCGGGGCCAGCAGTCGCACATCGGCGAGCGGCCAGCTCCGGCCGGTGAAAGTCGGGTTGCCGAACGGATGCTCGGCGATCTCCTTCGCGATCGGGGACTCCCCGTCTCCTTCGATACTGACGAACGCAACACCATCGGGACTTGCCACTCGACCAAGACGCATGGCGCCGAGTCTATCGGCCCGGGTTCACCGCCGTGCCGGGACGCCGGAGGACGCGGGGTATAGACTCCCCATCAACGCCAATATATGAGAATCAAATCCTAGATATTGAGATGACATGACAGCATCGATCGACACCGCGTCCGCCGTCGGAACTGCTCGCAGATGGTGGATGCTCGCCCTCGGGATGTTCGCCCAGGCCGCACAGGCGGTCTTCGTCAACGGCGTCGCCTTCCTCATCCCCGAACTCCAGGCAAACCACGGGCTCAGTCTCGCCCGCACCGGACTCGTCGTCGCCGCACCCACCCTCGGGGTCATGGTCACGCTGATCGCGTGGGGCGCACTGGCCGACCGCTACGGCGAACGCCGGGTGCTGGCCGCAGGCATGGCCACCACCGCGGCTGCGGGCGCGGGCGCGGCCCTCGCCGGATCGCTCACGGCCACCGCGGTCTTCCTGCTGCTCGGCGGCATGGCGGCGGCCTCGGCGAATGCCGCGAGCGGACGCGTCGTCGTCGGATGGTTCCCGCCCGAGCGCCGCGGCCTGGCCATGGGCATCCGGCAGATGTCACTGCCGCTCGGCATCGCCTGCGCTGCGCTGACGCTCCCCTCGCTCGCCCACGACCACGGCATCGGATGGGCGCTCGCGCTGCCCGCCGCCCTGTGCGCCGCCGCCGCGCTGGCCTGCGCACTCTGGGTGGTCGATCCGCCCCGGCCGAGTCGCAGCGACGCGGCGGATCTCGGCATGCTCACGAATCCGTACCGCAGCAGCGGCACACTGTGGCGTATCCACGCCGTCTCCGTGCTGCTCGTCGTGCCCCAGTACACGGTGTGGACGTACGCACTCGTGTGGCTGATCTCCGAAAGGCACTGGGAAGCAACGGCGGCCGGCCTGATCGTGACCCTCGCCCAGATCCTCGGCGCGTTCGGCCGGATGGGCGTCGGTTTCTGGTCGGACGTGGTGGGCAGCCGCATGCGTCCGCTTCGCTGGGTCGCGGCCGGCGGCGGACTGTCGATGGCGGCGCTCGCCGCGACGGACGCGATGGATTCGCCTCTCGCGATCGTGGCGCTGCTCGCGGCGTCCGTCGCGACGGTGGCACCGAACGGGCTCGCCTTCACCGCCGTCGCCGAGATCGCGGGCCCGTTCTGGGGTGGGCGCGCCCTCGGAGTCCAGAACACCGGACAGTTCGTCGCGGCCTCGATCGTTCCCCCGGTGTTCGGCGCGCTGATCGGAATCGTCGGATTCCCGGTGACTTTCGCGATAGCCGCGGGATTCCCGGCCGCCTCGATACCACTGATCCCCGTGGCCCGGTCCGAAGACCGGGCCACGGGGATCGAGGGAGACAGGGCCGAAGCCCGGACCTAGAGGGCCGCAGCGATCCGGTCGCCGACCTCCGACGTAACGACCTTCGAGTCGCCCCGGGACGCCAGATCGGCCTCGACCGCAGCTTCGATGCGCGCGGCGTCACCCTCCCGGCCGAGGTGACGCAGCAGCAGTGCCGCGGACAGGATGGCCGCCGTGGGATCCGCGATCCCCTGGCCCGCGATGTCCGGGGCGCTGCCGTGCACCGGTTCGAACATCGACGGGTTCGTCCCCGAGGCGTCGATGTTCCCCGACGCCGCCAGGCCGATACCGCCCGTGACCGCACCCGCGAGGTCGGTGATGATGTCGCCGAACAGGTTGTCCGTGACGATCACGTCGAAGCGCGACGGGTCGGTGACCATGTAGATGGTGGCCGCGTCGATGTGGCAGTACGCCGTCTCCACGTCGGGATATTCCGCCGACACCGTCTCCACGGCACGCGTCCAGATCGCACCGGCGTTGGAGAGGACGTTCGTCTTGTGGATCAGGGTGACGTGCTTGCGCCGGGTCTGCGCGAGGGCGAAGGCATACCGCACCACCCGCTCGGCGCCGAACCACGTGTTGATCGACACCTCGGTCGCGATCTCGTGCGGAGTGCCGACACGGATCGCGCCACCGTTACCGGTGTACGGGCCCTCGGTGCCCTCGCGCACCACCACGAAATCGATGTCCGGCTGCGCCGCGAGCGGCGACTTCGATCCCGGATAGAGCTGCGACGGACGCAGATTCACGTGATGATCCAACGCGAACCGCATGTTCAGCAGCAGACCACGCTCGAGTACGCCCGGCGTGACCGACGGGTCGCCGATGGCGCCCAGCAGGATCGCGTCGTGCTCGCGGATCGCCGCGAGATCGGCGTCCGGGAGCAATTCCCCCGTGGCGTTGTAGCGACGGGCACCGAGGTCGTACTCGGTGGTCTCGAGATCGGGGACGAGTTTCCGCAGCACCTTCAGCGCCTCGGCCGTGACCTCGACACCGATGCCGTCACCCGGAATGACCGCAAGCTTCATGAACGCCTCACTTCACATAGAGCTGTGCGCGTGCCACGACGGGGTCGTGGCACGCGCACAGTGGGGATTAGGCCAGGTTGACGAGCTCGATCTTGGTGGCGCCGACGGCGGTGGAGATCGCGTCCCGCACCTCGCTCGGCACCTCCTGGTCGACGCGGAGGAGGATGGTCGCACCCTCGCCCTCGGCGTCCTGGCTGAGCTGCGCAGCCTGGATGTCGATGCCGGCATTGCCGAGCTGCGTGCCGATCTTGCCCAGCGCGCCGGGCTGATCGGTGTAGTTGATCACCAGGTTGAGACCCTCGGCGCGCAGTTCGAAGTTGCGGCCGTTGATGTTGACGATCTTCTCGACCTGCTGCGGGCCGGTCAGCGTGCCCGACACGCTGAGGACGCTGCCGTCGCCGAACACGGCGCGCAGGTCCACCACGCTGCGGTGGTTGGGGCTTTCGGCGGCCTTGGTGACCTCTGCCGTGACACCGCGCTCCTCCGCGAGGGCGGGGGCGTTGACGAACGTGACCGCGTCCTCGATGACGGCGGAGAACACGCCGCGCAGAGCCGAGAGCGCGAGCACCTCGACGTCCTCGGAGGCGAGCTCGCCGCGCACGTCGACGGACAGGCTGACGGGCAGTTCACCCGACAGGGCGCCGAGAAGCACACCCTGCTTGCGGACGATCTCGAGCCACGGGGCCACTTCCTCGCCCACGGCGCCACCGGACACGTTGACGGCGTCCGGGACGAAATCGCCTGCGAGAGCCAGCAGTACGGACTTCGCGACGTCCGTGCCCGCGCGGTCCTGGGCCTCGCTCGTCGACGCGCCGAGGTGCGGCGTCACGACGACCTCGGGCAGTTCGAACAGCGGGCTGTCGGTGCACGGCTCGGTCTCGAACACGTCGAGGCCGGCGGCGCGCACGTGACCCGACTTGATGGCCTCGGCCAGCGCGGCCTCGTCGATCAGGCCGCCGCGGGCGGCGTTGACGATGACGACGCCCTTCTTGGTCTTCGCCAGGTTCTCCGTGCCGAGCAGCCCCTTGGTCTCCGGGGTCTTGGGGAGGTGCACGGAGATCAAGTCGGCGCGCTCCAGCAGTTCGTCGAGGGTGACGAGTTCGATACCGAGCTGCGCGGCGCGCGCGGCCGACACGTAGGGGTCGTACGCGATGACGTGGGTCTCGAACGCGGCGAGGCGCTGCGCGAACAGCTGCCCGATGCGGCCGAGGCCGACGACGCCGACGGTCTTGCCGAAGATCTCGACGCCGTTGAACTTGCTGCGCTTCCACTCGCGGTCGCGCAGGGTGGCGTCGGCGGCGGGGATCTGGCGGGCGGTGGCGAGCATCAGCGCGACGGCGTGCTCGGCGGCCGTGTGGATGTTGGACGTCGGGGCGTTGACGACCATGACACCGCGCTCGGTGGCGGCGGGCACGTCGACGTTGTCGAGGCCGACGCCGGCGCGGGCGACGATCTTGAGCTTGGTACCGGCCGCCAGAACCTCGGCGTCGACGGTGGTGGCGGAACGGACGAGGATCGCGTCGGCCTCGGGCACCGCCGCGAGCAGGGCCGGGCGATCAGGTCCGTCGACCCATCGCACCTCCACACCGTCGCCCAATGCCTCGACGGTGGACGGCGCGAGCTTGTCGGCGATCAGAACTACAGGACGGCCTGGCTGGCTCACGTGCAAACTCCCTGAATAGGTGGGTGTGGGGGTGTTTTAACCACACACAGCTTAGTCCGCCCTCACCGGGAAACCGCATCCTGGTCTGCGATACCACATAGTGGACGCCTGCAACAACGGAAACGGGCACGAAACAACACCGGCCCGACGTCGCTGCGGGGACCTCCGACGAGGCCGCCGCGACATCGGGCCGGTGTTGCGGTGGAGCTGTAAAGCGGTGAAACCTAGGCGGTTTCGGTGATCGGGCGGTCGACCCAGCTCATCAGGTCGCGCAGCTTCTTGCCGGTGACCTCGATGGGGTGCTCGGCGTTGGCCTTGCGCAGACCCTCGAGCTCGGTGTTGCCGTTCTCGACGTTGGCGACGAGACGGCGGGTGAACTCACCCGACTGGATGTCGGCGAGGATCGCCTTCATGCGTTCCTTGGTGCCGGCGTCGATGACGCGCGGGCCGGACAGGTAGCCGCCGAACTCCGCGGTGTCGGACACCGAGTAGTTCATGCGGGCGATGCCACCCTCGTACATGAGGTCGACGATGAGCTTGAGCTCGTGCAGGACCTCGAAGTACGCCATCTCGGGCGCGTAGCCGGCCTCGACCATGACCTCGAAACCGGTCTTGACCAGTTCCTCGGTGCCACCGCACAGCACGGCCTGCTCGCCGAAGAGGTCCGTCTCGGTCTCTTCCTTGAACGTGGTCTTGATGACACCGGCGCGGGCGCCACCGATGGCCTTGGCGTAGGACAGCGCGAGAGCCTGGCCCTCACCCTTCGGGTCCTGGTCGATCGCGATGAGCGCGGGAACACCCTTGCCGTCGACGAACTGACGACGCACCAGGTGGCCCGGGCCCTTGGGGGCGACCATGCCGACCGTGACGTTGGCCGGAGCCTCGATCAGCTTGAAGTGGATGTTGAGGCCGTGTCCGAAGAACAGCGCGTCGCCGTCCTTCAGGTTCGGCTCGATGTCCGCCTTGAAGATCGACGCCTGCGCGGTGTCGGGTGCGAGCACCATGATCACGTCGGCCCACTCCGAGACCTCGGCGGGGGTACCGACGGTCAGGCCCTGCTCCTCGGCCTTCGCGCGAGACTTCGAGCCTTCCTTGAGGCCGATACGCACATCGACGCCCGAGTCGCGCAGGCTCAGCGAGTGCGCGTGGCCCTGGCTTCCGTAACCGATCACAGCGACCTTACGGCCCTGGATGATCGACAGATCGGCATCGTCGTCGTAGAACATCTCGACTGCCACAGTTCAACCTCTTTCTTGGATTTGCGTATCTAAAGTACTAGCGAGTGGCCGTGATGGACTTAGGCCCCCGTCCCACGGCCACGACCCCGGACTGCACGATCTCCCGGATGCCGTACGGATCGAGCATCCGCAGCAGCGCATCCAGCTTGGATCGCGTTCCAGTCGCCTCGATCGTGACCGACTCCGGGGAGACGTCGATCACCTTGGCGCGGAACAGATTCACCGTCTCGATCACCTGCGTGCGCACGCTGGCGTCGGCTCGCACCTTGATGAGCACCAGCTCGCGGGCGACGGAGGCCTCACCGTCCTGCTCGACGATCTTGATGACGTTGACGAGCTTGTTCAGCTGCTTGGTCACCTGCTCGAGCGGGAACTCGTCGACGGTCACGACGATGGTCATGCGTGAGATCTCGGGAAGCTCGGTGCCACCGACGGCGAGCGACTCGATGTTGAACCCACGACGGGAGAACAGCGCGGCCACCCTGGCCAGCACGCCCGGCTTGTCCTCGACGAGAACACTGAGGGTGTGGCTGGTGCTCACTGATCTTCCTCCCTGGCCGCTGCGGCCGTGCCCGAACGCTGCTCGCGCTCCATGGCCTCGTGAATGACGGCCGGCTCGGCGGCCGCCTCGTCGTCGTCGAACAGCGGACGGATGCCCCGCGCCGCCATGATCTCGTCGTTGCTCGTGCCCGCCGCGACCATCGGCCACACCTGGGCGTCGGCGCCGACGATGAAGTCGATCACCACCGGCTTGTCGTTGATCGCCTGTGCCTCACGGATCGCCGCCTCGACGTCCTCTTCGCGCTCGACGCGAATGCCGTGGCAGCCCAACGCCTCCGCGAGCTTCACGAAGTCGGGGATGCGGACGGCGCCGTGCGTGCCGAGGTTCGTGTTGGAGTAACGCTCGTCGTAGAACAGCGTCTGCCACTGGCGCACCATGCCGAGGTTGCCGTTGTTGATGAGCGCAACCTTGATCGGGATGCCCTCGAGCGCACAGGTGGCGAGTTCCTGATTGGTCATCTGGAAGCAGCCGTCACCGTCGATGGCCCACACCTCGGTGTCGGGCATGCCCATCTTGGCGCCCATCGCGGCGGGCACGGCGTAACCCATCGTGCCGAGTCCGCCGGAGTTCAGCCAGGTGCGCGGCTTCTCGTAGTTGACGAACTGCGCGGCCCACATCTGGTGCTGGCCGACACCGGCGCAATAGATCGCGTCGGGACCGGCGAGCTTGCCGACCGACTGGATCACGTATTCCGGGGACAGCGCGCCGTCGGAGGGACGGTCGTAGCTGAGCGGGTACGTGCGGCGGATCCCGTCGAGGTACGCCCACCACTCGGTGAGGTCCAGCGTGGTTCCGGTGGCCAGGTCGGCCTTGATCGCCTCGATCAGCTCGACGATGACCTCTTTGCAGTCGCCCACGATCGGGACGTCCGCGTACCGGTTCTTGCCGATCTCCGCCGGATCGATGTCGGCGTGGATGACCTTGGCGTCGGGGGCGAACGAATCGAGCTGACCGGTGACGCGGTCGTCGAAGCGCGCGCCGAGCGTGATCATCAGGTCGCTGCGCTGCAGTGCCGCGACCGCCGCGACCGTGCCGTGCATACCGGGCATGCCACAGTTCAGCGTGTGGCTGTCCGGGAACGCGCCGCGCGCCATGAGGGTGGTGACCACCGGAATGCCGGTGAGCTCGGCCAGTTCGAGCAGTTCCGGAGACGCCTCGGCCTTGACCACGCCGCCACCGACGTACAGCACCGGGTGCTTCGCGTCGGCGATCAGGCGAGCGGCCTCGCGGACCTGCTTGCCGTGCGGCTTCGTGACGGGGCGGTATCCGGGCAGCCGCATCTCCGGTGGCCACGAGAACGTGGTCTGCGCCTGGAGGACGTCCTTCGGGATGTCGACGAGCACCGCGCCGGGACGACCGCTGGAGGCGAGGTAGAAGGCCTCCGCGATGATCCGGGGGATGTCGACGCCGTCGGTGATGAGGAAGTTGTGCTTCGTGATGGGCATCGTGATGCCGGAGATGTCGGCTTCCTGGAACGCATCCGTGCCGATGAGCCCGCGGCCGACCTGACCGGTGATGGCCACGACCGGAACGGAGTCCATCTGCGCGTCGGCGAGCGGCGTCACGAGGTTCGTCGCGCCGGGACCGGACGTCGCCATGCAGACGCCGACCTTGCCGGTCGCCTGGGCGTACCCGGTGGCGGCGTGACCTGCACCCTGCTCGTGACGGACGAGCACGTGCCGGACCTTCTTCGAGTCGAAGAGCGGGTCGTAGACAGGCAGAACGGCACCACCCGGAATGCCGAATACCGTGTCGACCTCGAGCTCCTCGAGGGCTCGGACCACGGACTGGGCGCCGCTGACCCGCTCGGGGGCGAGTTGGCGGCGGCTACCGGTCTGCGTCGCGGCGGCCGCGGTCGTCGGGCTTGCTGCCCCCGACTTGCGCGGCGTGGGTTGAGGCCGTGCGGTTGGTGCGCTCACTGGGAAATCCTCTGATTCTGGCTCCGGGCAACAAAAAACCCCCGTCAGCTGATGCTGTACGAGGGTGGCGCGTCGTTATCTGGCGAGTTGAAGAAATCGACTCAGGCGACGACGCGCCGGCCGATTACGAGCAACTCATTCTGTTTCACGCGCTCGACGGTAGGCGCGCTAATGGTGAACAGTCAACTTGGTGAGTCGGCCGTCCCAGAATATGAGATACGTCGGCTGCGGTGCGAAGATGTAGAGGTGTCAACTCCGCAGCAGCCCGTGCCACCAGAATCATCATCCCACACGACGAACCCGCCCAAGCAGGTCATCCGGATTTCTCCCCTCGCCTATCTGGGATGCGCCTTCCTCCTGTTCGCCGTCTCGTTCCCCATCTTCGGCTGGCCCGCCGCCTTCGGCTGGCTCGTGATCGCCCCGATCGTCGCGGTGGCCTGGGTCGCGCGGGTGCGCACCACGGTCACGCCCGACGGACTCGAGGTGCGCCGGCTGTTCGGCGGACGGTCCCTCGCATGGTCCGAGATCACCGGATTCCGCTTTCCCAAGCGCGGCTGGGCGCGGGCGACACTGGCCGACGGCGGCGAGGTCACCCTTCCCGTCGTCACGTTCGACCGGCTCCCCGACATCGCCGAGGCAAGCGGCGGCCGCATCACCGACCCCTACGCGGCAGCGGCCGCGGCGGAGGAAGCGGCCCAGCATGCCGACGCCGAATCGAACGGCGAGCAGCCGGCGAAGAACCGGCCGGACACAGACGGGGAATAGCGCGCGAGTAGCGTTTGTCAGTACTTCCGTACGCTGACTAAGGAATACGCTCATGCCCCCGCTGAGGTCCCGAACCACCACCGCAGGACGAAATGCCGCAGGCGCCCGCGCACTGTGGCGCGCCACCGGAATGACCGACTCCGACTTCGGGAAGCCGATCGTCGCGATCGCCAACTCGTACACGCAGTTCGTTCCCGGGCACGTCCACCTCAAGAACGTCGGCGACATCGTCGCCGACGCCGTCCGCGCCGCCGGTGGTGTACCTCGCGAATTCCACACGATCGCCGTCGACGACGGCATCGCGATGGGACACGGCGGCATGCTGTATTCCCTACCCAGCCGGGAGATCATCGCCGACTCCGTCGAGTACATGGTCAACGCGCACACCGCCGACGCACTCGTGTGCATCTCCAACTGCGACAAGATCACCCCCGGAATGCTCAATGCCGCACTGCGTTTGAACGTTCCGACCGTGTTCGTCTCGGGCGGGCCGATGGAGGCGGGCAAGGCCGTCGTGGTGAACGGTGTCGCCCAGGCACCGACCGACCTCATCACGGCGATCTCGGCGAGCGCCAACGACGCCGTCGACGAGGAGGGACTGGCCGAGGTCGAGCGCAGCGCGTGCCCGACGTGCGGCTCGTGCTCGGGCATGTTCACCGCCAACTCCATGAACTGCCTCACCGAGGCACTCGGCCTGGCGTTGCCGGGCAACGGTTCGACGCTCGCCACCCACGAGGCCCGGCGCGCACTGTTCACCCGCGCGGGCACCACGGTCGTCGAGGCCGCCCTGCGGTACTACCGGGACGAGGACGACTCCGTCCTCCCCCGCAACATCGCGACGCCCGCCGCGTTCCGCAACGCGATGGCGCTGGACGTCGCGATGGGAGGTTCCACCAACACGGTGCTGCACACCCTCGCGGCCGCGCAGGAGGGCGAGGTCTACGACTTCGACCTCGACAAAATCGACGAGATCAGCCGCAAGGTGCCGTGCCTGTCGAAGGTCTCACCCAACTCGGACTACCACATGGAGGACGTGCACCGGGCCGGCGGAATCCCCGCGATCCTCGGCGAACTCCGCCGGGCGGGACTGCTCGAGAGCGACGTCTCCACCGTGCACACGAAGAGCTTCGACGAGTGGCTCGACACGTGGGACATCCGGTCCGGCAAGGCATCCGACGAGGCCGTCGAACTGTTCCACGCCGCTCCCGGCGGCGTCCGCACCACCGAGCCGTTCTCGACGAACAACCGCTGGTCGTCGCTCGACACGGACGCCGCGAACGGCTGCATCCGCGACTTCGAGCACAAGCACACGGTCGAGGGCGGCCTGGCCGTGCTGCGCGGCAACATCGCCGTCGACGGCGCGGTCATCAAGACGGCAGGCATCGACGAAGACCTGTTCCACTTCCAGGGACCCGCGCGAGTCGTGGAATCCCAGGAGGAGGCGGTGTCGGTGATCCTCGGCAAGAAGATCCAGCCCGGTGAGGTCCTCGTCGTTCGCTACGAGGGTCCAGCGGGCGGCCCGGGCATGCAGGAGATGCTGCACCCCACCGCATTCCTCAAGGGCTCCGGCCTCGGCAAGAAGTGCGCGCTGATCACCGACGGCCGCTTCTCCGGCGGATCCTCGGGACTGTCCATCGGCCACATCTCCCCGGAAGCCGCCAGCGGCGGCGCCATCGGCCTCGTGGAGGACGGCGACCAGATCCTCATCGACGTCGCGACCCGCACCCTGAAACTCCTCGTCGACGACGCGGTGCTCGCCGAGCGCCGCGCGAAGATGGAGTCGTCCGAGCGTCCGTGGCAGCCGGTGAACCGCGAACGGACCGTCACCACGGCCCTGCGCGCGTACGCCGCGCTGGCGACGTCCGCCGACAAGGGCGCGGTCCGCCAGGTTCCCTGACCGCACGCACCGACAGCCCCGGGCACTCACGAAGCCGGGTGCCGCAGCAGGTTTCCTGCCTCGGCACCCGGCTTCCGTCGTCGGTGCGACCGCGAAATCCACCTCGGATGTGACGGCGCTCACGGGTGATCAACTCGCTCAAGCGGCGACACCCGCGAACAGGTTCTACTGATCGATGTGATCAGTTGAGCCCACGCTTCTTGCACACGGCGCTCAGTAGTGGTTCCCTCAGTTGGCCGTTGAGACCTACATCACAATCGGCAGCACCACCGGAACATCTCCGGCCCACGAGGCCATCGGGAACACAACCTAGGAGCGACACATGCCAGGAGTCGGCATTTGGCGAACGAAATCCGTTGAGCAATCGATAGCGGACACCGACGAACCCGACACCCGGCTGCGGAGGGAACTCACCGCGAAGGACCTCACCGTCTTCGGTGTCGCCGTCGTGATCGGCGCCGGCATCTTCACGCTCACCGCCCGGACCGCAGGCAACGTCGCCGGGCCGTCCATCTCGCTCGCCTTCGTCCTCGCCGCCGTCGCGTGCGGCCTGGCCGCCCTCTGCTACGCCGAGTTCGCCTCCACCGTCCCCGTCGCGGGCAGCGCGTACACCTTCTCCTATGCCACCTTCGGCGAGTTCGTCGCCTGGATCATCGGCTGGGACCTCATCCTCGAATTCGCCCTCGCCGCGGCCGTCGTCTCCAAGGGCTGGTCGCTGTACCTGGGCAACGTCCTCGGATTCAGCGGATCCACCACCGCCCACCTCGGGCCCATCGACTTCGACTGGGGCTCGCTGATCATCGTCGGCGGCATCACCCTCGTACTCGCCATCGGGACCAAGGTGTCCTCACGCGTGTCCGCCGTGATCACGGCCATCAAGATCGCCGTCGTCCTCCTCGTCATCACCGTCGGCGTCTTCTACATCAAGAAGGAGAACTACGCCCCCTACATCCCGCCCGCCGAGGGCAACGAGAGCGCCGCACACGGTATCCACCAGACCCTGTTCTCCTTCCTCTCCGGAGCCGACGGCAGCAGCTACGGCTGGTACGGCCTCCTCGCCGCCGCGAGCCTCGTGTTCTTCGCCTTCATCGGATTCGACGTCGTCGCCACCACCGCCGAGGAAACCAAGGACCCGCAGAAGGCGCTCCCCCGCGGCATTCTCGGCTCACTCGCCATCGTCACCGTGCTCTACGTCGCGGTCACCCTCGTACTCACCGGCATGGTGAAGTACACCGACCTCAAGACCGGCAGCCCACTCGTCGGCGACAGCAGCGCCACCCTCGCGACCGCCTTCGAGGCACACGGCATCACCTGGGCGCAGACCGCCATCAACTTCGGCGGACTCGCAGGCCTGACCACCGTCGTGATGGTGATGATGCTCGGCCAGACCCGCGTCCTGTTCGCCATGTCCCGCGACGGACTCGTCCCCCGCGGCCTCGCCAAGACCGGCAAGAAGGGCACCCCGGTCCGCATCACCCTGTTCGTCGGCGCCGTCGTCGCCGTCCTCGCCGCCTTCTTCCCGA
This sequence comes from Rhodococcus sp. T2V, assembly GCF_029269925.1. NCBI lineage: Bacteria > Bacillati > Actinomycetota > Actinomycetes > Mycobacteriales > Nocardiaceae > Rhodococcus > Rhodococcus sp. T2V. The sequence continues at coordinate 19,101 of NZ_JARJBD010000029.1, forward strand.
TGGGCACCCTCGAGGAGATGGTGAACATCGGCACCCTCTTCGCGTTCGTCCTCGTCTGCATCGGCGTGATCGTCCTGCGCCGCACCCGCCCCGACCTGCCCCGCGGATTCCGCGTTCCGCTGGTCCCGCTCGTCCCCATCCTCGCCGTCCTGGCCTGCGGATGGCTCATGCTGAACCTGTCCGTCGAAACCTGGATCCGATTCCTCGTCTGGATGGCCCTCGGCGTCGTCGTCTACCTCGCCTACGGCCGCCGCAAGTCCGTCCTCGGACAGAAGCTCGCCGCACAGGCCCAGGCCACCCCGCCCGAGGAGGAGAACATCCCGGAACTCGTCCAGCGCTGACTCTCGGCCGGCACCGATCCGGCAGAAACGACTGCGCCGCACTCCCGATCGGGGGTGCGGCGCAGTCGTGGTTCAGGGAGACGATCAGATGAGCGGGTTGGCGCCGTTGAGGAAGATCCAGATGCACACACCGGCGGCGACGCCCAGGATCAGTGCCGCGAACGACCCGATGAACGGCCGCGTGGCCCAGCCGCGGCGGCCGTCGAGTGAGATCCGGCCCGGCCCGGTGAGAATGATCACCCCCGCGCACACACCCAGGAGTGTCTCGTACTCGGTGCCGGAGGGCGCGAAGTACTCCAGTCCCGGTTCCGCGATCTGCCGGAACGCCCACGCGTTGATCATCACGGCCAGCACCGAGGCGGCGGCCAGCGGCGTGACGAGGCCGAGGATCAGCAGCGCACCGCCCGCGACCTCACCGATGGCACCGAGCATCGCGAGCAGTTTCGCCTGCTGGAAGCCCGCGTTCACGAGCACCTCCTCGAAACCGTCGAGGCCCGGACCGTTCCACAGTCCGGTCAGCTTCTGCAGACCGTGCACGAGCGCCGTGCCGCCGACCGCGAGTCGCAGTGCCAGCAGGCCGAGGTCCAGGGTGCCGCGGCCGATCTTCACGTCACCCTCGCCGAGCCGGTCGGTCGACGGATCGCCCGCCGTGGACCCGAGGGACGCACCGGAGGTCGCGCCGATCACCTGCGTCGGCTGGTCCGGCACGTCGGACGCCGACTGCCGGTACGCGGGGATCTGTTCGGTGGACAGACCGGCGCCGCGCGCATCGCCGTGATCGAGTTCGTCGTCGGTGCGCGGGAGACCCTGTCCCGCGGAACCGGACGTCGGCGTGGCCGACGGAAACCGCTCGGTGGGAAGGTCGTAAGGGCTCGACACCCTGCCGTAGCCGGGTGAGGCGCCTTGCTGCGCGGCACCGTCGTCCGACGACTCGCTGGGGTCTTTCCGCATGTCAGTCACACCGTCAAGCCTAGGTCGATCCGCCGGACATCGCTGGTAGGCGGAACCGGCGTGGCGGCGACCTCGCACTCTTCCGTAACGTCTCCATCATGATGGTGGGTGGGCGGCGCCGCACGGTGTCCCGCAAGATGGCGATGTCCGCACTCTGCGTGACGGCGGTCCTCGCCGCCGGGTGCGCGAAATTCGACGACTCCGCGTCCTCCCCCTTCACACCCGAGCCGACGGGTGCGTCGGGCGCGGAAGTGGAACCCGAGAACCCGCCGCCGTCCACCACGACCACACCACCGCCGAGCGGCCCGCTCGGACCGTGCCAGGATCCGGATCCCAGTGTCATCGCGACCTGCCTCGACACCACCGGCGGACTCGTCGTCCTCCCCGACGGGGCGACCGCTCTGGTCGCGGAGCGCCGGACCGGCCGCATCCTGCAGGTCGCCCAGGGGCAGACCCCCAAGGAGATCGCGCACGTCGACGTCGACGGCAGCACGGACGGCGGCCTCCTCGACATCGCGCTGTCCCCGAGCTTCGTCGAGGACAACCTCATCTACGCCTACGTCACCACCCCCACCGACAACCGGGTGGTGCGGATCGCACCGGGCGACTCCGCCAAGGAGGTTCTCGGCGGGATCCCGCGCGGCGACACGGGCAATGCGGGGTCGCTCGAATTCTCGGGCGACGAACTGATGGTCCTGACCGGCAACGCGAACAACCCGGCGGCGGCCGCCGATCCGGCGTCCCTCGCCGGGAAACTGCTGAAGGTCACCGCACTGTCGCCCGCACCGACACCGGCACAGCCCCGGCCGCAGGTCGTGCTGTCGGGCATCGGGACCGCGGGCGGGGTCTGCGTCGACCCGGGTGTGGCCGTGTGGGTAACCGACCGCACCCCGCTGGAGGATCGGCTGGTGCGGGTCAGCGCGGACGGCGCGGTGTCGTCTCCGGTGTGGACGTGGCCGGAGCGGCCCGGCGTCGGCGGCTGCGTCGCCGCCGGAGATGTCGTGGCGGTGTCTCTGAGCACCGCGAAGGCCATGTCGGCGCTCGCCGCCGACCCCGGCACGGGCGCCGTCACCACCGCACCGGGTGTCATCGTCCAGGACCGGTACGGCCAACTCGGCGGCGCCGCACTCGGTCCCGACGGGCTCATCTGGGTGAGCACCGTCAACAAGACCGCCGGTCAGCCCGGACCCAACGACGACCGCGTCATCAAGATGCCCCTGCCCTCCGGTGGCGGCGGATTCGACTGACGGGCCGCGCCCCGGCGCCGCGTCGCCCCCGCAACGAACGGGACGCTCGTTCGGTTGATCCGAACGAGCGTCCCGTTGGTGCAGAAGGGGATCAGCCGCCGCAGGCCTCGATGACCAACTCCTTGACGCGGGCCGGATCGGCCTGACCGCGAGTGGCCTTCATCACGTCGCCGACGATCTTGCCCGCAGCCGCGACCTTGCCACCGCGAATCTTCTCGGCGATGTCGGGGTTCGCGGCCAGCGCCTCGTCGACGGCAGCCTTCAACTTCGTGTCGTCGCGTTCGACGACGAGCTCGGGATGAGCCGCGACGACCTGATCGGGGTCGCCCTCACCGGCGAGAACGTGGTCGACCACCTGGCGGGCCACCTTGTTGTTCAGCTTCCCGCTGTCGATCAGCGCGACCACCTGCGCGACCTGAGCCGGCGTGATCGGCAGTTCACCGAGTTCCACCCCGCGGGTGTTCGCCTGCTGCGCCAGGTACGACACCCACCAGGACCGTGCGGCCTCCGGCGAGGCGCCGGCCTCGACGGTCGCGATGACGAGGTCGAGGGCGTTCGCGTTGACCAGGTCACGCATGACCTCGTCGGAGACACCCCAGTCGGCCTGGATCCGGGCGCGGCGGACCCACGGCAGCTCGGGCAGGGTGCCCCGCAGTTCCTCGACCCACTCGGCACTGGGCGCGACCGGCTCGAGGTCGGGCTCCGGGAAGTAGCGGTAGTCCTCGGCGGTCTCCTTGCGGCGGCCCGGCGACGTGGTGCCGTCCGCTTCCTGGAAGTGCCGGGTCTCCTGGATCACCTCGCCGCCGGCCTCGAGCACTGCTGCCTGGCGGCGCATCTCGTACCGGACCGCGACCTCGACGCTCTTGAGGGAGTTGACGTTCTTCGTCTCGGTGCGGGTACCGAGTTCGGTCGCCCCGATCGGCATCAGCGACGCGTTGGCGTCGCACCGCATCGAACCCTGGTCCATGCGGACGTCCGACACGTTCAGCGACTTCAGCAGGTCGCGCAGCGCGGTGACGTACGCGCGGGCCACCTCGGGGGCGCGGGCTCCGGCGCCGCTGATCGTCTTGGTGACGATCTCGACCAGCGGGACCCCGGCGCGGTTGTAGTCGAGCAGCGAGTGGCTGGCACCGTGGATGCGGCCGGTCGCACCGCCGACGTGCAGCGACTTTCCGGTGTCCTCCTCCATGTGCGCGCGTTCGATCTCGACGCGCCAGGTGGTGCCGTCGTCGAGGACGACGTCGAGATAGCCGTCGGTGGCGATCGGCTCGTCGTACTGGGAGATCTGGTAGTTCTTCGGCTGGTCCGGGTAGAAGTAGTTCTTCCGCGCGAACCGGCCCCACGGTGTGATGGAACAGTTCAGTGCGAGTCCGATCCGGATCGCGGACTCCACCGCTGCCTCGTTCACGACGGGTAGCGACCCGGGCAGACCGAGGCACACCGGGCAGACCTGAGTGTTCGGCTCGGCGCCGAACTCGGTGGGACACGGGCAGAACATCTTCGTGTCGGTGCCGAGCTCTACGTGCACCTCCATGCCGAGAACAGGCTCGTACTTCGCGAGCACGTCGTCGTAGTCGAGGAGGTCCGGAGTGTCGACAGCAGTCATGCCACAGAGTTTATGCGTCCGGCGGTTCGCCGGAAAACGCGGTCAGCCGAAAAATGCGGCCGCCTCGTCGTACCGCTCCCGCGGCACCGTCTTGAGGCGCCGGGTGGCCTCCTCGAGGGGCACGAGGTCGATCGACGTGCCGTGCAGCGCGACCATGTTGCCGAAGTCGCCGCGGTGGACGGCGTCCGTGGCGTGCACCCCGAAGCGGGTGGCGAGCACCCGGTCGTACGGCGTCGGGGTGCCGCCGCGCTGCACGTGCCCGAGCACCGTCGTCCGCACCTCCTTGCCGATACGGCGTTCGATCTCGTCGCCGAGCTGCTGTGCGACCCCGGTGAACCGTTTGTGGCCGAACTCGTCGATGCCGCCTTCGCGCAGACTCATCGACTCCGGGGTGGGTGCGGCGCCCTCCGCGACGACACAGATGAAGTGCGAATCGCCGCGCTGGAACCGTTTCTTCACCATGGCGCACACCTCGCCGACGTCGAACGGGACCTCGGGAACGAGAGTGAGGTGCGCGCCCGTGGCCAGCCCGGACTGCAGCGCGATCCAGCCCGCGTGCCTGCCCATCACCTCGACGAGCATCACCCGCTGGTGGGACTCGGCAGTGGTGTGCAGGCGGTCGATCGCGTCCGTCGCGATCGACAGGGCGGTGTCGAAACCGAAGGTCACATCGGTGCAGTCGATGTCGTTGTCGATGGTCTTCGGGACCCCGATCACGGGCACCCCGCTCTCGGCGAGCCAGCTCGCCGCCGTGAGCGTGCCCTCGCCGCCGATCGGGATGAGCGCGTCGATGCCGTTGTCGTCGAGCGTCTGCCGGATCTGGCCGAGGCCGGCCTTGAGCTTGTCGGGGTTGACCCGCGCGGTACCGAGGATGGTGCCGCCCCGGGTGAGGATCCGGTCGATCCGGTCGCCGCTGGACAGCGCGACCTTGCGGTCTTCGAGCAGGCCGCGCCAGCCGTCCCGGAATCCCACCACCGAGCTGCGGTACCGCCCGTCGGCCGTCCGCACCACTGCCCTGATCACCGCATTGAGTCCGGGGCAGTCGCCGCCTCCGGTAAGGATTCCGATCCGCATCCAAGCACCCCTCGTCGTCTCGTGTGGTGATGGTGGTTCTCATTAGACATCTTGCCGCCCGACACGTGTTCGAGCACCTCGGATCGGCCGGTTCTGTCAGCCGGGTGTGACGAGACCGCTCTCGTAGGCCAGGACCACCGCCTGCGCTCGATCGCGCAGGTCCAACTTCGACAGCACCTTCCCGACGTGCGTCTTGACGGTCTGCTCGGCGACGAACAGGCGCTCCGCGATCTCGGTGTTGGACATGCCGCGGGCGATCAGCTCGAGCACCTCGCGTTCGCGGGGCGTCAGTGCCGACAGCGCGGCCGGTTTACGGCGCGCGGTGCTCCGGCGGCTGGTCACGTCGGCGATGAGACGCCGGGTGACGGTCGGCGCGAGAAGCGCCTCGCCGTCGGCGACCACCCGCACCGCGCGGATGAGTTCCTCTGCGGGCGCGTCCTTGAGCATGAAGCCGCTGGCCCCGATGCTCAGCGCCTCGTACACGTAGTCGTCCACGTCGAACGTCGTGAGCATGAGCACCCGCACCGGCGGATCGAACCCCGCCGACAGGATGACGCGGGCGGCGTCCAGTCCGTTCATCTCCGGCATGCGGACGTCCATCAGGACCACGTCGGGTCGCAGGCGCTTCACCTCGCTCACCGCCACCGCCCCGTCCGGGGCGTCACCGATGACGCTGATGTCGGGCTGGGAGGCGAGCAGGGCTCCGAAACCCTGCCGGACCATAGCCTGGTCGTCGGCGATGAATACGGTGATGGCCACGCCGCCAGCCTAGGCGGAGGCGACCGGGAACTCGGCGTGGACCTCGAATCCGCCGTTGTCGTGCAGGTGCGTGGTGAGTACGCCGCCGACCGCCTGCGCACGCTCGCGCATCCCGATGATGCCGTTGCCGCCTGTCGACTCGTGCCTGGTCAGGGCCGAGACGAGGCTCCGTCGCGGCGGGCCGTTGACGATCGACACGGATGCGATCGGCGTCTCGTACGCGATCTTCACCTCGACCGCGGCGCCCGCTGCGTGCCGGGCCGTGTTGGCGAGGGATTCCTGCAGGATGCGGTACATCACCAGCCCGACCGACTCCGACACGTGCCGCGGGTCGCCGTCGGTGTGCCAGGAGACGGGAATGCCGGCCCTGCGGCTGCCCTCGAGCAGCTCGCTGATCTGCTGGACCCCGGGCTGCGGCGCATGCTCGGCGACCTGGCCGTCGCTGCGCAGCACCCCCAGGAGTCCGCGCACCTCGTTCAGCGCGGCGCGGCCTGCGGCTCCGATCGATTCGAACTCGGCCCGCGTCTCGTCCGACATGCCCGCGATGCGGTACGGCGCACTCTGTGCCTGCACCACGACCATCGACATGTGGTGCGCGACGACGTCGTGCAGGTCCCGGGCGATGCGGGCCTTCTCCTCGAGGATCGTCCGGCGCGTGCGTTCGAGTTCGCTCAGCTCTTCCTGCTGCGCGAGTTGCCGCCGGGACAGCACCAGCCACCGGATCAGCAGACCGAACACGACGATGGCGGTCAGTCCCACTGCCCACCCGCGCCCGTTGGTGCCCGGGGTGTCGGCAAGGAACAGCAGGACGGTGGAGATCCATGCCACACCCACGACGGGGATCGCGGCCCGCATGCTGACCGCGGCCAGCAGGGCGAGCATCACGAGGATGTGGACTACCTGCCAGGGGTAGTCGTAGCCTTCCTGCAGGGCGAAGACGCGCGGAATCACCAGCGCCGAGATCGCGGAGACGGCCCAGGCCAGCGCCGGGTTCGACCGGATGAGCAGGAACGGGAACGTCGCGAGCGCCGCCACGAACGGTTGAATCGGAGGACTGACCTGGTGGGTCAGCTGCAGGGTCGGCCACGCCACGGCGAACAGGATCGCCGTGACCACGACGATTGCCACGTTCAGCCACTGACCTTCGGCGGCTCTCCGGATGCGCGTCTTCGTCTTCACACCCTCGACACTAGAAACACAGGTCACGGCCTGTCCTCATACCCCGGACTCACGTCGACGTAGTACCGGAGTATGAGATCGGAGTCCCCTCCCCCCACGAGGCCAGCGATCGAACCGGACCCGGGAGTGATGTGGCTGCGCAACACGAATTCATAACGTCGTCGTCATGCGAACGACGGGGACACGGAGAACGACTTGGGCCGCGGTGGCGTGCGCGGCCACCGCGATACTGACCACCACAGGATTCGCCGGCACCGGTGCGGCGAGCACGCCCCGCCACGAGAACGTCGCCGCCTCCGCCGCCGTGCACACGCTCACCGCACCGGAAGCGCTCACCGAGGACTCCATTCCCGAGGACTTCGCATCGGTGATGGGGTATACACCGGTGCGGATCGACGGAATGCTCGCCAACCCCGGCGGAGACTGCTCCTCCCCGGTGCCGCTGCCGCTCGAGTTCGACACCGCGTGCAAGGCCCACGACCTCGGCTACGACCTGCTGCGGTACGCGTCGCGGTCCGGCGAGGATCTCGGACCCTGGGCGCGGCAGTCGCTCGACGCGCAGCTGGATCAGCGGATGCACACCGCGTGCGACACCCGTCTCGACGAGCAGGCACGGGCGCAGTGCTTCGTGATGGCCAACATCGCGACCACCGCCGTCACCGGAAACAGCTGGCGTCAAGGCTATTCGACGCCGGTCACCGAATCCGGGCTCCCGTACGCGCTGGCCGGCGCCGCCGGCGCCGCACTGCTCGCAGGCGCGGCCTGGTCGATCCGCCGCCGCCCGCGTCCGGTCGGGGCGATCGCATGACCACCGCGGCTCTGTCCGGTCCGGGACGGAGCCCCGCGCACTCCCGCTCGCGTACCGCGCCGAATACCCTGCGCCGCACACTGACCACGACAATCCCGATCTCGGCGCTCCCGCGCACCTCCTCCACGATCGCCGTCACCACCGCGAATCTCGCGTCCCTCGCCCCCTCTCTGCTCCCCCGGAGTGCGCTGACGCAGGCGCTGTTCACCGGGTTCCTCGCCGCGGTCGGCTTCGGGATCGTCGTCCTCGTCCGCCTGCTCCGGCGATTCGTCACGCGCACACACCCGCATCACGCTCCGCGGGACTCGGTGCGTCTGCTGGTCCTGATCGGCGCCATGATCGTGGTGACGTGGGCGATCGTCCTCGCCGATCACTGGCAGGATTCGCTGCGCGCCGCCATGGGCATGCCGGGCATCGGGCCGGACCACTGGATGCAGGCGATCATCGGGGCGGCGCTGACGTTCCTCCTGTTCGCCGGCATCGGCAGCGTCGTCTCCACGGCCGCCCGCCGTCTCGGCTGGATCGGCAGCGCCACCACCGCCGTCGTACTCGCGACCGGGCTGCAACTGGTCGCCGGACCCGCGTTGTGGGAGATGATGTCCCGTTCCTACAGCGACTCCAACGCGCTCGTCGACGTGTCCCTGCACCGGCCGGTGTCGGCCGAATCGTCCGGCAGTCCGGAGTCCGCGATCAGCTGGGAGTCGCTCGGGCGCCAGGGGCGGCGGTTCGTGGCGGCGGGCGAGCAGTCGGCCGCCATCCGCACCTACGTGGGAATGGATTCGGCCCCCGACGTCGAATCCCGTGCGGCACTGGCGGTCTCGGAGCTGGAGCGGGCGGGCGGGTTCACCCGGTCCGCCATCGTCGTCACGGTACCCACCGGCTCGGGATGGATCGACGAGAACGCGGCCGAAGGATTCGAGGATCGCTTCGCCGACGACGTCGCGATCGTCGGCATGCAGTACTCGTATCTGCCGAGCTGGATCACGTTCGTGTTCGGACGTTCCGCCGCAGACGACTCGGCGGCAGCATTGTTCGATGCCGTCGCCGAGCGGATCGCCGACCTACCCGACGTCCTTCGCCCGGCGCTCTACGTCTACGGCCAGAGTCTCGGATCCGTCGGCGGCAGTGCGATTTTCACCGACGCCGATCAACTCCGGGAACGCGTCTGCGGCGCATTGTGGTCGGGCCCGCCCGCCGGTTCCGTGCTGACGGACGGCGCGACGGTGCTGGCGAACACGTCCGACCCGGTGGTGTGGTGGTCGCCCGACCTGATCCTGCACCGGCCCGACCTCTCGCTCGCGGTACGCGATGCGCCGGTCCCCCAATGGATTCCGGGCATCACGTTCCTGCAGACGAGTGTCGACCTGGTGTCCGCGCTGAACTTCGCGTCCGGGCACGGACACCGCTACGGCACCGAGCAGGGCACCGCCCTGCCCGACTGCTCCTAGCTCGGCGAGCCGATCGGACCGCGCGCGGCCTCGTAGGCGGCACCGACCCGGTACAGCCGCTCGTCGGCGAGCGCGGGGGCCATGATCTGCAGTCCCACCGGCAGACCGTCGTCCGCGGACAGCCCCGACGGGACCGACATCGCGCAGTGCCCGGCCAGGTTGGTGGGCAGCGTGCACAGGTCCGACAGGTACATCGCGAGCGGGTCGCCGACCTTCTCGCCCAGCTTCCACGGCGTGAACGGACTGGTGGGCGACACCAGGACGTCCACCTTCTCGTAGGCCTTGTCGAAGTCCCGGGCGATGAGCGTCCGCACCTTGAGCGCCTGACCGTAGTAGGCGTCGTAGTAGCCGGACGACAGCGCGTAGGTGCCGATCATGATGCGACGCTTGACCTCCGGGCCGAAGCCGGCGGCACGCGTCGCGGCCATCACCTGGTCGGCGCTCATGTCGCCCTGGTCGATGCGCAGCCCGTACCGCATGGCGTCGAAGCGCGCGAGGTTCGACGACACCTCGCTCGGCAGGATGAGGTAGTACGACGCGAGCGCGTACTCGAAGTTGGGGCACGACACCTCGACGACCTCGGCACCGAGTTCGGTGAGTTGCGCGACGGCCGCATCGAACGAGGAGATGACCCCGGGCTGGTAGCTGTCGGAGTGCAGTTCCTTGACCACACCGACCTTCACGCCCTTCAGGTTGCCCCCTGCGCCCTCGCGCGCAGCCGCCACCACGGGACGCACGGGCGCGTCGATCGACGTGGAGTCGCGCGGGTCGTGCCCGGCGATGACCTCGTGCAGCAGTGCGGTGTCGAGCACCGTGCGACCGCACGGACCACCCTGGTCGAGCGAGGACGCGCAAGCGACGAGACCGAACCGGGACACCGTGCCGTACGTCGGCTTGGTACCGACCGTCGCCGTGACGGCGGCGGGCTGGCGGATCGAGCCACCCGTGTCGGTGCCGATCGCGAGCGGGGCCTGCCGGGACGCGAGGGCCGCGGCGCTGCCGCCGCCGGAGCCGCCCGGGATGCGGGTCGTGTCCCACGGGTTGCGGGTGGGGCCGTACGCGGAGTTCTCGGTGGACGACCCCATCGCGAACTCGTCGAGGTTGGTCTTTCCCAGGATCGGGATGCCTGCGTCGCGCAGCTTCTTCGTCAGCGTCGCGTCGTACGGCGCGATCCAGCCTTCGAGGATCTTCGACGCACACGTGGTGGGCATGTCGGTGGTGGTGAAGATGTCCTTGAGCGCCAACGGAACTCCCGCCAACGGGGAGGCGGGAGCATCACCTGCGGCGAGGCTGCTGTCCACCTCCTTCGCCGACACGAGGGCCTGCTCGCCCGCCACGTGCAGGAAGGCGTTCAGCTCTCCGTCGACCGCGGCGATGCGGTCCAGATGCGCCTGGGTGACCTCGACGGAGGACACCTCACGGCTGTGGATCTTCGACGCGAGGTCTGCGGCGTCGAGAGTGGTCAGTTCGGCGCTCATTCGCCCTCTCCAAGAATCTGCGGGACGGCGAAACGATCCTGCTCGACGGCCGGCGCGCCGGACAGCGCCTGCTCGGGCGTCAGGCCGGGAACGATCACGTCGGGACGGGTCACGTTGGTGACGGCGTTCGGGTTCGCCATCGGCGGAACATCCTCGGCGGGCACCTCGGTGACCACCTTCACGTGGCTGAGAATCGAGTCCAGCTGACCGGCGAACTCGTCGAGCTCGGCATCGGTCAGGGCGAGTCGAGACAGCCGCGCGAGGTGCGCGACCTCGTCACGGGAGATGGCAGGCACCGCGGGGCCCCTTTCGGTTCGGACGTACACGTTCGGACGTACACAAGTGGGTCCCAGCCTAGAGCAGTGCCCGGATCAGCCGTGCAGCCAGCGCCGCAACCTGGCCGTCAGGAACGGAAGAACCACGAAGACCATCACCGGCGTCGTGAGCACCGTCGCCACTACGGTGCGGGTCACCACGTCCAGGGGCGCCAGCCGGGGAGTGACGAAGATCGCGACGAGCAGCGAGATCGGGAAGAAGCCGAGCCAGATGGTGACCGCCTGCTTCCACCGCGGCGGTGGGGCGCTGACCCGCACGGCGTGGGTGAGCGTCGACTGCGGTTCGAACCAGCCCTCCACCCCGGTCAGCCGGTGCGTCACCGTGTCCTGCGCCAGACCCGTCCCCCGCCCCACCCACACCTTCCGCGCGGGCGAGGTGATCCATGCGTCGAGCGTGTCCTCGTCCGCGAACCGGTACACCACGTGGTACTGCTCGGGGTCGGACACCGCGCGCAGCCAGCCCCCGCCGAGGAACCCCGGGAACGTGCCCGCCATCGCCATCCCGGCGTCCGTCCAGCGCAGGAATTCCTGCTCCCGGCCCGCCGCCACCCGCCTCGAGACGGACGTCGTCACTCCCGTTGCCGTGGTGTTCATGCACCCATGTTTGGGCCGTCGTGTTTCGCGCACGAGGCGAATCCGTATCGGCGATGTCACGAATCGAACGCGACCTGCGAATCCCCGTCCCGCCCCGGGCGAAGCCGCAGGGGGGACCGCATACTCGGGAACGAAAGTGCAAGGATGGTGAGCGACGGGGGTCGCAGGTACTCCCGCGTCTATCTCGTGGTGAAAGGGACGCACGTGTCGTATCTGCTTCGCGTCCAGCTCCCCGACCGTCCCGGTAGCCTCGGCTCTCTCGCCGTCGCCCTGGGCTCGGTGGGTGCTGACATTCTGTCGCTCGACGTCGTGGAACGGGGTGCCGGATTCGCCATCGACGACCTCGTCGTCGATGTCGAGCCGGGATCGCTCCCCGACACCCTCATCACGGCCGCCGAGAATCTGCCCGGCGTCACCGTCGACTCCATCCGGCCGTACGCCGGAATACTCGACACCCACCGCGAGCTCGAGCTCATCGACCAGGTCGCCACCGCCGCGGACGATCGACTGCAGGTCCTCGTCGACGGCGCCCCGCGGGTGCTCCGGGTCGGCTGGTCCGTGGTCGCAGACCTCGGCCCGCACGGCGCATACCGGGTGGTCGGCAGCTCGGGAGCGCCCGAGACGCACGCCACCGAGATCCCGTGGATGCCGCTGGAGAAGCCCACCGCGCTGGACGGCGAGGGCGACTGGGTGCCGCAGGTGTGGCGCGACATGAACACCACACTCGCCGCGGCTCCCCTCGGGACCACCGGCCGGGTGCTGATGCTCGGCCGCCCCGGCGGCCCGGAGTTCCGTCCGTCCGAGATCGCCCGGCTGGGCTACCTCGCCGGCATCATCGCGACCGTGCTGAGCTGACCTTGGCCCCGGGCCGGAAGGTCCGGGGCCGTGGTCGTGGTCGTCTCAGACGAGTTCGCGGACCAGGACGGTGAGCTCGACACCCGGGACGGGCTCCCAATTGCGGTCGGGCACAGGCACGAACCCGTTGCGGTCGTAGATGCGGCGTGCGTCTTCCATGTCGGACTGGGTCGACATGACGACCGCGCGGTCGCCGCGGTCGTAGGCCGTGTCGAGCACGTGCCGCACGAGCGCCGACCCGACGCCGGAACCGCGGGCGTCGGGTGACACGGCGAGCATCCGGAATTCGAGTTCCCCCGGCTGCGCGACGTCGGCGTACGGGGACGCCGGTTCCGCGATCGTGACGGAACCCACGACCCGGCCCTCCAACACCGCCACCCGGACCTCCGCCTTGTCCGCTCGTTCCGCGGTGTCGCGCAACCGGTTCGTGTACGGATCGTGTGCCTCGACGTGTCCGCCGCCCACGTAGGCGATCACCGTGAGGTCGCTGACGGCCTCGTACTCGTCCGGTGTCGCATTCCGAATCTCGATCATGTCCAGAACTATGACAGGACAGCTCACGCCGCCCAAAACTCGAGCGTGAGGTTCCCGTCACACCCCGGAATCCGCGATCGCGTCCGGTCCCCCCTCCAGCAGTCGGCGGAACCCGTCCTCGTCGAGGACCGGCACACCGAGTTCGACGGCCTTGTCGTGCTTCGACCCCGGGGATTCGCCGGCCACCACGAACGCCGTCTTCTTCGACACCGAACCCGCGGCCTTGCCGCCCCGGACGAGGATCGCCTCCTTCGCCTGGTCGCGGGAGAACGTCTCGAGCGAACCCGTGACGACGATCGACAGGCCCTCGAGGTTGCGCGGAATCGATTCGTCGCGTTCGTCTTCCATGCGCACACCGGCCGCCGACCACTTGTCGACGATCTGCCGGTGCCAGTCGACGCCGAACCATTCGACGACGGCCGCGGCGATGGTGCCGCCGACCCCGTCGACCGCCGCGAGTTCCTCGACGGAGCTCTCCCGGATCCGGTCGAGCGACCCGAACTCGCCCGCGAGCGCCCGCGCCGCCGTCGGACCGACGTGGCGGATCGACAGCGCGACCAGCACCCGCCACAGCGGCTTGTCCTTGGCGGTATCGAGATTGTCGAGCAGCCTGCGGCCGTTGGCCGACAGCCCGCCGGCCTTGGTCCGGAAGAGCGTCGTCTTCAGCAGATCGTCCTCGGTGAGCGAGAACAGGTCGCCTTCGTCGCCGATCGCCTTCGCTTCGAGCAGGCTCGTCGCGGCCTCGTAGCCGAGCACCTCGATGTCGAACGCACCGCGGCCCGCGACGTGGAACACACGTTCCCGGAGTTGCGCGGGGCAGTACTGCTGGTTGGGGCAGCGGATGTCCGCGTCGCCCTCCTTGGCGGGAGCGAGCGGCGTGTCGCACTCCGGGCAGTTCGCCGGCATCACGAACTCGTACTCGTCGCCGGTCCTGGCGTCGACCACGGGCCCGAGGACCTCGGGAATCACGTCGCCGGCCTTGCGCAGCACCACCGTGTCGCCGATCAGCACGCCCTTGCGTTTGACCTCGGAGCCGTTGTGCAGGGTGGCGAGGGAGACGGTGGACCCGGCGACGGTGACCGGCTCCATGTAGGCGAACGGGGTGACCCGGCCGGTGCGGCCGACGTTGACCCGGATGTCGAGGAGCTTGGTGGTGGCCTCCTCCGGCGGGTACTTGTACGCGATCGCCCAGCGCGGCGCCCGCGACGTGGACCCCAGCCGGCGTTGCAGCGACGTCTCGTCGACCTTGACCACCAGACCGTCGATCTCGTGCTCCACGTCGTGCCGGTGCTCGCCCCAGTACTGCACCCTGTCCACGACGGCGTCCGCGCCCGTGACGCGGACGGTGTGGGTCGACACGGGCAGGCCCCACGCCGCCAGCGCCGTGTACGCGTCGTACTGGGAGGCCGGCTCGAATCCTTCGCTCCGGCCGAGGCCGTGGCAGATCATCCCGAGGCGCCTGCGGGCCGTGACGGCCGGATTCTTCTGCCGCAGCGACCCGGCCGCAGAGTTCCGGGGATTCGCGAACGGCGCCTTGCCCTCCTCGACGAGCGCCGCGTTGAGTGCCGCGAAGTCCTCGAGCCGGAAGAACACCTCACCGCGCACCTCGAGGAGCGCCGGAACCGGGTATTCGTCTGTGCCGGTGAGTTTTTCCGGGATGTCGTCGATGGTCCGGGCGTTGAGCGTCACTTCCTCACCGGTCCGGCCGTCGCCGCGGGTGGCGGCGCGGACGAGTCTGCCGTTCTCGTACACCAGGTTCAGCGCGACTCCGTCGATCTTCACCTCGCACAGGTAGTGCAGGTCGGGGCCGGTCTCCTGCTCCACCCGGCTGATCCAGGTGCGCAGTTCGTCGGTCGCGAAGACGTTGTCGAGGCTCAGCATCCGCTCGAGGTGGTCGGCGGAGGCGAAGTCGGTGGCGAATCCGCCGCCGACGAGCTGGGTCGGCGAATCCGGCGTCCGCAGGTCGGGGTACTGGTTCTCGAGGTCGTTCAGCTCGCCCAGCAGCACGTCGAACTCTCCGTCGGAGATGATGGGCGCGTCGCGGACGTAGTAGCGGAACTGGTGCTGCCGCACTTCCTCGGCCAGCTCGTTCCAGTGCTCCCGGACATGTCCGGGGGCCGGTGTCGGGGCTGCGGTCGATTCACTCACCATCGAAGATTAACCGGTCCGGCCGACACCGAACCCCGCACTCAGAGCGATTCGGGGTCGTCGGTGAACGCGCTGCTCACCTCGGCGCAGAACTTCAGCGCGTCGCGGCTCCAGGAGCCGTCGGCGCCCGCGAGTCCGCAGGCCGGTGTCACGGCGACCTGCGTCCGCAGCGTCGTGCGCGGAAATCCGAGCCGGTCGATCAGCGTCACCGCAGGTCGGGCGAGGTCGCGCCAGGTGGCGGGCACGGCCGGAGCGGTGGTCGGGATCAGCCCCAGCGCCAGCTCCTTGCCCGCGTCGAGCAACTCGCCGATGCTGTCCAGGTCCGCAGGCGCCAGCTGCGACACGTCCAGACCGACCGCGCGCGCACTGCTGCGCCGCAGCAGGTCCGTGGGCAGGTCCGCGGAGCAGCAGTGCACCATAGTCACTCCGCCGGAGCCGGCGAGGGCGGCCTCGAGCACGGCGAGAGCCTCCGGCTCCGGCATCGCCCGCACGGTCTCGAGCCTCGACCGACCGGACAGCGTGCCCGCCAGCACGGCAGGCAGTCGTGGCTCGTCGAACTGGATCAGCACCTGCGCACCGACACGCCGGGTGACCTCCGCGGCATGCCGCGCGAGTCCTTCCCCCAGCGATTCGGCGAAATCGCGCACTGCACCGGGGTCGGTGAGCACGCGCCTTCCGGTGCCGAGTTCCACCTCGGCCGCCAGCGTGAGAGGACCGACCGACTGCACCTTCACCACGTGATCGGCCCCGACGAGGCCCGCACTCTCCCACGCTTCCTCGAGCGCGTCGAGGTCCTGGTTCAGGAAGTCGGTCGCCCGCTTGGCCACCGAGCCGCGACGCTGCACCACGCGGTAGGCGGACGTGGACACGTCCAGTTGCAGATCCACGAGCAGGGCGCTGGCGCGGCCGATCATGTCGGCGCCGAGCCCGCGGGCGGGCAGCTCCACCAGGTGCGGGAGCCTGCCGAGTTCGCCGAGGACGACGGTGGCGGCTTCACGCGGGTCCGCTCCGGGCCACGAGCCGACGCCGGTGACGCCACCGGCCAATGAAATACCCTGCGTCACTGCGTGTTCGGATGCGCGTCGGTGCCCGAGATGGTTCCGCTACCCAGCACGATGTCGCCTGCCGGGTCGGTCCGGTACAGAACGACGGCCTGTCCCTTCGCCACACCGGTGAGCGGGTCGCGCAGCGAGATGCGGATACCTCCGTCGACGGCTTCCGCCACCGCCTCGGCGAGTCCGCCGTGCGCGCGCACCTGGACGGTGCATTCGACCGGTCCGGACGGCGCGCTCCCGGACGTCCACACGGCGCGGTCCGCGCTGATCGCGTGCACTTCGAGGTTACGCGCCGAACCGACACGGACGGTGCCGGTTTCGGGTTCGATCGACGTCACGTACCGCGGCTGCCCGTCGGCCGCGGGGCCCTGGACGCCGAGGCCCTTCCGCTGACCGATCGTGAACCCGTGCACGCCTTCGTGTTCCGCGAGCACCTCACCCGAATCGGCGTCGACCACACTGCCCGGGCGGACACCGATGTGGGCGCCGAGGAACGCCCGGGTGTCACCGGACGGGATGAAGCAGATGTCGTGGCTGTCGGGCTTGTTCGCCACGGCGAGACCGCGTTCGGCGGCCTCTTCCCGGATCCGGTCCTTCGGGGTGTCGCCGACGGGGAACATCGCCCGCGACAACTGCTCGGCCGTCAGAACACCGAGCACGTACGACTGGTCCTTGTCCGCGTCGACGGCACGGCGCAGCACACCGTTGTCGAGCTGCGCGTAGTGACCGGTGGCCACCGCGTCGAACCCGAGGGCGATCGCGCGGTCCGCGAGCGCCGCGAACTTGATCTTCTCATTGCATCGCAGGCACGGGTTGGGGGTCTCCCCCGCCGCGTAGGACGCCACGAAGTCGTCGATCACGTCTTCCTTGAAGCGGTCGGCGAAATCCCATACGTAGAACGGGATTCCGAGCACGTCCGCGGCACGCCGGGCGTCACCGGCGTCTTCCTTGGAGCAGCAGCCCCGGGACCCGGTGCGCAGCGTGCCCGGCTCGGCGGACAGCGCGAGATGCACACCCACCACGTCGTGTCCGGCAGCGACTGCCCGTGCCGCCGCCACGGCGGAATCGACGCCGCCGCTCATGGCCGCCAGTACTCGCATCAACGATTCCCTCCACGCGCTCCGACACCGGCGAGCCCGGCGGCGCGGGCCCGCTCCACAACTTGCGGCAGTGCCGCGATGACTGCATCCACGTCCGCGACCGTCGACGTGTGCCCGAACGAGAAGCGCAACGACCCGCGCGCGGTCGCGGCCTCCACGCCCATCGCGGTCAGGACGTGGCTGGGGCGGGCGACACCGGCGGTACACGCCGAACCGGTCGAGCACTCGATCCCGGCGGCGTCGAGCAGCATCAGCAGCGAATCGCCCTCGCAACCGGGGAACGTGAAGTGGGCGTTGCCCGGCAGTCGCGCGCTGCCCACCGGACCGTTCAGCACGGCGTCCGGGACGATCTCGCCGACGCGCTCGATGAGGCGGTCGCGCAGGACGGACAGTTCCGCGGCGCGGGAGTCGAGATTCGCGGTCGCGTCGCGCAGCGCCGCCGCCATGCCGACGACACCCGCGGTGTCCGGGGTGCCCGAACGCAGGTCGCGTTCGTGTCCCCCGCCGTGCAGCAACGGCACACACGGCACCTGCCGTCCCAGCAGGAGTGCACCGACACCCTGCGGTCCGCCGACCTTGTGCGCGGCGATGCTCAGCGCGGACAGCCCGCTGGCAGCGAAGTCCACGGGGATGTGCGTGACGGCCTGGACGGCGTCGCTGTGCACGGGCACACCGAACTCGGCCGCCACCGCGGCGAGTTCGGTGATCGGCATGATCGTGCCGACCTCGTTGTTGGCCCACATGATCGTGACCAGGGCGGTTTCGTCCGCATGGACGGCGAGTTCGTCGCGCAGCGTCTGCGGCGACACCCGGCCCAGTTCGTCGACGGGCAGCCACGTGACCTGTGCGCCCTCGTGCTTCTCGAGCCACTCCACCGCGTCGAGCACCGCATGATGCTCGACGGCACTGGCCAAAATCCGCACCCGCCCGGGGTCGGCGTCACGCCGCGCCCAGAAGATGCCCTTGACCGCGAGGTTGTCGCTCTCGGTGCCACCGGAGGTGAAGATGACCTCGGACGGCCTGGCGCCGAGGTCGGCGGCGATGGACTCGCGGGCCTCCTCGATGCGACGGCGGGCGGCGCGCCCGGAACCGTGCAGCGAGGACGCATTGCCCACGGTACTGAAGATGTCGGTCATCGCCCGGACGCTCGCCGGCACCATGGGAGTGGTGGCTGCGTGGTCCAGGTAGACGGGGTGATCGGCACTGCGGGCAGAGGTCATGACGTGACCAGGATAGCTCAGGCGACGAGACGCTCCGCCGCCTCGACGTCCGTAGCCGCCGTCCCGACCGCACTCTGCAGCGGATCGACGATGTCGTGCGCCGCGAGATCGATGCGTTCGTCGCCTCGGGCGGCGCGTTCGCATCGGGCCGCAAGATCGCGGCGGCACTCCCCCGGATACTCGATCGGCGCCAGCCGGACCTCGGCGTTGACGCCCTTCTGACGGATGATGCGCCGGATCGACCGGCCGATCGTCTCCTCGCCCACGAAGCACGGCCCGGTCGTCAGTTCGCCGCCCCGTCCGGTGTATCGCAGCGAGATCGGCTGAACCGGGCACTCCGCGTCGATCGCCGCCTGGAACAGCGCGGGCCGGAATCCGCCGTACGCCCGTCCACACCACGTCGTGCCCTCGGGGAACGCCACGACTCGTTCGCCGTCGCGCAGCCTGCCCGCCGTCGTCGCCACGGTGCCCGGGAGCGCCCGCAGGCTCTGCCGTTCGATCGGGACGACCCGCATCCGCCGGGCGAGCGAACCCAGAACCGGCCAGTCCAGCAGATCGCCGCGGGCGACGAAGTTCGCCGGTGCCAGCGCACTGAGCACCAGCACGTCGGTCCAGGACACGTGGCCGGCCACCACCAGAAGCCCGCCGTCGTGCCGGCGCTTTCCGCGGTGATCGACCACGACGAGGCGAATTCCCACGCAGCGCAACAGAATCGCCGCATACCGACGCTGCAGACCCGTCCGCCACAACCGCGGCAGCAACCATCCCGCGGTCAGGAGCGGCGCCGTCGCCAGCGCCGACACCACGAGGCACCACCGCACGACCACGGTCGGGATCGACACGGCGTTCGCCTCCGCGGGCAGGCATCCCGCGCCGCACGGACTCGACGGCATCCACGAATGCACGGGCACTGCAGCCGTCTCCGGCACCGCGGCCGTCTCCGGCACCGCGGCGCTCATGCCTGCGCCCCCGCCTCGAAAGTGGCCGAAGCCGAACGCAGGCGGTCGAGGTACCGCTCGTTCGCGCCGTGCAGTCCCTGCAGGGCGACGAAGTCGGCGACACCGAATTCCGGGTCGTGCGCGGGCTCCCCGCACACCTTGGCGCCGAGGCGCAGATATCCCCGGAGCAGCGGCGGCAGGACCGGGCGGGCGGGCGGGTCGATCTCGTCGAGTGATCGCCCGTCGACGCGCACCGGGTTCCTGGGCACGGCCCGGGAGGCCGGGTCGCTGCCGTACTTGCGGAGCAGCAGATCACGCACGCCGCGGACGTTGGAACCGGCCACCGCGTCCGGGTGCTCCCGCATCGGCACGGAGACGCAGCCCATCACCCACTCGTATCCGGTCAATTGCAGGTAGTGGAGGATCCCGGCCCACATCAGGCTCAGGACCGAACCGGAACGGTGATCGGGGTCGACGCACGCCCGGCCCATCTCGACGATGCGGTTGCCGACGGGATCGAGTGCCGAGATGTCGAATTCGGTGGCGGTGTAATAGCCGCCGGCCTGGGCGGCGGCGTCGGGCGGGAGCATGCGATAGCACCCGACGAATTCGCCGGTCTCCTCGTGCCGGACGAGGAGGTGGTCGCAGAAGTCGTCGAACCGGTCGGAGTCGAGGGCGTCCGCGTGCGCGGGGACGGAGAAACCGGGTTCCGAGGCGAACACGCGGTACCGCAACCGCTGAGCGGCCACGCGGTGTTCGCGGTCGGACGAGACGACCAGGGAGTACCTGGGTGCGGTTACAACAGAATCGGCGGTCTCACTCGGTGCGCGGAGAACTGACGAAGTTGTCATGGCGCAGGTTTACCGAGCAGGGGCGGCGCGGGGGCGTCGCCCGGGTGTCGTGTCGATGCAGCCCGGATGAACGGCGGAAGATACGACGGCGGCCCCGCTCCCGGGAAAGGGAACGGGGCCGCCGTCGGTGGAAAATCAGCCCTTGTGAGCCTTGACGGCCTCGGTGAGCTGCGGAGCGACGTTGAACAGGTCGCCGACGATGCCGAAGTCCGCGATCTCGAAGATCGGGGCTTCCTCGTCCTTGTTCACGGCGACGATGGTCTTCGACGTCTGCATACCGGCGCGGTGCTGGATGGCACCGGAGATGCCGAGCGCGATGTACAGCTGCGGGGAGACCGTCTTACCGGTCTGACCGACCTGGAACTGGCCCGGGTAGTAGCCCGAGTCGACCGCGGCACGCGAGGCACCGACAGCGGCACCGAGCGAATCGGCGAGCTCCTCGACGACGGTGAACTTGTCGGCGCTGCCGACACCGCGACCACCGGAGACGACGACGGTCGCCTCGGTGAGTTCGGGGCGGTCGCCGCCGACGATCGGATCACGCGAGGTGATCTTGACGGCACCCTCGTCCTGGGCCGGAACCTCGACGGAAACCTTCTCGCCTGCACCGGCTTCGGGCTTCGCCTCGATGGCGCCCGGACGGACCGAGATGACCGGGACGTCGCCGTTGGCCTTGGCGTCGACGGTGAACGCGCCACCGAAGATGGAGTGCACGGCACTGCCGTCGGACTTCACGTCGACGACGTCGACGAGCAGGCCGGAGCCGATGCGGGCAGCAAGACGTCCGGAGACCTCCTTGCCCTCGACGCTGGCGGCGGTGATGACCGCGGCCGGGGCGGCCGACTCGACGAGTGACGCGAGCACGTCGACCTTCGGCGTGACCAGGTAGCCCTCGATGTCGTCCGACTCGGCGACGTAGATCTTGGCCGCGCCTGCGGCGGCGAGGCCCTCGGCCAGCTTGTCTGCGGTACCGGCGGGACCGGTGACCACTGCGGCCGGCTCACCGAGCGCGCGAGCGGCGGTGATGAGTTCGGTGCTGACCTTCTTCAGTGCACCCTCTGCGTGCTCGACGAGCACCAGTACTTCTGCCATGTCTAACTCTCCCTGTATGTGTCTGCTGGTGTGTAGAGGGGCGCGATCAGATGATCTTCTGGCCCACGAGGTAGGCAGCGATCTTGCTGCCGCCGTCGCCCTCGTCGACGATGCGCTCACCAGCGGTACGCGGAGGCTTGGGGGTGGAGGCGGTGACGGTGGTGCCCGCGTTGGCGACACCGACGGTCTCCGGGTCGACACCGAGGTCGGCCAGCGTGTAGACGAGAACTTCCTTCTTCTTCGCGGCCATGATGCCCTTGAAGGAGGGGAAGCGGGGCTCGTTGATCTTCTCGGTGACGCTGACGATGGCCGGCAGGCTCGCCTCGAGGCCGAAGACGCCCTCGTCGGTCTCGCGCTCACCGGTGACGGTGCCGTCGGCGACGGTCAGCTTGCGCAGCTGCGTGAGCTGCGGGATGCCCAGGTACTCGGCGATGATGGCCGGAACGGCGCCGACGCGGCCGTCGGTGGCCTCGTTGCCGGCGATGATCAGGTCGGCGGGCTCTTCGTTCTCGAACGTGATCTGTCCGAGCGCCGCGGCCAGCGTCCACGCGGTCTGCACCGCGTCGGAGCCGTGGAGGGCCGGGTCGTTGATGTGCACTGCCTTGTCGGCACCCATGGACAGGGCCTTGCGGATGGCGTCGGTGGCGCGGTCCGGACCTGCGGAGAGGACGGTCACCTCGCCACCCTGGGCCTCCTTGATCAGAAGCGCTTCTTCGACGGCGCGCTCGTTGATCTCGTCGAGCACTGCATCGGCGGCCTCGCGGTCAAGCGTGTAGTCGCCGTCGGTCAGCTTGCGCTCGGACCACGTGTCGGGGACCTGCTTGATCAAAACAACGATGTTCGTCATGGGTCTTCGTCGACCTCCTGTGTGTTCTTGCGTGGTTATCGTGAGTCGCTCCGCGCGGGCCGAGCTCTCGTCTTCGATATTTCGTCGCACGATTGCTCTGCGACAGATTACCCCACGCTAAGTTACCCATCGGTAACTTGCGTGAAAGTCTCGTTCACCATAACGGCCGAAACCGCATTTCACCGCTGTGATGTAGACCACCTGGACGAGCGACCTTGCCGGGGGCACTAACCTCGCACCGGTGAGCGAATCATTTGTCGGCGACCGCGAGGACGCACCACTGCCCCTCACGGGCGAGCGGACCGTGCCCGGTATCCCCGAGGAGAACTACTGGTTCCGGCGGCACGAGGTCGTCTACCGCGACCTCCTCCTCCGCTGCGCGGGACGCCGGGTACTCGAGGCCGGATCCGGAGAAGGCTACGGCGCCAACATGATTGCCGATGTGGCACAGGGCGTCATCGGACTCGACTACGACATCTCCGCCGTCGAACACGTTCGCGCGCGGTACCCCCGGGTCGAGATGCTGCACGGCAATCTCGCGGAGCTTCCCCTCGGCGACGAATCCGTCGACACCGTCGTCAATTTCCAGGTGATCGAACACCTGTGGGACCAGGCCCAATTCCTGCGCGAGTGCTTCCGGGTGCTGACCCCCGGAGGGGAACTGCTCGTCAGCACCCCCAACCGCATCACGTTCTCACCGGGCCGCGACACGCCGCTGAATCCGTTCCACACCCGCGAACTCGACGCGGCCGAGCTGACCGAACTGCTCGAGGAGGCCGGATTCACCGTCGCCCTCATGACCGGCGTCCACCACGGACCGCGGCTGAAGGCCCTCGACACGAAGCACGGCGGCTCGTTCATCGGCGCGCAGATCGACCGCGCTCTCGCCGGCGAACCGTGGCCCGAGGAACTGACCCGCGACGTCGAGGGCATCACCGTCCACGATTTCGCACTGCACGAAGGCGACATCGACGACAGCCTCGACCTGGTGGCCATCGCGGTGAAGGATCCTGTTCGGTGACCGAATCCGACCACCGCACCGGAGCGGGCGACGCGACGGAACCGGGAATGTTCTGCCTGGTCCTGCACTCCCACCTGCCCTGGCTCGCCAACCACGGCCGCTGGCCCGTCGGCGAGGAATGGCTCTACCAGTCGTGGGCGGCGTCGTACCTCCCCCTCACCGCGATGCTGCGGCGGCTGGCCGAGGAGGGTCGCTCGCATCTGCTGACCCTCGGCATCACCCCCGTTCTCGCAGCTCAGCTCGATGACCCGCACTGCCTCGCCGGGATGCACCACTGGCTCGGGAACTGGCAGATCCGCGCGCACGAGGCGGCAGGCATGCCCGACGACGCGCACCGCGAACTCGGTGCGCGCGAACACCGTGCGTCCGCCGCCGCGCTCGCCGACTTCGAGGTGCGCTGGCGCCACGGCGGCTCGCCGGTGCTGCGCGATCTCCTCGACCGCGAGGCGTTCGAACTGCTCGGCGGTCCGCTCGCCCACCCGTTCCAGCCGCTGCTCGATCCGCGGCTGCGTGCGTTCTCCCTCCGCGAGGGGCTCGCCGACGCCGCCGCCCGGTGGAACTGCAGGCCGACAGGTATCTGGGGGCCCGAATGCGGGTACACCCCCGGCATGGAGACCGGATACGCCGAGGCCGGCGTCACGCATTTCATGGTCGACGGTCCCGCCCTGCGCGGCGACACCTCGCTCGGCCGGCCGGTCCGGGAGTCGGACGTGGTCGCGTTCGGGCGCGATCTGCAGGTCAGCTACCGGGTGTGGTCGCCGAAGTCGGGCTACCCCGGCCACGGCGCCTACCGCGACTTCCACACCTACGACCACGCCACGGGACTCAAACCGGCCCGGGTCACCGGCCGCACGGTCGACTCGGCAGACAAGGCGCCGTACGACCCCGCCCTCGCGTCGGCGGCGGTCGACCGGCACGTGGCCGACTTCGTCGCCACCGTCCGCAAGCGGCTGCGCGAGGAATCCGGCCGCATCGGCCGGCCCGCACTCGTCGTCGCCGCGTTCGACACGGAACTGTTCGGGCACTGGTGGCACGAGGGCCCCGAATGGCTCGAGAAGGTGCTGCGCGCGCTGCCCGCGGCCGGAATCCGGGTCGGCACCCTCGACGACGCCCGCAGCCAGGGCTACGTCGGCGAACCCGTCCAGCTCGAGAACTCGTCGTGGGGATCCGGCAAGGACTGGCGGGTGTGGGCCGGCGATCAGGTTGCGGACCTGGTGCAACTCAACTCCGAGGTGGTCGGGACCGCACTCGACACCGTCGACAAGACCCACGACCACGACGCCGCCCCCGGACGTCCCGCGCTCCGGAATCGCGTGAACGACCAGATGCTGCGCGAGGCACTCATGACGGTGTCGAGCGACTGGGCGTTCATGGTCAGCAAGGATTCGGCGGCCGGGTACGCCCGCGACCGGGCACACAAGCACGCGCACGCCACCCGCGAGATCGCCGCCGCCGTGTCGGCGGGCAAGGAAGCGGCCGCGAGCAGACTCGCAGAGGGATGGAACCGCGCCGACGGCCTGTTTCCCGGGCTCGACGCGCGACGCCTGCCCGCCGGGGACCACCGGCTGACGGGCACCGAGGGAGGGGCGTCGTGAAGATCCTGATCGTGTCGTGGGAGTACCCACCCGTCGTGGTCGGCGGCCTCGGCCGCCACGTGCACCACCTGGCCACCGAACTCGCTGCCGCCGGACACGAAGTGGTGGTGCTGTCGCGGCGGCCGTCCGGCACCGACGCGTCGACCCATCCCACCGTCACCCACATCGAGGACGGCGTCCTGGTGGTCGCCGTCGCCGAAGACCCCGCGCACTTCGTGTTCGGCGAGGACATGCTCGCGTGGACGCTCGCAATGGGACACGCGATGGTGCGCGCCGGCGTCGCACTGCACAAGCCGGGTGTCGGGGAGGGCTGGCATCCGGACGTGGTGCACGCGCACGACTGGCTGGTGGCACATCCGGCCATCGCGTTGGCCGAATTCTACGACGTCCCTTTGGTTTCCACGCTCCACGCCACCGAAGCCGGACGGCACAGCGGCTGGGTGTCCGGTCGGATCAACCGGCAGGTGCATTCGGTGGAATGGTGGCTGGCCAACGAATCCGATGCGCTCATCACGTGTTCCGCGTCGATGCAGGACGAGGTGACCGCACTCTACGGTCCGCAGCTCCCGCCGATCACGGTGATTCGCAACGGAATCGACCTCACGACGTGGAGTTTCCGCGAGCGTGCGACGCGGTCCGGACCGCCGAAACTGCTGTTCGTCGGCCGCCTCGAATACGAGAAGGGCGTGCAGGACGCCATCGCCGCGCTCCCCCGCATCCGCCGCAGCCACCCCGGCACGACGCTGTCGATCGCCGGGGAGGGCACCCAGTTCACCTGGCTCTACCAGCAGGCCCGCACGCATCGCGTCGCCCGTGCCGTGAACTTCCTCGGCAACCTCGACCACGTCGAACTGCTCGGGTGGCTGCACGGCGCCGACGCCATCGTCCTGCCCAGCCGGTACGAGCCGTTCGGCATCATCGCGCTCGAGGCCGCCGCCTCCGGAACCCCGCTCGTCGCGTCCACCGCGGGCGGTCTCGGTGAAGCGGTCGTCGACGGCGAAACCGGCATGTCGTTCCAGCCGGGCGACGTCACCGGACTCACCTCCGCGGTCCGGGAGGTCCTCGACGACCCGGCCGGGGCACAACAGCGCGCAGTCGCCGCCCGCGACCGCCTCACCGCCGATTTCGACTGGCACAAGGTGGCCGAGGAGACCGTCCACGTCTACGCGGGCGCCAAACGTCGCGTGCGGCATCCGCTGGCGCGGCCGGAGATTCCCGAGCGTCCCCTGCCCGGCCGCTGACCGGGCGAATGTACCGTTCGGCGCGTTCGGTGCGCCGAACGGTACATTCGCCGCTCAGTTCGTGCGGGCCCACCGGATCCGGATCGGACCCCGCGCCGAGTCCGGATCCACCACGGCGCCCTTCTGAGTGATCTCGACTTCGCCGGCGGCGGCCAGACGCCGCGCGGCCTCCCGCACCGACTCCATGAGGGGCCGCCAGTCGTCGGGGGCGACGGCTCGCGCGACGTCCGACGGGCAGATGCTCGCGCTGTCGGCCCGGGCGTCGAGGAGCGCCCGGATGCGATCCTCGAGTTCGCCGTCCGCCACGGTCATGCTGCCGACTATGCCACCGCGCCGCTCAGCTCTCCTGCGCCGCCTTCTTGCGAGCGATGTCTTCGAGGGCCGCGATGTACTTCGCGCGTTCCGCCGCGCCCGCCTCCCACTCCGCCTTGCGGTTCTTCACCGGTTTGGCCGGCGACCCGACGGCGATGCTGAAGTCGGGGATATCACCCTTCACGACGGCGTGTGCGCCGAGAACGCAGCCTCTCCCGACGCGCGTGTTGCGCAGGACCGTCACCTTGGCAGCCACCCACGTGTCGGGACCGATGCGGACCGGGCCCTTCACGATGCCCTGATCCTTGATCGGGACATTCACGTCGTCCATGCGGTGGTCGAAGTCGGTGATGTAACACCAGTCGGCCACGAGCGTCGACGCACCGATCTCGATGTCCAGGTACGTGTTGACGACGTTGTCCTTGCCGAACACCACCTTGTCGCCGATGCGCAGCGAACCCTCGTGGCAGCGGATGGCGTTGCCGTCGCCGATGTGCACCCACCGGCCGATCTCGAGCCGGGACAGGTCGGGGGTCGAATGGATCTCCACCCGCTTGCCGAGGAACACCATGCCGCGCAGGATCACGTGCGGGTTGGCGAGCTTGAATTTCGCGAGCCGGTAGTACCGCACCAGATACCACGGCGTGTACGCCTTGTTCGCCAGCACCCATCGCAGCGAGGCGCGTGTCAGGAAGCGGGCCTGCCCGCTGTCGCTCCGCCGGGATCCTCGCCACCTCGTACGCAACGGTGCGCCCCACATGCTCGTCATAGCCTGTCAGCCTACGTTCACCGCCCGTACCCCCGTTCGGGTGCGTCCGGACTCCGACACCGCCATCGGGGTGCGACGCTCGGCCCCGCCTCGGGGCGTGTGCTCGGCCCCGCCTCGGGGCGTGTGCTCGGCCCCGCCTCGGCGGGATAGTCTCTGGGCCGAGCGTTATCGAAGACGAGGAGATGTAATGCGGCGGGTCCTACGTTCGTCAGTACTGGCGCTGGCGACGATCTCGACTGTCGTCCTCAGCGGCTGCAGCAGCGGACCGCAGGTCGACGACATCTTCTCGGCAGGCGGGTGGCCCGGCATGCACGCCGACGCCCGCAACAGCGACACCAGCCCCGTCACCGGTTCCCGCGACATTTCCTTCGCCTGGTCGCGCCCGCTCGGCGGCCCGGTCGCGAACTACGCGTCCGTGGCGGCGAGCGGCCAGATCTTCATCACCGCGCGCACCGAGAAGGGCTGCAACCTCTTCTCCTACCAGATGGACAGCGGCCGCAAACGCTGGTGCCGGCAACTCGCCCCCGGCGCCGTGGCGTCCACACCGGTCGTCGACGGCGCCGCCAACGTGTACGTCGGCGAGGACGGCGCCATCAACTCGTTCAACGAGTACGGCCAGCTGCGTTGGCGCACACCGGTGGTCGGGACCCCGCTGTCCGCACAGTTCACCGGCGACGGCAACCTCCTCTTCATCACCCAGCTCGGCCAGATCAACGTCGTGAACACGCAGAACGGCCAGAAGGTCGTGGCGCCGTACGATCTCGTCCCGCCACCCTCCCTCGCCGACGGCGCGAACGTCGACATCCTCCCCGACGACAAGGGCCTGCGCGGCTGCTTCTTCGGCGCCCCCGACTGCCCGGTGGCGAACATGCCCGCCATCGACCTCGAGTCCGGCAAGTTCTACTTCACGCTCTTCGCGCCCGGCGCACCCCAGGCGGAACTCGTCGCGATGAAGTACTCCGGCGGCGACAACCCGGTGATCACCCAGGAATGGTCCAGCGACACTCTGCCCGGCGGCAGCGCGTCCAGCCCCGATCTGTCGGCCGACGGCTCCGTTGTCTACGCCAACGACAACTGGGGAACGATGTGGGCGATCGACTCGGCGACCGGTGATGCGAAGTGGAGCTACGACATCGGGTACGCCGCGGCAGGCAGCCCGTCGACGTCCGCGGACGGTCTGATCATCCCCGCCGGTGGTCCCGACGGCCACCTGCTGGCGCTGCAGGACAAGGGCGATCACGCCGAACTCGTCTGGGAACGGAGGGATCTGCTGCAGCTGGGCGTCCCGGCGCAGACGGCCGGGTCCACCGGGTACGCGGTGGTCCGCGAGGGCACGGACGGACTGGCGATGCTCACGTTCGACACCGGAACCGGCGAAACCCTCGATCAGGACACGCTGCCCGGGGCGAAGGGGTTCACCGTCGGCACGTCCGTCGGCCCGAAGGGCGAAGTGCTCACGCCCACCCTGCTCGGGGAACTGTTCGTCCTCCGCTGACCCGTGAGTACTTGTCAACGTCCGGCGGTTAACAAGTACTCACGGGCGCGCAGCGCAGATGAAGGCGACACCGGCCCGGCCGATCCGCGTGATCACCACACTGAGCGAACGGCTTCCGCGCAGCTTCAGCTTGGGCCGCAGGACCGCCGGGTCGACGTCGACGCCGCGGACCAGGATTTCCGCCACACCGCAATCGTGACGGGCCAGTTCCTGCCGCAGCGACTTCTCCGAGTACTTCACCTGGTCGAGGATGCGGAAGCCCCGCACGCCGTCGGGAACGGAATCGCCGGTGAGGTACGCGATCCGCGGGTCGAGTTGCCACAGACCGTGCCGGGCCGCGTAGTGCCGCACCAGGCCCGCGCGCACGACGGCGCCGTCCGGGTCGACGATCCATTCCCCCGGCGCGCGTTCGGGGATGTCGTCGTCCTCGGCGTCCGTGACCGTCCACGCGGTTCCGTCGGAGCCGAGGACGCTCGCCCGCCGGGTGACACCGCCGCCGGACAGCCCCGGCGACCACAGGCAGGCCTCGCGCACACCGCCGTCGAGCGACACCACCTCCACCTCGCCGTCCCAGCCGAGCCGGTCGAAATCGAGTCCGGGGGCGCACTTCACGGCCAGATCGCGACCGCGGTACGCGTCGATCAGATCGGGCAGCGGCGGCTCCAGCGCGGCGGGATCGTGCGTGCGCCTGCCGCCGGACCGTCGCGCCGGATCCGCGAGGACGACGGTGCCGCGGGTGCACGGGACGAGCGCGTCGGCGCGCACAACCGTCGCCCCGGGAACGTTGTGCCGCGCCATCAGGAGGCGGACGGGGTCGAGGTCGCTGCCGATCACCGTCGCCGCCGTCCCGACCGCCGCGTCGAGTTCGGCACCGATGGAGCAGGTGACGTCGTGGACGTTCCGGTCCGACAGCCGCAACGCACGATGTGCGGCGACCGCACGCGGCGTCGCCTGTTGCAGGGCGTCGTCGGTGAAGAACCAGTTTTCGGTGCCGGGTAGTTTGGCGGCCGCCTTCCGTCGCAGCAGGACGGTCTCCACCAGCAACGCCACGTGTGAGCCGAAACGTGTACGCGCCCGGCCGATGTCGGCCAGGCGCGTCGACGCGGTCAGGGCGAGGGCGTCCACTTCCGCGAGAGCGGCCGCCCCGTCCGCACTCTGCAGGAACTGCACGTCCCCGGGAGTGAACGCATAGCCCAATTCAGTTGCCGGGCTTCACGCCGGTGATCATGACGTTATAGAAGAATCCGCGAGGCACCACGTGCCGGAGAAGCTTCTCGTCGACCCAGCTGAGCGTCTTCCATCCGGTGAACGCGAAACGTCCCCAGCCCCAGCCCAGCTTCTCCGGGGGGACCGCGGCCTCGAACGTGCGGACCGGCCACCCGAGCAGAGCGGCGGCGAATTCCTCGGTGGCCGCGTGAACCTGCTCGGCGCCTGCCGACTTCGCGATCTTCTCGAGGTCGCTCGGATCAAATGTGTGGAGGTCGACGACGGCCTCGAGCGCAGCCGCGCGCGAGGACTCGTCCAGTTCCGCCTGCGGGCGACGCCAGTCGGCGAGGAACGGCAACTTGGTGACCCGGGTGGTGACCTCCCACGTCGCGCGACCCAGCCAGCGGGCGTAGAAGTTGCCGATCGTGGTCGGCTCACCGGCGAACACGAAACGCCCGCCCGGCTTCAGGACGCGCAGAACCTCGCGCAGCGACTGCTCGACGTCCGGGATGTGGTGCAGGACTGCGTGTCCCACGACGAGGTCGAACGTGTCGTCCTCGTACGGGATGGTCTCGGCGTCGGCGACGCGGCCGTCGACGGACAGTCCGAGGCCCTCGGCGTTGCGGAGCGCGACCTTCACCATGCCGGGCGACAGGTCGGTGACCGAACCGGTCTTCGCGACTCCGCCCTGCATCAGGTTGAGGAGGAAGAATCCGGTGCCGCAGCCCAGTTCGAGCGCCCGCTCGTAGGGCAGCGGCTGATCGCCCGCGACGGCGTCGAAACGTCCGCGCGCGTAGTCGATGCACCGCTCGTCGTACGAGATCGACCACTTCTCGTCGTACGTCTCGGCTTCCCAATCGTGGTAGAGCACCTGGGCCAGTTTGGTGTCCTTCAGCGCAGCCTCGACCTCTTCGGCGGTGGCGTGCGGATGAGGAGCTGGGTCGTCATGGGCGCTTGCAGTCATGCGGCAAATCCTACTCGCTGGTAAGAGTGAACAGGTTCTAGTTTCGGGGCTTCAGACTACTCGCCCGTGAACTGAGCCTTACCCGGGCCGTTCTCGATGAACGATTCCATCCCGATCTTCCGATCCCGGGTGGCGAACAGCGCGGTGAACAGCTGACGCTCCACCGCCAGGCCGGTGCCCAGGTCGACGTCCAGCCCGCGGTCGACGGCCGCCTTGGCCGCGGCCAGTGCGCGGCCCGCGCCCTTCGTGAACTGCGACGCCCAGGTGCGCGCCGCCTCGTACACGTCGTCCGGCGCCACGACCTCGTCGACCAGACCGATCGCCAGGGCCTCCTCGGCGTCGACGAACCGGCCGGTGAACAGCAGATCCTTGGCCTTGGACGGTCCGATCAGCCGGGCGAGACGCTGGGTGCCACCGCCTCCGGGAATGATGCCGAGCAGGATCTCCGGCACGCCGAGCTTCGCGTTGTCGCCCACGATGCGCCGATCGGCCGACAGCGCAACCTCCAGGCCGCCGCCGAGCGCGTACCCCGTGATGGCGGCGACGGTGGGCTTCGGGATCTCGGAGACCGCCGCGAGGTCGGACTGCAGGTCGCCGATCACGTCGGACATCTGCCCGAACTCCATCTCGGACATTTCCTTCACGTCCGCGCCCGCGGCGAAGACCTTCTCGCCGCCGTAGACGATGACGGCCTTCACGTCGGAGTCGACGGTCGCCGCCCGCGCCGCGGCCCGCAACTCCTGCTGGACCTGACGGTTCAGAGCGTTCATCGGGGGGCGCGCGAGCCGGATCGTGCCGATGCCTTCGGATACCTCGAGGGTGACAAACTCAGCCATGAGGCAAAAGGCTACTTGTCTGCCTCCGACCCGGTTTCGCGGCCCGCCCCATCGCGATCAGCCGCGTGACGCCCACGGATGCGGACCGGCTTCGTAGTAGCCGTCCTGTCCCGGGAACTCGACGCGGAGCTGCTCCTCGCCGGTGATCAGCGTCGGCAGGATCACCGGGATCTCGGGCTCCGCGGCCAGCACGTCCGCGACCGACCCGAACGCGCTGAGTGCCGTCAGCTGACTCCACGTCGGAGGCAGCAGGATGCTTCCGCCGCCCTGCCAGTGCGCGAGCGCCGCGGCCGGACTCTGCCACTGCACCTCCTCGGCCTCGGACGTCGCGCCGTCTGCGATCTGGCCCTGCGGTGCGGCGGCCACGAAGAACCTGGTGTCGTACCGACGGCCCTCGCCGACCGGGGTGATCCAGTTGGCCCAGGGCCGCAGCAGATCGGCCCGGAGGACGAGGTTCTCACGCTTCAGGAAGTCGCTGAACGACAGTTCGCGCGACTCGAGCTGCGTACGTGCCTGCGCGTACCGCGACGTGTCCGCCACGACCGTGTCCGCGCTCGGTCCCGCGAGGAGCACGCCACATTCCTCGAACGTCTCGCGCACCGCCGCGCACACGAGCGCCTTCGCGCGCGCCGCGTCGGTGGAGAACCGTCCGGCCCACCAGTCGACGGACGGTCCCGCCCAGTCGACCTCGGCCTCGGCGTCGGACGGGTCGACGCCGCCGCCAGGGAACACGGTCATTCCGCCGGCGAACGCCATCCCCTTCACCCGGCGGAGGAGCAACACCTCGATGCCGGACGCCGCGGCACCTGCCGCGGCGTCACGGATGAGAATGACGGTGGACGCGTCCTTGGGCGCCACGTCGGTACTGTCGCGGGGCGTCTGCTCTTGCTTCGAGACCATGCCTCGGAACCTACGCCGCCGGGTGACGCGCGTCGCAGTCGGTCCCCGGTCCTCAGGCCCTCCGGTGCGCGCCGGGGACGCGGGTCCGCCGCGCGAAGAACCGGCCGTCCACCTTGTCCAGGCTGATGGACTGACTGAACGCCTCGCTGAGGTTCTCGGCCGTGATGACCTGGTCCAGGAGCCCCTGCGAGACGACTGCCCCCTCCTTGAGGAGCATGGCGTGGGTGAATCCCGGCGGGATCTCCTCGACGTGGTGGGTGATGAGGACCGTCGCGGGGGCGTCGGGGTCGGCGGCGAGGTCGGTGAGGCGCGCGACGAGTTCCTCGCGCCCACCGAGGTCGAGACCGGCGGCGGGCTCGTCGAGCAGCAGCAGTTCCGGGTCGGTCATCAGCGCACGAGCGATGAGGACGCGCTTGCGCTCGCCCTCGGACAGCGTGCCGTAGGTGCGCTTGGCGAGGTGTTCGGCGCCGAGGCTCTCGAGCATCTCTACGGCACGATCGGTGTCCATGTCGTCATAACGCTCACGCCACCGCCCGAGCACCGCGTAGCCGGCGGAGACGACGAGATCGCTCACGACCTCCTCGGACGGCACCCGGTTGGCGAGCGCCGAGGAGGACAGTCCGATCCGCGGCCGGAGTTCGTTGATGTCGACGCGGCCGAGCCGCTCACCGAGGAGGTAGGCGCTTCCGCTCGTGGGATGCAGTTCGGCGGCCGCGATGCGGAGCAACGACGTCTTCCCTGCCCCGTTCGGCCCGAGGACGACCCATCGTTCGTCGAGTTCCACCTTCCAGGTGACCGGGCCCACCAGAGTGTTGCCCCCGCGGCGGAGAAGAACGTCGTCGAATTCGATGAGGAGATCAGGATCAGGTTCATGCACGGACCCATCTTCCCGCACATCTTCCGGGCATTCACGGCAGGATCAGTTGCGTGTCGCCTCACATCGATCCGTACCCCGGCGAGATGTCGTCCCTCCCGCCGAGTCTGCGACTGCCCGGGTCGCCGTTTCCCCTGGGAGCGAAAGTGCGTGGCACCGGAACGCAGTTCGCGGTTCACGCCCCAGACGCCGAACTGGTACAGGTGTGCCTGATTTCGGAGGAGGGCGACGAGACCCGGATCGACCTGGTCCAGCGGACGTACGGCATCTGGCACGGCGTCGTCGAGGGTGTCGGCGCGGGGCAACGCTACGGCTACCGCGCGCACGGTCGCTGGGATCCCGCGCGCGGCGTGCGCCTCAACGCCGCCAAACTACTGCTCGATCCGTGGGCCACCCGCATCACCGGCGAACTCGGCGACCACGAGGCGCTGCTCTCCCACGACGGCGACCCGTTCGGCGGCCCGTCGCTCATCGACAGCCTCGGCCACACACCACTGTCGGTGGTGACGGCCGATCACGCCCACACGAGCGGACCGCGGATCGAAAGGCCGTGGGAGGAAACCGTTGTCTACGAACTCCACGTGGGCTCGTTCACGGCGCGGCACCCCGACGTGCCGCCGCGGTACCGCGGAACGTATCTGGGTCTCGCCGAACCGGCCGTCGTCGGCCATCTCGTGCGACTCGGGGTGACCGCGGTCGAACTGCTCCCGGTGCAGGCGTACGTCTCCGAGGCCACCGTGCGCTCGCGGGGCATGCGCAACCACTGGGGATATTCCACCGCAGCGTTCTTCGCCCCCCACCCGGGGTACGCGGTCGTGCCCGGCGAGGAGATCACCGAGTTCCACACCATGGTCGACGCGCTGCACGCCGCGGGGATCGAGGTCGTCCTCGACGTGGTCTACAACCACACCTGCGAGCAGAGCGTCGACGGCATCAGCCTCAGCTGGCGCGGCCTCGACGCCCCCGGCTACTACCTTCTCGACGCCGAGGGGCGCGACATCGATCTCACCGGTTGCGGGAACACCGTCGACGCGCAGTCGCCCGTCGTCGTCCGGATGATCGGTGACAGCCTGCGTTACTGGGCGCACGAGATGGGGGTCGACGGCTTCCGGTTCGACCTCGCGTCCGCGCTCGGCCGGCCCGGTGGCGGCCGATTCGATTCCCGCGCTTCGATCTTCTCCGCGATCACCGCGGATCCCGTTCTCACGCGCTGCAAACTGATCGCCGAACCGTGGGACGCCACGCCCGACGGATACCGGGTCGGGCACTTCGGATCGCAGTGGTCCGAGTGGAACGACAAGTACCGCAACACCGTTCGGCGGTTCTGGAACGGCGGCACCGGGGTGCGCGAACTCGCCTCCCGGGTGGCGGGCTCGGAGGACGTCTTCGGCACCCGGCGCCCCTGGGCCTCCGTCAATTTCGTCACGGCCCACGACGGGTTCACCGCCGCCGACCTCGTGTCGTACACCCGCAAACGCAACGAAGCCAACGGCGAGGACAACCGGGACGGCGCCGACCACAACGACTCCGTCGACCACGGCGTCGAAGGCCCCACCGACGACCCGGCGGTCACCGAGGCGCGGTCCCGGCACGTCCGCGCGCTGCTGGCCACCCTCGCGCTGTCCACCGGCACACCGATGTTCACCGCGGGCGACGAATTCGGTCACACCCTGGGCGGCAACAACAACGCGTACTGCGTCCCCGAAGGCACCCCACGTGAAGATTCCTGGCCGCTCGACTGGAGCTCCGGGGACCCGGCCCTCGTCGCGTTCGTCACCCGGGCCCTCGACCTCCGGCGCGCCTCCCCCGCCCTGCGTCAGCCGGAATTCTTCGAGGGCAGGCGCACACCCACCGGCCATCCCGACCTCGTGTGGTTCGGCGCGGACGGCGCCGAGATGGACGATTCGGCGTGGCACGACGACTCCCGGCGCACCCTCCAGGCGTGGATCGACGGTTCCGACATCCGCTCCCACACCGAGGACGGACACCAGCTCACCGACGACAGCTGGCTTCTCGTCTTCCACTCGGGCGGACCGGCCGCGATAACCCTGGGGTGTCCCGAATGGTTCTACGGCACGGTGCTCGCCGAGTTCGACTCGGCCTCACCGGACGGCGCACCGGAACCCGGCGGCCCGATCTCCGGCGACTCCACGATCACGGTGTCGGGTCCCGCACTACTCGTCTTCCGCGCGGTCGGGTAGATGCCGCCGAAACGCATCATCAACTGGATGAGCGGGCCGATGCCCAGCGCGTAGACGACGGTGCCCACTCCGACGGTGCCGCCGAGCACCCAGCCGGTGGCCAGCACGGTCACCTCGATCGACGTGCGGATCACCCGCACCGACAGCCCGGTCCGCGCGACCAGCCCGGTCATGAGGCCGTCCCGCGGGCCCGGGCCCATTCCCGCACCGATGTACAGCACGGTGGCGAGCGCGTTGAGGACGACACCGCCGAGCATCACCGCGATCCGCACGACGAGTGAGTCCGCAGGTTCGAGCAACGCCAGCGACGTGTCCACCGACACCGCGATGACCACCACGTTGGCGACCGTGCCGAATCCCGGTTTCTGGCGGATCGGAACCCAGAGTGCCAGCACCAGAACGCCGGTCAACGCGGTCACGGCGCCGAAACTGAGGGGTGTGCGACCGGCGACGCCCTGATGGAACACGTCCCACGGGTCGAGACCGAGGCCGGCGGTGATCATCATGGCCATCGAGAAGCCGTACAGCCACAATCCGGCGAACAGTGCGATCAGGCGTCGAGCGAGCATGACCACCAGTCTGTCGTGCACCGGGGCGGGAGCCCATAGCCATGACGGCGTTACTGGACTGTCGACGCGTCGGCCGCTGCTCTCAGGGGCAGGCGATCACGGTCATGGATCCGGGTGCCACCTCGGTGAAGCCGGCGTCGCGCACCGCGATCGCCCTGCCCCGCACCACCTCGATGGTCAGCGTCTCCCACAATCCGACGTCGGCGTCACGCACGGCGCAGCGGTAGCCGGTGGCCGCCCAGGCGCGGGCCTGTTCGGTCGTCATCGCGCCGGCGAGCAGCATCGACGCGTGACCGACCTGCGCGGCGGCCTTCCCGACCGTCATGTCCAGGACGGAGTTGATCCACAGCACTGGAACGCCGTCGGGAATCTCCGCGGGGTCGTCGTGGTCGAGGTCGGTGCCGCCGATCTGCAACTTCCTGATGCGCGGATCGAGCGCGCCCACGGCAACGGGCACGAGCGCGCGGGCCTGCGCACCGTCGACGTCCACCGTGATCCCGTCGACCTCCTGCGCCGCCCGCCAGCCGGCGCCCCGCGCCCGCCGCGACACCTTGCGGATCCGGGACCCCACCCACGCCTGGTAGTCCGCCTGCCACGGTCCGGGCGCGCCCGTCTCGTCGGGGCCGACGCGCGGGTCGAGGCACAACGCCACCGTCGCGGTCGCGGCTGCCTCCAGCAGCGCACTGCGCGGCGGCGGGTCGGCCTTCGGGATGTGCAGCACGATCGGCATGGCGAGGACCTGCGCCGGGTCGTCCGGATCCGGCAGGCCGCCGTATCCGGCCGCGAGGACGGCGTGACGCGCCGCCCACCCGGAATCGGCACCGGCCTCCCGGGTGACCGCGTCGCGGCACGATTCCGTCACGGCAGCGGGACGCGTCGCACCACGCCGTCCACGGCGTCGGCGGCCTCGACCTCGTCGCGGGTGACCCCGAGGATGAACAGCACGGCGTCGAGGAAGGGGTGCGACAGGGCGGTGTCCGCGACCTCCCGCAGCGCGGGCTTGGCGTTGAACGCGATTCCCAGGCCGGCCGCGTTGAGCATGTCGATGTCGTTGGCGCCGTCGCCGACCGCCACCGTCTGTTCCATCGGGACGCCGACCTGACCGGCGAACTTGCGCAGCGCGGTCGCCTTCGCCGCCCGGTCCACGATGTCGCCGATCACCCGGCCGGTGAGCTTGCCGTCCACGATCTCGAGCGTGTTGGCCTGCACGAAGTCGAGTTCCAGTTCGTGGGCCAGGCCCTCGATGACCTGCCGGAAACCGCCGGACACCACACCGCAGTGGAAGCCGAGCCTGCGGAGCGTCCGGATGGTGGTACGGGCGCCCGGTGTCAGCTCGAGACCGTCCGCGACGTCGTCGATCACCGACGCGTCGAGACCGGCGAGGGTCGCGACCCGCTGGTGCAGGGATTCGGTGAAGTCGATCTCGCCGCGCATCGCGGACTCGGTGACGGCACGCACCTCGTCCTCGACTCCGGCGCGGGCGGCGAGCATCTCGATGACCTCACCCTGGACGAGTGTCGAGTCGACGTCGAACACGATGAGCCGCTTGGCGCGACGGGCCAGGCCCCCGCGTTCGACCGCGATGTCGACGTTTTCCCGCACGGCCACCTCGGCCAGCACGGTGCGCAGGCTCTTGTCCGCCTCCGCCGTGCCGGGAGCGCTCACGAGGAGTTCGAGGCCCGTCACCGGGTAGTCGGCGACTCCGCGGATCGAGTCGATGTTGACCCCGAGGGTCGCCATCTCCCGTGCCACCGAACGCAGCGCGCGAGCCGACACGGGGCTGCCGAGGACGACCACGGCGTGCGTGGACAGCGACTGCCTGCCGGGATCCGCCCCGATCTCGACGTCCACCGACATCCCGACGGTGGCCATCGCCTCTTCGAGTTCCTCCTGCAGCGCTTCCCCGTTCTCGGGGCACGCCACGAGGACACCGAGGGTCAGTCGCCCACGAATCACCACCTGCTCCACGTCGAGAAGGCTCACGTCGTGGCGGGAGAGCGACCCGAAGAGCACCGACGTGACGCCGGGTCGGTCGGGGCCCGTCACGGTCACCAGGACAGTGGTGTCAGCTGCACCCACCGATGTACTCCGATCATGTTGCTCGCGCGGCTTGTCCGGCACCCATTGTGCCAAGTCAAAGGCCCCGCCCGTTGCCGGGGCGGGGCCTTTCTCGAACTGATGTGTCAGCGGCCGGTGTCGGTTCCGGGGTCGCCTTCGTCGCCGACGGTCAGCGGCTCGTGGCGTTCCTTCTCGAGCACGGTGCTGGCGTGCTTGCCACCGTGGCCCGGTCCGACGTGCGCCTCGGCCTTCATCCGCTCGACCATGTGCGGGTAGTGCAGCTCGAACGCGGGGCGCTCGGAGCGGATGCGCGGCAGCTCGGTGAAGTTGTGCCGCGGCGGCGGGCAGCTGGTGGCCCACTCGAGGGAGTTGCCGTAACCCCACGGGTCGTCGACGGTGACGACCTCGCCGTACCGGTAGCTCTTGAAGACGTTCCAGATGAACGGCAGCGTCGAGGCACCGAGGACGAACGCGAAGATCGTCGAGAACGAGTTGAGGAACGTGAACCCGTCCGAGGGCAGGTAGTCGGCGTAGCGACGGGGCATGCCTTCGTTACCCAGCCAGTGCTGGACGAGGAACGTGCCGTGGAAGCCGATGAACGTGGTCCAGAAGTGCCACTTGCCGAGACGCTCGTCCATCATGCGACCGGTCATCTTCGGGAACCAGAAGTAGATGCCCGCGTAGGTGGCGAACACGACGGTGCCGAAGACCACGTAGTGGAAGTGGGCGACCACGAAGTAGGTGTCCGTGACGTGGAAGTCCAGCGGCGGGCTCGCGAGGATGACGCCCGACAGACCACCGAAGAGGAACGTGATGAGGAAGCCGATCGAGAACAGCATCGGCGACTCGAACGTCAACTGGCCCTTCCACATGGTGCCGATCCAGTTGAAGATCTTCACACCCGTCGGGACGGCGATCAGGAACGTCATGAACGAGAAGTACGGGAGCAGCACGGCGCCGGTGGCGTACATGTGGTGCGCCCACACCGCGATGGAGAGCGCTGCGATCGCCAGGGTCGCGTAGACCAGGCCGCTGTAACCGAACACCGGCTTACGGCTGAAGACCGGGAAGATCTCCGAGACGATGCCGAAGAACGGCAGCGCGATGATGTACACCTCGGGGTGACCGAAGAACCAGAACAGGTGCTGCCACAGCAGCACACCACCCGTGGCCGGGTCGAAGATGTGGCCACCGAGGTGACGGTCGACGAACAGACCCATGAACGCGGCGGTCAGCAGCGGGAACGCCAGCAGAATCAGGATGCTGGTGATGAAGATGTTCCACGTGAAGATCGGCATCCGGAACATCGTCATGCCGGGGGCACGCAGGCAGATGACGGTGGTGATCATGTTGACACCACCGAGGATGGTGCCGAGGCCGGCGACCGCGAGGCCCATGACCCAGAGGTCGGCGCCGACGCCCGGGGAGTGCAGCGCACTCGTCAGGGGCGTGTAGGCGGTCCAGCCGAAGTCGGCGGCACCACCGGGGGTGATGAAGCCCGCGGTCGTGATGATCGCGCCGAACACGTACAGCCAGTAGCTGAACGCGTTGAGTCGCGGGAACGCCACGTCGGGGGCACCGATCTGCAGCGGCAGGATGTAGTTGGCGAACCCGAACACGATCGGCGTCGCGTACAGCAGCAGCATGATCGTGCCGTGCATCGTGAACAGCTGGTTGAACTGCTCGTTCGACAAGAACTGCATACCGGGCACAGCGAGCTCGGCGCGCATCATCAGGGCCATGAGACCACCGATGAGGAAGAACGCGATCGAAGTCGTCAAGTACATGATTCCGAGCACCTTGGGGTCGGTGGTCGTAATCATTTTGAAGATGAACGAGCCCTTGGGTCCCTGCCGCGGCGGGTAAGGCCTGGCTGCAGCTATCGCGGGGACTGGCTGGGGCGCTACGGCAGTCACTGATCCTCCTGAATGCGCGTCCGACCCCGGGCTGCGAGGCGAACGGTCTCTGGCTTGCGCTCATCGAATCGTAGACCGTGCCCTCTGCGGCCTCCGACTGGGTCCTACCCACTGTCGTACTTACCCGGACTCAGAGCAAACCGGGGCGCGGGCGACCTGCGGTTTGTTCCACCGGGGAGAGGCGGGGAGTGCTCACTGTCACGCAGTCCGGCGTGTCGCATGGAGACGGTCGCGGCGGTCCCGCGGAGGCTCCGGCACGCCGGAAGCCGGCTGTTAAGGTTTCGCTCACCTAACTTCAATCAGGAGCTCCATGTGAACGTTCTCTCCCGCCGCCGGGTAGTCGCCGGCGCGGTCGCGCTGGCCGCGGCAGCCACCTTCTCGATCACGTCCTGCTCCAGCAGCGACGACTCCGCCGTCGCCGGCACCACGTCGTCGACCGGGCAGTTCCCCCGCACCGTCGACCACTTCCGCGGCAGCACCAAGATCCCGGCCGCACCGCAGCGCATCGTGGCACTCGACAACAGCTTCACCGACGCCGTCCTCCTCCTCGAGGCACCCCTGGTCGGGTACGTCGACTACCGCGAGCCCGGCCTGCCCGACTACCTCGGCACCACCCGCGACGAGTACGCGGCGGATGCGAAGTCGGTGGGCAAGGTCAGCAACGCGAGCCTCGAGCAGATCGCCGCGCTGCAACCCGACCTGATCATCTCCGCCGAGGTGCGCGACGGAAAGAACTACGAGCAACTGTCGGCGATCGCGCCGACCATCTTCACCGAGACGACCGGGCCCACGTGGAAGGACAACATCCGGCTCGTCGGAAAGGCGCTCGGCAAGGAAGAACTCGCGGAGCAGAAGATCGGTGCCTACGAGGAGCGGGCCGCCTCGGTCGGCGCGGAGATCAACGGCACGGCGTCGAATCCGGTGATCTCGGTCGTCCGGTTCGCGGGCGAGCCGACGGCGCGCCTCTACCGCACCACCTCGTTCAGCGGCATCGTCCTCGCGGACGCCGGGCTGGCACGTCCGCAGAGCCAGGGCCCCGATCCGGCCGACCCGGACAACATCATGCAGGCCGTCAGCCCCGAACTGATCAGCGAGGCGGAGGCCGACGTCATCTTCGTCAGCACCTGGCAGGACCCGGCAGGCAAGAGCGCCGAAGCAGCGAAGCCGTTCCTGGAGAGCCCGCTGTGGCAGACGCTGAAGGGACGCAAGGTCGACGTCGACGACGCCCGCTGGATGACGCCGGTCAGCGTCCAGGGTGCGCACCTGATCCTCGACGACCTGTCGGACGCGTTCGGGGTGGACAAGCACAGCGGCTAACCTGAACGCGCCCGCACACACAGGAAGTCGCCGAATTGTCCCCTCGTAGGTTTTCCGCCCGCCGCGCGTCCACCGGTCTGGTCGCTGCCGTCGCCGCGCTCACGCTGGCCGGCTGCTCGCAACCGTCCGACGACGATCCTGCAGCGTCCATCGTCCGGACCACCACGCAGATCGCCGGAGCCGGCGTCGTCGGCATCGAGCGGGACACCACGACCTCCTGCGCCGAGCCGGCCCCGGTCGACGCCGCACTCGCGGCCGGCTCGACGCACCGGGTGGTCCACACAAAGGGCCAGAGCGACGTCCCGTCCGATCCGCAGAGGATCGTGGTCCTCGACAGCGCCGCGCTGGACGCGGTGTGCGCCCTCGGCCTGTGGGAGAACGTGGTCGGCGCGGCAACCCTCGACGGTGAGTCGCCGCAGCCCGGCTACCTCGGCACCGGCGTCTCCGAGATCCCGAGCGTCGGATCCGTCGACGCCCCGGACCTGAACAGGATCGCGCAGACGGACCCGGACCTGATCCTCGGATCGAGTCCGGCGTCCGACCAGCTGTACGGCGCGCTCTCCCCCATCGCACCCACCGTGTTCGTCGGCTCCGACCCCGTGTACTGGAAAGCGCAGTTCCTCCTCGCCGGCAACGCGCTGGGACGGGCCGACGCGGCGAGCACGGCACTCGAGCAGTACCAGCAGGACGCGAAGCAACTCGGCATCGACATCGATGCCGCACAGACCCAGGCGTCCGTCGTGCGTTTCGACGCCGACAGCATGGAGGTCGAGGGTCCGGCCACGTTCGCGGGCCAGGTCCTCACGGACGCCGGGGTGCGGCGGCCCGCCTATCAGAACCTCGACGGCACCGTCACCGAATCGATCTCCGAAGCCGACATCGACCAGGCCGAGGGCGACCTCATCTACGCCGTCCTGGACGGCAAGGAGGGCACCGCGCACGCGGAGGACGTCATGTCCGGGGAGGCCTGGGAAGACCTCGAGGCCGCCCGCGACAAACGGGTCTTCGCCGTCGAGGGTGACGTGTGGGGCGGAAACGGCGTCGTCGCCGCGCGCGCAATGCTCACCGACCTGCGGAACACGCTGAACGGCTACGTCGGCTAGGAGGCTCGATGCCCGTGCCCGAGTTCGTCACCGCCCTGCGCTGCCACGTCGGAACCGCACCGCTGTGGTTGTCCGGGGTGAGCGTCGTGGTGCGTGACGACGACGGGCGGGTGCTGCTGACCCGGCGCGTCGACAACGGCAAGTGGGCCGTCGTGTCCGGCATCCTCGAACCCGGGGAGGAACCGGGACCGGCCGCGCTCCGGGAGGTCCGCGAGGAAACCGGCGTGGACGCCGAACTGGTCCGGATCACGAGCGTCGACGTCACCGACCCGGTCACCTACCCCAACGGCGACGTCGCGCAATACCTCGACGTGTGCTTCCTCGCCCGGTACGTCGGCGGGGAGGCCGCCGTGTCGGACGACGAGAACCACGACGTGGCCTGGTTCTCCCCCGACTCGATGCCGGACGACCTCACCCCGTCGTCGCGGCTGCGCCTCGACAAGGCAGTGCAGGACGTCCCGGAGGCGTGGTTCCGCCGCTGAACGCAATTCGCCCGATGCCGCACCGGTGCAGCAGAACCGAACCGGTGTGACATCGGGCGACGCGAAAAGTTCGTTCTAGAAATCCCAGTCTTCGTCTTCGGTGTTGACGGCCTTGCCGATGACGTAGGAGCTGCCCGAGCCGGAGAAGAAGTCGTGGTTCTCGTCCGCGTTGGGTGAGAGCGCCGACAGGATCGCCGGGTTGACGTCCGTCTCGTCCTTCGGGAACAGACCCTCGTAGCCGAGGTTCATCAGCGCCTTGTTGGCGTTGTACCGCAGGAACTTCTTGACGTCCTCGGTGAGGCCCACCTCGTCGTACAGGTCCTGGGTGTAGTCGACCTCGTTGTCGTAGAGCTCGAAGAGCAACTCGAACGTGTAGTTCTTGAGGTCGTCGCGCTCGGCCTCGGTGAGCTGCTCGAGACCCTTCTGGTATTTGTAGCCGATGTAGTACCCGTGCACGGCCTCGTCACGGATGATGAGGCGGATGAGGTCGGCGGTGTTGGTGAGCTTCGCCCGCGACGACCAGTACATCGGCAGGTAGAAGCCGGAGTAGAACAGGAAGCTCTCGAGCAGGGTGGACGCCACCTTGCGCTTGAGCGGCTCGTCGCCCTGGTAGTAGTCCATGACGATCTCGGCCTTGCGCTGCAGGTTCGGGTTCTCCTCGGACCAGCGGAAGGCGTCGTCGATGTCGCGGGTGGAGCACAGCGTCGAGAAGATCGAGCTGTAGCTCTTCGCGTGCACCGACTCCATGAATGCGATGTTGGTGTACACCGCCTCTTCGTGCGGGGTGATGGCGTCGGGAATGAGGCTGACGGCGCCCACGGTGCCCTGAATGGTGTCGAGGAGCGTCAGCCCCGTGAACACCCGCATCGTGAGCTGCTTCTCCT
Source organism: Rhodococcus sp. T2V (assembly GCF_029269925.1). NCBI lineage: Bacteria > Bacillati > Actinomycetota > Actinomycetes > Mycobacteriales > Nocardiaceae > Rhodococcus > Rhodococcus sp. T2V. Next base: position 63,304 of record NZ_JARJBD010000029.1, read on the forward strand.
GCGCCGTGAGCGTCCCCCACGACGGGATGTCGTTGGACACCGGCACCTTTTCGGGCAGCCAGAAGTTGCCGACGAGACGGTCCCACACCTCGGCGTCCTTCTCGTCCTGGACGCGGTTCCAGTTGATCGCGGATACGCGACTCACCAGCTTGACCATTGATTCCTCACTTCGTTCGGCTGTGAGTACTTGTTAACCGCCGGCGGTTAACAAGTACTCACGGGCGGCGGAGCCGCCTACAGCATGCAGGAGACGCAGTTTTCGACCTCGGTACCCTCCAGAGCCATCTGACGCAGCCGGATGTAGTACAGCGTCTTGATGCCCTTGCGCCACGCGTAGATCTGCGCCTTGTTGATGTCGCGGGTGGTGGCGGTGTCCTTGAAGAACAGCGTCAGCGACAGGCCCTGGTCTACGTGCTGGGTGGCCGCGGCGTAGGTGTCGATGATCTTCTCGTACCCGATCTCGTAGGCATCCTGGTAGTACTCCAGGTTGTCGTTGGTCAGGTAGGGCGCCGGGTAGTAGACGCGGCCGATCTTGCCTTCCTTGCGGATCTCGATCTTCGACGCCACCGGGTGGATGGAGCTGGTGGAGTTGTTGATGTAGGAGATCGATCCGGTCGGCGGCACCGCCTGCAGGTTCTGGTTGTAGATCCCGTGCTGCTGCACGGACGCCTTCAGCTCCCGCCAGTCGTCCTGGGTCGGGATGTGCAGGCCCGCATCGGCGAACAGCTGCCGCACCCGCTCGGTCTCCGGCTCCCACACCCGGTCGGTGTACTTGTCAAAGAACTCTCCGGACGCGTACTTGGACTCCGGGAAGCCCGCGAAGTACGTGCCCCGCTCCTTGGCGATCTCGTTGGACGCCCGGATCGCGTGGAACACCACGGTGTAGAAGTAGATGTTCGTGAAATCGATGCCCTCGTCGGAGCCGTAGTGGATCCGCTCGCGCGCCAGGTATCCGTGCAGGTTCATCTGCCCGAGCCCGATGGCGTGACCCTCGTCGTTCGCCTTCCGGATCGACGGGACTGAGTCGATGGAGGTCTGATCGGCGACGGCGGTCAGCGCGCGGATCGACGTCTCGATGGTGCATGCGAAGTCCGGCGAGTCCATGGTCTTCGCAATGTTCAGCGAACCGAGGTTGCAGGAGATGTCCTTGCCGATGTGGCTGTAGGACAGGTCGTCGTTGAACAGCGACGGCGTGGAGACCTGCAGGATCTCCGAGCACAGGTTCGAGTGGGTGACCTTGCCCGCGATCGGGTTGGCGCGGTTCACCGTGTCCTCGTACATGATGTACGGATAACCGGACTCGAACTGCAGCTCGGCGACGGTCTGGAAGAACTCGCGCGCCTTGATCTTCGACTTGCGGATGCGCTTGTCGTCGACCATCTCGTAGTACTTCTCGGTGACGTTGATGTCCGCGAACGGCTTGCCGTAGATGCGCTCCACGTCGTACGGCGAGAAGAGGTACATGTCCTCGTTCTTCTTCGCCAGCTCGAACGTGATGTCCGGGATGACGACGCCGAGAGACAGCGTCTTGATGCGGATCTTCTCGTCCGCGTTCTCGCGCTTGGTGTCGAGGAAGCGGTAGATGTCCGGGTGGTGCGCGTGCAGGTACACCGCGCCCGCGCCCTGACGCGCGCCCAGCTGATTGGCGTACGAGAAGGAGTCCTCGAGCAGCTTCATGATCGGGATGACCCCGGAGCTCTGGTTCTCGATCTTCTTGATCGGGGCACCGTGCTCACGAACGTTGCTGAGCAGCAACGCAACTCCGCCGCCGCGCTTGGACAGCTGCAGGGCGGAGTTGATCGAACGGCCGATCGACTCCATGTTGTCCTCGATGCGCAGCAGGAAGCAGGACACGGGCTCGCCGCGCTGCTTCTTGCCCGAGTTGAGGAAGGTCGGGGTGGCAGGCTGGAACCGGCCGGCGATGATCTCGTCGACGAGCTTGGTCGCCAGGTCCTCGTCGCCGGCAGCCAGCGTCAGGGCGACCATGCAGACACGGTCCTCGAAACGCTCCAGGTACCGCTTACCGTCGAACGTCTTGAGCGTGTACGAGGTGTAGTACTTGAACGCGCCCAGGAACGTCGGGAAACGGAACTTCTTCGAGTAGGCGTGGTCGATCAGCGTCTTGACGAAGTTGCGGGTGTACTGGTCGAGGACCTCACGCTCGTAGTAGTTCTCCTTGACCAGGTAGTCCAGCTTCTCGTCCTGGTTGTGGAAGAAGACGGTGTTCTGGTTGACGTGCTGGAGGAAGTACTGGTTCGCGGCCTCGCGATCCTTGTCGAACTGGATCTCGCCGTTGGGCCCGTACAGGTTGAGCATCGCGTTGAGTGCGTGGTAATCGAGACCGTTCGTCGAGTCTCCACCGCGCGCGTCGCGCTCTACGCTCCCCGCGTCGATGGTGTCTGTGATGGTCGGCGCCACTTCTCGTGCTCCTCGTCGTCTAAGTGATCCCAGAATTCACCCAGACCGGCCTTTACCCGCTCGACGTCCTCGGCTGTGCCCATGAGTTCGAAGCGGTAGAGGTAGGGAACGTGGCATTTCTGAGAAATGATGTTTCCTGCAAAGCAATAGGATTCACCGAAATTGGTGTTTCCTGCCGCGATCACTGCTCGGATCAGCGACCTGTTGTGTGTGTTGTTGAGAAATCGGATGACCGGCTTCGGGACGTAGCTGGTGTCGCGGCCCATGGCCGTCGTCCCCCCGCCGTAGGTCGGGAGGATCAGCACATAGGGTTCGTGCACCTCGAAGGTGCCCTCGCGGTCGTGAATGGGTATGCGCGTCGCAGGCAGCCCGAGCCGCTGGACGAATCGGTGCGTGTTCTCCGAGGCGCTGGAGAAGTACACCAGCGATGTCATCGGTTTCCACAATCTGGACTAGTACTACCGTTTACTTCCGTCCGGGAATCGGCTCGTTCTCCGCCTCGGGCGGTGCGATCGCCTCGCTTCAAGCAGCGTTTGCCGAGAGGGTCTTGATGCGGTCGGGGCGGAAGCCCGACCAGTGCTCGTCACCGGCCACGATCACGGGCGCCTGCAGGTATCCCAGTGCCATGACGTAGTCCCGGGCTTCGGGGTCTTCGGTGATGTCGACGACGGAGTATTCGATACCCGCCTTGTCGAGGGCCCGGTAGGTGGCATTGCACTGAACGCAAGCGGGCTTGGTGTAGACGGTGATGCTCATGAAGTCCCTCTTTCCACTGCCGAATGGAGCTGACGAAGTGTGTGTTCAGCGCACTGAGACTTCCCCGGATCGAGATGGCGGTGACCCCCGATGGAGATGCTCACCGAGTCGGTTCTCGTTGTGGTCTCTCAGTGCTCAAGACACTACACCTAGTGGCCGACAGAAACACTTAACCCGAGATGTTGTGAGTCACATTGATGAAATTCCCTGGTCGTCATCCCGCGGACCACAAATTTCAGTGCTCGCTCCGGCGTGTCGCACATCACATTTTCGGCGTGACGCGGAACACCCCTCGCATCGCGCTCGCGCACTGGAGGCTTGGGGAGCTTACGTCACCTCCGGGGACACGCCCGCATCGGCGGCGCGGGCTCCGGCACAGCGCCGTCCGGACCCGCCGGCCACGGGCTCCGCCGGACCGTCGCGGCCGCTCCCGGGACCCGGCCCCGCCGCACCCCACCCCTCTCACCCGTCTGCTGCGGCCGGGCGCACCGGGCGTCGCACCCGGCGGGCGCCCCCACGCTTGCCGGCCGGTAACTGCCGGACCCGACGCCGCGTCCCGGTAGCGTGAGCGGATGCCCGAAGAGCCCCTCGTCTGGTCGGCACCCGTAGCGCGCACGAGGCGGGTGACGCCGAACATGCAGAGGATCACCCTCGCGGGCGGCGATCTGAGTCGATTCGAATCCAGCGGGACGCCCGACGAGCGCCTGCTCCTCGCGTTCCCGCCGGACGGCGCGGAGAAGCGCAGTTACACCGTGCGCCGCTGGGACCCGGACGCCCTGGAGATGGACATCGACTTCGCCGTCCACGCGGGCGGGACCGCGGCGCACTGGGCCGCGAGCGCGCGCCTGGGCGAGATGCTCGGGTTCTCCACCGCCTCGGGGTGGTACGCGCCGCCCGCCGAGGCCGAATGGCAGCTTCTCCTCGCCGACATGACGGCACTGCCCGCCGTCGGGCGGATCCTGGAGGAATTACCCGATTCGGCGCGTGTGCACGTGATCGCGGAGGTCACCACACCGGCGGACCGGCAGCAGTTCGCGACCGACGCAGCGCTGACCGTGACGTGGCTGGACGGAAGCGGCAACGGCACCGGGGACAGCCTGCTGGCCGAGGCGGCCCGCGACCGGCCGGTCCCGGATTCGCCGGGATACGTGTGGTTCGCGGGCGAGGCGACGGTGTCGCGGGTGGTGCGACGCTGGTTGCGCCACGACCTGGGCTGGCCCGCGGACCGCTACGACGTCATCGGCTACTGGCGCGACAACAAGGAGGAGTGGGTCGCGCGGTACGAGACGGTGCGCGAACAGATAGAAGCCGCCAGGGACTATGCCCTGGCGGCCGGTGAAGACTTCGACGCGGTGCGGGACGCCGTCGATGCAGCCCTGGATCGGACCGGGCTGTAACGACGGCGTCCCGCGTGCGGATCGTCAGGCGTCGACGAGTTCCTTCGTGGCGTCGACCAGGCTGGCGACGACGCCGGCGACCTGCTGCGCGACCTCGGCGTTCTCGCGCGGGTGCCGGTCACCGAACTTGTCGATGGTGCCGCCGATGGCGAGGGTGACGTCCTCGAGGACCTTGCCGCCTGCGATGCGGACAGCCTTGCGGGTGTCCTCGTGCGCCCACTGCGCGCCGTTGCCGCTGGGCGAGGCGCTGATGACGGCGACGGGCTTGTCCTTGACGGCGCCGGTGCCGTACGGCCGGGAGATCCAGTCGATGGCGTTCTTGAGGACGGCCGGGATGGTGCCGTTGTACTCGGGCGTGAGGAGCAGGAGCGCGTCGGCGCGGCCTGCGGCGTCGCGCAGCGCCTCGACGGCGGGGATGGAACCGGCGACGTCGATGTCCTCGTTGTAGAAGGGGACCTCACCGAGTCCGTCGAACACGATCACCTCGGCACCCTCGGGTGCCACGGCGACCGCGGTCTCGGCGAGCTGACGGTTGACCGAGGCGGCGCGGAGGCTGCCGACGAGAACGAGAACGTTGGTCTGTGACATGTCAATAATCCTTCGATGGTGCGTAGGGCGACTCGTGAACATGTATAGCAACTAAACGGACCGCGGTCCACTTATGTTCCCGTCGCGGTAGGATGCGGAGTGTGACCAGCCCCCTCCTGCCCCAGATCGGGGTCGATCCCCCGGAACGCGGAGACGCCGCACGTAACAGGCGTCTTCTGCTCGATGCGGCCGCGCTCCTAGTCGCCCAGCGTGGTGTCGACGCCGTCACGATGGACGCCGTCGCCTGCAAGGCCGGTGTGGGCAAGGGCACAGTGTTCCGCCGGTTCGGCAGCCGGTCGGGACTCATGCACGCTCTCCTCGACCACACCGAACGAGAACTCCAGCAGTCCTTCATGTTCGGTCCGCCGCCCCTCGGGCCCGGCGCCGACCCGATCGACCGGCTGATCGCCTTCGGGCACGCCCGCATCGCGATCGTCGAAGTGCAGGGCGAGGTCCAGCGCGCGGCCGAGAACTCTCTCGAGTTCCGTTTCGCCGCCCCCGCGCGGGCGGTGTCCGTGCGCCATGTGGTCTCCCTCCTCCGCGCGGCCGGCGTGCAGGGCGATCACGAATTGCTCGCGTGCTCGCTGCTCGCCCCCCTGGAGGCCACACTCGTCCTGCACGAACTGCGCGACCTCGGGATGTCCGTCGAACGGCTCGGCGACGCCTGGGAGGACCTGATCCGGCGCGTCACCCGATGTTGATCCCGGATCCGGGCATTTTGTCTAACCTCGGGGAATGCGCACCACCGCCGCCGTTCTCGGCCTCCTGACGTTCGCCTCGCTCACCGCCTGCGGCGGGGACGCGCAGCCCGAGGCCTCGGACCCGGTGGGCCGCACGTTCGTCTCCACCTCCGTCGAGGGCGACCCCATTCCCGGCGGTGGGCCGCTCGTGCTCGGGTTCACCGACCCCGGGCGACTGTCCGTCGACGCCGGATGCAATCAGGGCAGCGCCGACGTCGACCTGTCCGACGGGAAGATCGTGACGGGACCGCTCGCCATGACGCTGATGGCGTGCCCCGGCGAGGCGGCAGGCGCCGACGCCTGGGTGGCGGCCCTGCTGGACGCGAAACCGAACTGGACCCTCGACGGCGACACGCTCACCCTCACCACGCCCACCGCTTCGGTGACGCTCACGGATGAGAAGGTCGCCCGGCCGGACCGGCCCGTCGTCGGGACCACGTGGACGGTGACCGCGCTGATCAGCCCGGACGCGGTCACCACGACAGCGGCGCTGGAACGGACCGCACCGCAGTTGCTGATCGCAGCCGACGGTTCGGCGTCCGGTTTCACCGGCTGCAACCGGATGACCGGGACCGCGGACGTGCAGCAGAGTTCGATCACGTTCGGGTCGTGGGCCACCACCCGGATGGCGTGTCCGCCGGACGAGACCGAGGTGGAGCGCGCCGTCCTCACGGCTCTGACCGGGGAGACGGGATACAGCGTCCATTCGGATTCGATGCGCGTGGTCAACGCGGACGGCACCGGGCTGGAACTACGGGCGAGCTAGAGAGCGGTCAGCCAGCGCCCGAGTTCGCGGGCGCTCGCATCGATCCGGGCCGGCCAGTCCAGTGCCGAGTCGTCCGCCGTGTCGCTGACGTGCTTGACGAGCCGGCACCGGGCACCGGCGCGGGCGCTGGCATACGCGACGGCGAAACCCTCCATGTCGACGAGGTCGGCTCTGCGGGCGAGTTCGTCGCGCACGCCGGCGTCGGACACGAACAGATCTCCGGTCGCGAGCACGGAACCGTCGCCGTCGGGCAGGGCCAGAAGATCGGCCACGTCGTGCCCGAGCGCCCGGATGGCGTCGCCGCTGATGTCGTGGTTCAGGACGGTCGACGGCGTGAACAGCCCGCTGTGATGCTCGTGGAGCGCCCCCGCGGTGCCGATGTTGACGACGAGCGGCCGGTCGGTTCGCGGGTAGTCGGCGAGCGCGGACGCCACGGCCACGGCGGCGCTCACCTTGCCGATCCCGGTGATCAGGACCTCGAACTCGGACGGGACGTGCACCGCCTCCGCCTTGGTCGCGCTGACCACCAGAATGTCCGATCGACTCATACGCGGAACCGTACCCTGCGCCCGTCAGGGGCACTCGCTAGAGTTCTGGCATGGCGAATCTACGTGCGCAGATCCTCGAGGAACTCGGTGCCCGGCCCACCATCGACGCGGCCGGCGAGATCCGCAAACGTGTTCAGTTCCTGAAGGACTACCTGCTGTCGACCCCGGCCAAGGGTTTCGTCCTGGGTATCAGCGGCGGTCAGGACAGCACCCTCACCGGACGCCTCGCCCAGCTCGCGGCGAGCGAACTGCGCGAGGAGGGCCACGACGCCGAGTTCGTGGCCGTGCGGCTGCCCTACGGCACCCAGGCCGACGAGTCCGACGCGCAGATCTCCCTCGACTTCATCAAGCCCGACCGGTCGGTGGTCGTCAACGTGAAGCCCGGCGCGGACGCGACCGCGAAGGAGTCGTCCGAGGCGCTGCGCGACATCATCGGCGACGGCGGCGAACTCCGCGACTTCGTCCGCGGCAACATCAAGGCCCGCGAGCGCATGGTGATCCAGTATTCGATCGCCGGTCAGCTCGGGTATCTCGTCGTCGGCACCGACCATGCCGCCGAGGCGATCACCGGTTTCTTCACCAAGTTCGGCGACGGCGGCGTGGACGTCACTCCCCTGACGGGGTTGTCCAAGCGTCAGGGTGCCGCGCTGCTCCGCGAACTCGGCGCACCCGAGAGCACGTGGAAGAAGGTTCCCACCGCCGACCTCGAGGACGACCGTCCCGCCCTTCCCGACGAGGAGGCGCTGGGCCTGACGTACGCGCAGATCGACGACTACCTCGAAGGCAAGGACGTCCCCGACGCCGTGGCCGAGAAGCTTGAGGCGATGTTCCGCAGCACCCGGCACAAGCGCACCGTCCCGGTGACCCCGCTCGACACGTGGTGGCGGTGACCCGGTGGTCCAGGCGCTGGTCGTGGGCGGTACCGGCACGGCGGGCCGGCAGGTGGTCAAGGAGTTCCTCGCCCGCGGTCACTCCGTCCGGGTCCTGACCCGGCACGGCGGGGCGCCCGGTAGCGAGATCGCGCATTTCCACGGCGATCTCGTCACCGGCGACGGCCTCGACGAGGCGCTCGACGGTGTCGACGTCGTGGTGGACACCACCGACGGCAAGACCAAGGGCACCCGGGCGGTGCTGGAGAAGGGCGCCGAGAACCTGCTCGCCACCGCGGACGGCGCGGGCGTCGGACGCGCCGTCCTCCTCTCCATCGTCAACGTCGACCAGGCCGAATTCGCCTACTACCAGGCGAAGCGCACCCAGGAGCGGGTCTACGAGAGTGCCGCGATGGAGACGGCGATCGTGCGGGCGACCCAGTTCCACGACTTCATTCCCATGATCGCGAAGCCGGCGAGCCGGGCGGGGCTGATCCCGGCGTTCTCGAAGACGAGCTTTCAGACCATCGACACGAGGGACGTGGCGACCGCCCTGGTCGACGCAGCCCTGGCCACCGACGCGCCGAAGGGGACGACCACCATCGGTGGCCCGGAGGTGCGCACCGCCCGCGACCTGACGACGGCGTGGAAGAAGGCCACCGGGACGCACGGGTTCGTCGTGAACGTGCCGCTTCCCGGCGCACTGGGGCAGTTCCTGCGGAACGGATCGAACCTGGTGCCCGACAACCGGTTCGGAACGATCACCTTCGACCGGTGGCTGGCCGAGTCCATCCACTGAACGGCCCGGCGGACAGCGGACTAGCCGCCGGCGAACGGCGGCAGCACGTCCACCTGGGCTCCGGCGGTGCGCGTCAGATCGCGGGTCAACTCGGAGTCCACCAGGAAGGCGGAGACCGAGAGCACCTGCTGCATGTCGGGACCGTACTTGGCGAGGAGAAGGTCCTTCACCTGGCCGAGATCCGCGGTGGCCGGGAGGTCGAGGGTCTCCTTCGTGCAGCCCGCCGCGTCGGCGGCGGCCGCGAAATACCGAACCGAAATGCCTGTCACGTCAACCACCGATTGCTCCCATGCTGCGTTGCGGCGGGGCGAAGCCCGCCGCGTTGATCCCGTGGCCTGCCCACTTGTTCCACATCGCGCCGCGCCACAACTGCGCCAGGTCCTCGTCGCCCGCACCCGACCGCAGCGCCGACCGCAGGTCGACCTCCTGGTCGCTGAACAGGCACGAACGTACCGTTCCCTCGGCGGTGAGGCGGGTGCGGTCGCAGTCGGAGCAGAACGACCGGGTCACGGAAGCGATGATTCCGACCGTGCCGGGTCCGCCGTCGACGAGCCACTCCTCGGCGGGCGCCGACGGGTCTTCCCTCCCGTGTTCGGTGAGCGTGAACCGCTCGCCGAGGACGGCCAGCAACCGGTCGGCGGTGACCATGTTGTCGCGTGCCCACTCGTGATCGGCGTCGAGCGGCATCTCCTCGATGAACCGCAGCGTGACGCCCTCGCTCAGGCACCATTCCAGGAGATCGGCCGCTCCGCTGAGCGTTTCGGGCATCAGCACCGCATTGATCTTCATCGGCGCCAGTCCGGCTCGGGCGGCGGCGCGGATACCGGCCATCACCGACGGGAGACGGTCACGTCTGGTCAGTCTCGCGAAGTGCTCACGATCGACCGAATCGAGGGAGACGTTGACCCGTGTCAGCCCGGCCCGGGCGAGCCCGGCCGCGCGGTGCTCGAGACCGACCGCGTTGGTGGTCATCGCGAGCGGAATCCCCGGCACCCGCTCGGCGCATCCGGCGATCATCCGCTCGAGATCCACCCGCATCAGTGGTTCGCCCCCGGTGAACCGGACCTCCCGCACACCGAGCCGGTGGACGGCGATGTCGACGAGCCTGACGATCTCGTCCGCGGTGAGGAGATTCTGCGCCGGAATGGCGGGCAGGCCCTCCTCGGGCATGCAGTACGTGCAGCGCAGCGAACACTTTTCGGTGATCGACACCCGCAGATCCCGCGCGACGCGGCCGAACCGGTCGACCAGCTGATCGACGTCCGGTCTGCCGTCGAGCGAGACCGACGACCGGACGGTCGGGATCCCCATCTCCACCGTCGTCATCGAGTTGCCTTTCGCTGCATCTGTCCAGTATGCCGCGCGGGGGTGAGCGTTGTCCGATGCGGTGTGCATCACTCCGCTGGGAGGTGCCTAGGATTGGTGATCATGGCCGGAGGAATATCGTGACCGCACGCTCTGTCGAGCAGCACGCCCAGCACGTCGCCGAACTCCTCGCGCCGCTGCACGGGCGCCCGGCCGAGGAGATCCCGCTGGGCGAGGCACTCGGGCGCGCACTCGCCGCCGACGTGCACTCCCCCGTCGACCTGCCGTTGTTCCGAAATTCGCAGATGGACGGATACGCCGTCGACGCCGCCTCCGTCGCGTCCATCCCGGCGGTGCTGCCGGTGCGGGGCGTGATCGCCGCGGGACCGGCAGGCACCACCGTCCACACACCCGGGACCGCCTACCGGATCATGACCGGTGCTCCGATCCCCGAAGGCGCCGACGCGATCGTCCCGGTCGAGGACACCGAGGCCGCGGACGGACAGGTCCGCATCGAGCGCTCGCGCACCGCCGGTGAGTTCGTGCGCGAGCGCGGCAGCGACGTCCGGGAGGGCATGCTCCTGCTGTCCGCGGGCAGTGTCCTCGCCGCCCGGCACATCGCCGTCCTCGCCGCCGTCGGCTTGCAGCGCGTCCCCGTGCGCCCGCGCCCGCGCATCGCCGTGATCACCACGGGAGCCGAACTGGTGGACGCCGGAACGACGCTGCACCCCGGAGAGATCTACGACTCCAACGGAATCGCCCTCGCGTCGAGCGCCAGGGCCAACGGCGCCGAGGTCGTGTCGATCGCGCGCAGCGGCGACGACCCGGCCGAATTCCGGAACCTGCTCGCGGAGGCGACCACCACCGCCGACCTCGTCCTCACGTCCGGCGGGGTGTCGATGGGCGACTTCGAGGTGGTCAAGGAGACGCTCTCACCGCTCGGCGCGCACTTCGGGCACGTCGCGATGCAACCGGGCGGCCCGCAGGGCACCGCCGTCGTCGACGGCACGCCCGTCCTCAACTTTCCGGGAAACCCGGTCAGCACCCTCGTCTCCTTCGAGGTGTTCGCACGTCCCGAGATCCGGCGCGCCGCCGGGCTCCCGCCGACGGAACCCGAGGAACTGCCGCTCACCGCGGCCGTCACCTCCATTCCCGGCAAGCGGCAGTTCCTCCGGGGGCGCCGCACCGACGCCGGCGTCGAACTCGTGTCCGGCCCCGGCTCCCATCTCGTCGCCGCGATGGCGTGGGCGGACGTCCTCCTCGACGTTCCCGCCGACGTCACCGCGCTCGACGCCGGCCAACTCGTGAAGGTGATCCCCCTATGACCGACCTGACGCACCTCGACAGCGAGGGCCGCGCCCGCATGGTCGACGTGAGCGCAAAAGCGGACACGACCCGAACCGCGGTGGCCGCCGGGCAATTGGTGACCACCCCCGCGGTGATCGAACTGGTCCGGGCCGACGATCTGCCCAAGGCCGATGTCCTCGCGACGGCCCGGATCGCCGGGATCTCCGGGGCGAAGAAGACGTCCGAGCTGATTCCGCTCTGCCATCAACTCGCGCTGTCGTCGGTGAAGCTGGAGTTCGGGTTCACCGACACCGCGATCACCATCGAGGCCACCGCGAAGACGAAGGGCCCGACCGGCGTCGAGATGGAGGCCCTCACAGCCGTGGCGGTGGCCGGATTGACGTTGCACGACATGGTGAAAGCCGTCGACCCCGCCGCGACACTGGACGGTGTCCGGCTGCTCACCAAGGACGGCGGCAAACGCGGGCACTGGACGCGCGAGCAGCAGAGCACCGGAACGGCCACGGTGACAGCACGATCCGCGGCCGTACTGGTCGCCTCGACCGGTGGGGTGCAGGGCACGCGGGAAGACACGACCGGCCCGGTGATCGCCGCGTGGCTCGAGGAACGTGGCTTCACCACCCGGGGTCCGCTCGTCTACGCGGACGCGGACATCGCGGCCGGACTCGCCGACGCCCTGTCCGGAAGCCCGGCACTGATCATCAGCACCGGCGGCACCGGGGTCTCCCCCACGGACGCGACCCCGGAGGCCACCCGCGCGGTGCTCGACCGCGAACTGCCCGGCGTGGCCGACGCCATTCGGAACCGCGGCACGGAGGTGACCCCGCACGCCTCGCTGAGCCGCGGACTCGCCGGTGTGGCGAACGGCACAGTCGTGGTGAATCTCCCCGGCTCGCCGGGCGGGGTCAAGGACGGATTGTCCGTCCTCGACCCCATCGTCGATCATCTTCTCGCTCAGGTCGCAGGTGGAGGTGCGCACGATGCCTGACATTCTCGCCCAGATCTCGGATCAGCCGCTCGATCCCGCCGTCGTCGACGCCGCCGTGGCCGGGCCCGAACACGGCGCCGTCGTCGTGTTCACCGGTGTCGTCCGCAATCACGATGGCGGACAATCGGTCTCGGCACTCGAATACCAGTCACACCCGGACGCCGAACGCTTCCTCCGCACCGTCTGCGAGGAGGTCGCGGCCTCGTCCGGACTTCCCGTGGCGGCCATCCACCGGGTCGGATCTCTCACCGTCGGCGACCTCGCGGTGGTCGCCGCGGTCGCCGCTCCCCACCGCGGCGAGGCGTTCACCACGTGCGCCGAACTGGTGGAGCGCATCAAGCACGAGGTACCCATCTGGAAGCGGCAGAAATTCGCCGACGGGGCGTCCGAATGGGTCGGTCTGTGACTCCTCGGTCAGACCGGCCGGCCGTCACCAGGTAGACTCGCCATCACTAGATGACCACGACGGTCATCCAGCGTCGTAGAACGCATTCAGTTCGGTCACCCGAATCCTGTTGGATGTGCACCACCGCATCCGCTCTTCTTACGGCGAAGAAGCTTGCCGACCGGCAACGCCGCCAACCTGTGCTCGAGCTCCGACGGAGACCTTCCGAATCGGCCCTCCGGGCACAACCCTGTGCTCGAAAGGCCTGACCACTTGTCTGACACGAATACCCCCGACACGACGTTCGCCGCGCTCGGTGTCCGCGAACCGCTGGTGAAAGCACTCGCCGACAAGGGGATCACCTCCCCGTTCCCCATCCAGGTCGACACCCTCCCCGACACGCTGTCGGGACGGGACGTGCTCGGCCGCGGCAAGACGGGCAGCGGCAAGACGCTGGCATTCTCCATTCCGATGGTGTCCCGCCTCGCGGGTGAACTGTCCGGCGGAAAGCGCCGCCCGGGTCGCCCGGTGGGCCTGATCCTCGCCCCCACCCGCGAGCTCGCCACGCAGATCACCGCGACCCTCGAGCCCCTCGCCGCCGCGTACGACCTGCGTGTCACCACGATCTTCGGTGGCGTCTCCCAGAACCGTCAGGTGAACGCCCTCCAGGCGGGCGTCGACATCGTCGTCGCGTGCCCCGGACGGCTCGAAGACCTGATGAAGCAGAGGTTCGTGAGCCTCGACGCCGTCGAGATCACGGTGCTCGACGAGGCCGATCACATGGCCGACCTCGGCTTCCTGCCCGTCGTCACCCGCATCCTCACCGCGACCCCCCAGCAGGGGCAGCGGCTGCTGTTCTCCGCCACCCTGGACAACGGCGTCGACAAGCTCGTGAAGCGATTCCTGAAGAACGAGGTGCTGCACTCGGTGGACGAGGCGAACTCGCCCGTCGCGGCCATGACGCACCACGTGTTCGACGTGGACGGCGTCGAGGCCAAGCGCAAGCTGGTCGAGCGGCTGGCATCCGGCACCGGACGCCGCATCCTGTTCATGCGCACCAAGCACCAGGCTCGCAAGCTGGCCCGTCAGCTCACCGAGGCGGGAATCCCCTCGGTCGACCTGCACGGCAACCTGTCGCAGGCGGCCCGCGACCGCAACCTCGCCTCGTTCTCCGCCGGTGAGGCCCGCGTGCTGGTGGCCACCGACGTCGCGGCGCGCGGCGTGCACGTCGACGACGTCCAGTTGGTCGTCCACGTCGATCCGCCCGCCGAGCACAAGGCCTACCTGCATCGTTCCGGCCGCACCGCACGCGCGGGCAGCGCAGGCGACGTCGTCACGGTCGTGCTGCCCGAGCAGCGCAAGGACCTGGCCGTCCTCATGCGCAAGGCCGCGATCAAGGTGACCCCGGTCCGCAGCACCGCGGACTCCGCACACGTGCTCGACCTGGTCGGCGACATCGCACCGCACGTCGCGCCGGCCCCGAAGGCGGCACCGGCGTCGAACGGCGGCGGACGCAATCAGAGGCCGGGCGGCGGCCAGGGCGGACGCGGCGGTCAGGGCGGCCGCGCACACGGTCAGGGCGTCGGCGCACGTCGCTCCCGCTCGGGTGGAGCCGGACGTCCCCGCGCAGCCTCCTCCACGGGCGGCGGAACCCGCACGGCGTCCGCCGGCGGTTCACGCCGCCGTCAGGGCTAGAACTTCTCGAGGTGGACGGCGTCGGCCAATGGCCGGCGCCCCCGCCACCCGAAGCGCTCGAGGTCCGGCACCTGCTGGAACTCGGCGACCTTCCCCACGCACAGCCACGCGATGGGACGCACCGGCTCGGGGATGCCCAGCAGTTCGGTGAGATAGGGCTCGTCGTAGAACGACACCCAGCCGACGCCCACGTTCTCGGCGGCCGCGGCGAGCCACAGATTCTGGATCGCGAGCACCGCGGAGAACAGGCCCGTGTCGTCGACCGTGTGCCTGCCGAGGATGTGTTCGCCGCCGCGGCTCCGGTCGTACGTCACGACCACCCCCATGCCGCTCTCGCAGATCCCTTCGATCTTGATGGGGTCGAACGTCTTCTTGCGATCTTCGGGCAGCGACTCCGCGAACCGCCTGCGGGCGCCGGCCACATGGTCGGCGAACGTGGTCAGCGTGCCGGTGTCGCGTACGACGACGAAATCCCACGGCTGGGTGTTGCCCACGCTGGGCGCGCAGTGCGCGGCGCCCAGGATTCGGTCGAGAACCTCCTCCGCGATCGGCTCCCCGGTGAACTCGGCCCGCACGTCGCGGCGGCGGCGGATCGCGTCGTACACCGACAGCGCCGGCTCGGGATTCGTATCGGGACTACACGCAGACTCGGTCACGCGGTCACGGTATAGCGGTGCACACCCAGCATCGCGCCGGGGTCCGCATCTTCGCCCTCCGCCACGACGCAGCCCGCGAGCCGGGTCCGCACGTGCTCGCCCTCGATGTCCGCACCGATGAGCACCAGCTGGGTCGCCCGCTCTTCGCCGGGCTCCCAGCGCGTCGAGGTGAATCTGATGTGCGGGCCGACGGTCTGCACCTCGAACTTCCGCGACTGCCCGGGCACCGCGAAATGCACGAACCCCTTGATCCGGTAGATCCCGACCGGACGCTTCTCGAGGAACTCGACGAGCCGCCGCGGATCGATCGGCTCGTCCGAGGCGAAATCGACTGCCTCGTACGACGAATGCAGGTGGTTGTGGTCATCGCAGTGGTCGTGCTGATCCAGCAGGAGCTGGTCGAGGGTGAGCTGCTCCCCCGGCGCCGGTTCACGCCCGGGTTCCCGGTCGAACAGCAGGGTGGGCTCGATCCGGCCGTGCGCAGTGGTGAGCACGGGCGCGCGGTCGTTGTAGCCGCGGACCATCGCTTGCACGGCGGCGCGCCGGTCGTCGTCGATGCGGTCCGTCTTGTTGAGGATCACGAGGTCGGCGAGCGTGACGTGCTTGCCGAGGTCCGGGTGCTGCTCGGACATGTCCTCGAACTGCTCGCCGTCGACCATCACGACGAGACCGCCGTACATCACGTGCGGGTTGGTGCTTCCGAGGACGAGACGAATCATGTTGCGCGGCTCGGCAAGCCCGCTCGCCTCGACGATGATCACATCGATCTGCGACGCGGGATGCGCGAGGCGGTCCAGCATCTCGTCCATGTCGCTGACGTCCACGGCGCAGCACATGCAGCCGTTGCTCAGCGACACCATGGAGTCGACCTGGCCGGCCACCATCATCGAATCGATGTTCACGGCGCCGAAGTCGTTGACGATGACGCCGACCCGGACGCCACGGTTGTTGCGCAGCACATGGTTGAGCAGGGTGGTTTTTCCCGAACCGAGGAATCCGGCGACGATGACGACGGGTATCCGCTTCTTCGCCAACGTTGCGACCTCCGTGGGACCTCGACGAGCTACCGGGCGCCCATCCTAACGCCCGGCACCCGGGCGCGCGTCAGCCGACCGCGGCGAGGATCGCCGCGTCCACGTCGGCGGCGGGCGCCATCGGCAGCGTGTGGTGGGTGACTCCGGGGATCGTGATGACCGTGGCCGACGGGAGCAGCCGCCCGACGTTCTCCGCGACGCTGCCCGCGTCGTGCGCCCGGCTGCCACCCGCCAGCACCACCGTCGTGGGGACGGTCAGGCCCGCCAGCGCGCCGGCTGTCGGACGCGACGGCACGACGAGCGTGGTGCGGCCGAACGCGGCCACCCCGAGCGCGGTGACGCCGAGCCACCGCGGGTCGACTCCGGCACCCGCCGTCTCCCAGCAGATCAGGCTCCGTTGCCGTCTCTCGGTCGGCCGGATCAGCACGGGCACCGCGTGGAACAGGTACCGCGCGCTCAGGCCCGCAAAGCACGACGTCGGGTCGAGCAGCACCAGGCCGTCGACGCGACGGGAATCGTGCAGCGCGTAGGCGAGCGCGATCATCGCACCGTACGAGTGGCCGACCACAACCGGCGCCGTCACCCCCAGGGTGTCGAGCACCGCGTCCAGCCACTCGAACAGGTCCGGGGCGGTGCGCAGCGGTGCACCGTCGTTCACACTGCGCCCCACGTCGCCCATGACGTCCACCGCGAGCACCCGGTGACTGCGGGCGAGTGCCGCGACGTTGGCGATCCACACCGTCGACGTCGCCCCTCCGCCGGGAAGCAGCAGCAGCGGCGTCCCCGACTCCGGTCCGCACACGTTCACCCGGGTGGGCCCGAACCGCGTCGGGACGTCGACGGGGGTGACGTTCACCGGCCAGTCGTCCAGCAGCGAGTCGTAGGCGCGGACGAAGTCGCCGACTGCCGTCATCGCATCCTCCTCGAAATATCTCGATGATCGAGATACTAGACATTCGAAGGAAAGGTCGCAGTAGATTGCGGAGCGTGGACGTGGACGAAGGCGCACAGACCGTGCACCGGCTGCGCGCACTCGCAGTGGAGCTGAACCTGCTCGGTGCCGAATTCGCGCAACTGCACGGACTGCACACCACCGATCTCCGCGCCCTGATCTGCATCCTCGACGCCGACCGGGCAGGTCTCGCCGCCACACCCGGATGGCTCGGAGGTCAACTCGGCATCAACTCCGCCTCGGTCACCGCCCTGCTCGACCGCATGGAGAAGGCAGGTCTGATCCGCCGCGACCGGGACGCCGACGACCGCCGCAGGTCGTTGCTCGCGGTCACACCCCGCGCCGTCGATCTCGGTCAGACGTTCTTCGGGCCGCTCATCCACCGGACGGCCGCCGTCCTCGACGACTTCGACGCGGTCGAAAAAGCCACCATTTCACGGTTTCTCGACGGCGTGAACCGTGCGGTCGCCGTCGAACGCCGGGCCGGCCCTCAGCGCACGGACGGCACGGAGTCGAGGTCGCGGACCCGGCGCGCGGGCGACCCCGCGTAGAGCCCGTTCGGCTCGCAGTCGCGGGTGACCACGGCGCCCGCCCCGACGACACACCCTTCCCCCACCGTCACTCCGGGAAGGATGATCGCGCCCGCGCCGATCCAGCACCCGTCGCCGATCACGATCGGGCGGTCGACCACGCGCCCGCCCCGGCCGGAACTCGGACCGATCTCGTGGGTGCTCGTGACGAACTGGACGCGGTGCCCGACCGCGACCTGCCTGCCGAGCGTGATGGGCGCGGTGCCGTCGAACAGGACGCCGCGGTTGACGAACGTCCCCAGCCCCATCGTGACGTCCTTGCTGCCGAAATAGCAGCCCGAATAGATGCCGGCTCCCCACACTTTCGCTCCCGCGGCCATCAGCAGCAGGACCCGCAGCCACACGGGGACGAACGCGGAGGCCTGGACGATGGTGACGAACCGCATCCCGTCACCCTAGCCCCGCGGAGCACGTTCGCGATCGAGGTTTGCTATTCATTAACTATTTCACCGCACGAAACTGCACGGTGCGGCGTAGCATGGGGCGCCATCGAAGAAGCACGAGGGGGAACCGTGAGACAACTGGATAGCGACGGGTTCGCTGCGCTGATGGAATCCATTCCCCACGCGATCAGCGTTCACGACCGCGAACGAAACGTCGTGTTCAGCAACCCCGCCTGCGCGGCCCTGATCGGCTACGACGCCGACGAATTCGCGGACCTCGACCACGAGCAACTGTTCCACCCCGACGACGCCGCACTGTGGGGCACCATGCTCGCCCGGGTACTGAGCCAGGAAAGCCCCAGCGCGACAGCACATCTGCGCATCCGGCACCGGGAGGGCCACTGGATCTGGGTGCTCGTCGCGGCGTCCACGTTCACCGCAGGCACCGAGAGACTGGTCGCCCTCGTGCTCCAGGACGAGTCCGACACGATCTGGGGCAACCCCACGGCCGCGAGGCGGCCGATCCGATAACCATCCGCTCACCGGCCGTCGTCGGAACCGCCGCAGCACGGCGGAGTCCGGACGGTGGCGCCGCATCGCCGGCAGAAATGGGTGCGGTGCCCACCGTTGCTGGACGTCGCACACCCACACACCTCCCACCCCACCAGGCACGTATTCGCGGCCAGCGGGTGCCCGTTCGGACAGCACCCCGGCGCGGTCTCGGTTCGGGCGGCCACACGTCGAATCTACCCAGCAGTCGAACGGATGTGCGAATCGCTACCCGAAGCGTCACATGTAGTTGCCGGGCGAACCGTCGTCCTGGCCGTCCTCCCGCTCCACCAGGAACCAACTCCCGGGGGCGTAGATCAGCTCCCGCGCGGCGCGGACGATGACGAGCGCCCCGGACTCGTGGATGCTGTAGCTGTCGTCGTCGCCGAAGTCGGTGACGGCGAACTCCGCCAATTGGTCGAATGAGCGATGCGTCACAGTGAATGTCATGACGCCAGTGTCCCACCGGGACAAGAAAGATGAATGAGGAAAGCCCCCCACCCGCATCGTCTGCGGATGAGAGGCTTCTCTCGAAAGTGGAGCTAAGGGGACTCGAACCCCTGACCCCCACACTGCCAGTGTGGTGCGCTACCAGCTGCGCCATAGCCCCGTATTCGGTTGTTCTCCGCACTCGGAATGACTTCCTCCGTGCTCGAAGAAAGTTACACCATTGCCGACCGGGCCAACAAATCGCCTGGTCAGAGGCGCTTCGCGCCCGTGCGTGGTTAAGGAGTCCAGACACTCGTCAACCACGCACGGGCGGCGGAGCCGCCTACAGCTGCGACACCCAGTTCTCGTTGGACAGCGCGTCGATCACGGTGCCGTCCTTGACGACGGCGGGCGTGCCGGTGGCACCGCTCGCGGCGAGGGCCTGACGGCCCGCCTCGGCGTGCGCCCGGGCCTGCTCGACCTTCGCCCCGGTGGTGATGCACTGGGCGGCCGCGTCGGATGCTCCGGCGTCGCGGGCGATCTGCGCGAGTTCCTCGTTCGTGTGATCGGAGCTGCCGTTCTCCTTCGGCTGGTTCTCCGGCGAGAACAACGCCGCGTGGAATGCCGAATACGCCACGGCGTCACCGGTTTCGGCGACGCACTCGGACGCGGCGACGGCGCGGGTGGAGTAGTCGCCGGTGGCCGAGAGCCGGTCGAGGAAGTTCAGGACGTGGTAGCGCACGGCCACCTTGCCGTCGTCGATGGACTGCGCGAGTTCCTGACCGTTCTTGTTCTCGAGCTCGGCGCAGTACGGGCACATGGGATCTTCGAACAGGTCGACCGTGGTGGCCGCATCCGGCCGGCCGAGGAGCACGACGCCGTCGTCCTGCAACGCCACCTGGACCTCGGAGTTCTGGACCCCGCCGTAACCGTCGTTGCGCGGCTTGC
Source organism: Rhodococcus sp. T2V (assembly GCF_029269925.1). Taxonomy (NCBI): domain Bacteria; kingdom Bacillati; phylum Actinomycetota; class Actinomycetes; order Mycobacteriales; family Nocardiaceae; genus Rhodococcus; species Rhodococcus sp. T2V. The sequence goes on from NZ_JARJBD010000029.1 coordinate 83,407, forward strand.
TGCGGTTGCTCTGCCAGATCACACCACCGATGACGAGTACGGCGATGACCAGTACGGCGAGCCCACCGAGAATGTAGGTGGACCGGCTGGATTCCGGCTGCGGGTTGTACTTGTTCTTCGAGCTCACGTGGATGCAGTCCTTCGACGTCGGATCGATTTACCGAATGCTTACTCTGCCACCGTCTGCTGAGGGGTCACTGAGAAAAGTGGTGCGGGAGCGGAGCCCCAGCGCGAACGGGGAACGGGGGAACACGATCAGCCACACCGCCAGTGCGAGGAAGCCCACATCCCGGAGGATCTCCTTGGTGTAGTCCCAGCCGTTCACGTCGGCCGCACCGCCGCCGCCGAAGCATCCGCAGTCGATGGACAGCCCGCGCGCCCACACCGAGACGATCACGCCGATGAGGACGAGCAGGAGCGCGGCGGACACCGAGGCCGTCGCGCGGACGGCGAGCCCGATCAACAGAAGCAGACCGAGGGCGATCTCGAAGAACGGCAGCGTGTTGGCGACCGGCCGGACGAGGTCTTCGGGCAGTAGCTGGTACGCCCGGACCGCGATGATCGTCTGGGCGGGGTCGGCGACCTTGAGTGCGCCGGAGACCAGCCAGACGGCGGCGAGTGACAGCCGGGCGAGCAGGGAGACGACCTTGATCCACACCCGGACGAGCGTACCGAAGACGCCGGTCAGACCGCCTCGACCGTCACCTTGGGCGCCGGCTTGTTCGGGACCAGCAGCCAGCCGAAGGCGGCGAGGAGCATGACTCCTCCGGTGACCCCGAATGCGACCGCGTACGACAGGTGCTGGGCGAGCAGACCCGCGCCGACCGGGCCGAGGACCCCGCCGACGTCGGCGACCATCTGGAACGCGGCCAGCACGGGGCCGCCGCGGGATTTCGCGCCCACGACGTCGGCGACCGCTGCCTGCTGCGCGGGGCTCATCACTCCGGATCCGATGCCCGCGATGCCGGACAGCACCAGGAACACCAGCAGGTTCTCGCTGAGTCCCATTCCGACGGTGCTGGCGCCGCACACCAGCAGTCCGAGCAGGACGAACACCTTCCGGCCGTAGACGTCCGACAACCGCCCGGACACGATGAGGACGAGCGCATTGCCGACGGCGAACACGGTGAGGGCGATACCGGCGAGCGCGGCGTCGCGGTGCAGCGCCTCGACGACGAACAGCGGCACCATCGCCACCCGCACTCCGAAGATCACACCACCGAACGCAAAGTTGGAGCCGAGCGCCGCCCGGTAGACGGGCTGCCCGAGTGCTTCCCGCAGCGTCATGGTGGCACCGGCGGCAGTGGCGTCGGGCGCCGTCAGGTGCGAACCCCGCAGGCTCACGAACACGACAGCGGCCGCGACGACGAGGGCGATCGCGTAGATCACGAACGGAACCCGAAGCCCGAATCCGACGAGCAACCCTCCGACGAGAGGTCCGGAGATCGATCCCATCAGGAAACTGGTCGCGTAGAGCCCGGACACACGACCGCGGCTGTCCACCGGTGCGATGCGGATCACCAGGCCCATCGCCGACACCGTGAACATCGTCGAGCCGATGCCCCCGAGTGCGCGGAAGACGAGCAACTGCCAGTAGTCCCCCGCGACCGCGCAGGCCGCGGTCGAGGCGGCGACGATCAGGAGCCCGGTGATGTAGACGGGCCGCTCCCCCAGTTTCTGCACGAGCCGGCCGCTCACCGGAGCGAAGATCAGACGCATGAACGCGAACGACGAGATCACGACGGTGGCCGCCGTCACGCTCACGTCGAAGCTGCGGGCGAACTGCGGGAGGGCGGGTGCGACGATCCCGAATCCGAGTGCGATGACGAAGCTGGCCGAGACCAGCACCCAGATTTCCGAAGGGAGCCGCGGGCTGCGCCCGGCGGGCAGCCCGGCTGCGCGAGTGTTCATAGTTGAATCCGATGGTAGGTGCCCCCGCTTCCGCGGCGGCACCTACCCCGTCGAACACCTACTTCAGGACGTCGGCCACCAGTTCCTTGGCCGCCGCCTGCACCTGCGCGAGATGATCCGGGCCCTGGAACGATTCGGCATAGATCTTGTAGACGTCCTCGGTGCCCGACGGCCGCGCCGCGAACCACGCCGATTCGGTGGTGACCTTCAGCCCGCCGAGGGCCGCCCCGTTGCCCGGGGCGCTCGTCAGCGTCGCGGTGATCGGCTCCCCCGCCAGTTCGGTGGCCGCCACCTGTTCGGGCGACAGTTTCGCCAGCACCGCCTTCTGCTCCCGGGTCGCGGGGGCGTCGATGCGGGCGTAGGCGGGACTGCCGAACTGCTCCGTCAGTTCCCGGTACCGGACCGACGGCGTCTTTCCCGTCACCGCCGTCATCTCCGAGGCCAGCAGGGCCAGGATGATCCCGTCCTTGTCCGTGGTCCACACCCCGCCGTCGTGGCGCAGGAACGACGCACCCGCGCTCTCCTCGCCGCCGAAACCGAGCGAACCCTCGAGCAGCCCGGGGACGAACCACTTGAAACCCACCGGGACCTCGAGCAGTTCACGGCCGAGGCTTCCGACCACCCGGTCGATCATCGACGAACTGACCAGCGTCTTGCCCACCTTCACACCCGAGCCCCACCCTTGTCGGTGCGAGAACAGGTAGTCGATGGCGACCGCGAGGTAGTGGTTGGGATTCATCAGACCCGCATCGGGAGTGACGATTCCGTGCCGGTCCGCGTCGGCGTCGTTGCCGGTGGAGATGTCGAACCGGTCCCGGGCTCCGATCAGCGAGGCCATGGCGTTCGGCGACGAGCAGTCCATGCGGATCTTGCCGTCGGTGTCGAGGGTCATGAACCGCCACGTGGCGTCGACGAGCGGGTTGACGACCTCGAGGTCGAGACGGTGGATGTCGGCGATCGCACCCCAGTAGTCGACGCTCGCGCCGCCCAGCGGGTCGGCGCCGATCCGCACCCCCGCGCTGCGGATGGCATCGAGATCCAGAACGCTCGGCAGGTCGTCGATGTAGAAGCGAAGGAAGTCGTACCGCTCGGCCCGCGCGATCGCCCGGGCCGCCGGGATCCGCCGCACCCCCGAGAGGTCCCGCCGGAGTAGCTCGTTCGCCCGGTCGGCGATGATCGTCGTCGCCTCGGAGCCGGCGGGGCCACCGTGCGGCGGGTTGTATTTGAAGCCGCCGTCGCGGGGCGGGTTGTGCGACGGCGTCACGACGATGCCGTCGGCCTTCGACTCCGGGCCGCTGCGGTTGTAGCGGAGAATCGCGTGGCTGACCGCGGGAGTCGGCGTGTAGCGGTCCCGCGAATCGATCAGCACCGTCACGTCGTTCGCGGCCAGCACCTCGAGCGCCGACGTCCACGCCGGCTCGGACAGGGCGTGGGTGTCGCGCCCGAGAAACAGAGGTCCGTCGATGCCCTGGGACGCCCGGTACTCGACGATGGCCTGAGTGGTGGCGAGGATGTGCGCCTCGTTGAACGCGGTGTCCAGGCTCGAGCCCCGGTGGCCGGACGTCCCGAACAGCACCTGCTGCACAGGGTTCTCGGGGTCGGGCACGCCGCTGTAGTACGCGGTCACCAGGTGCGCGATGTCTACGAGATCCTCCGGCAGTGCCACCTGACCCGCCCTGTCGTGCGCCACGAGACCTCCTGGAAACGTTTCGGGATCGAACTCGGCTCCAACCCATCCTGCACCCTCACGCCGGAGTCTGCCCTCAAGACGTCAATCGGAATCCCAGCCAGGCGACGGCCAGACCGGCCGCCACACTCGCGACCGTGTAGACGACGGACGTGAGCGCCAGCCGGATCCGCAGCAGTCCCACCGATTCCACCGCGAACGTCGAGTACGTTGTCAGTCCGCCGCAGAAGCCCGTGCCCAGCAACGCGAACGCCTGCGCGGACATCGACGCCCCCGACAGCACTCCGAGGATCAGGCACCCGGCGACGTTCACCAGGAAGGTGGCCACCGGGAAACTGCGGTACGAAGCGACGTACCGGCCGGCGAGGTACCGCGTCGTCGCACCGAGCGCGCCGCCGACCGCGACGAGGAGGACGATCATGCGGCCGCCTTCCGCGCCAGCCGGTGGCGGTGACCGACGAGCATCCCCAGCCGCGCCGCGAGCAGGGCGGGGATCAGGGTGGCCACGACGTAGAGGGTCGCGGTCACCGCGTCCTGCCGCACCGCGTCGACGGCGAAGGTCGAGAACGTGGTGAAACCGCCGAGGACGCCGACCCCCAGGAACAGCCGCCACAACCGGTCCGGTCCCACCGTCTCGGCGAGGTAGCCGAGCAGCAGCGACCCGATCACGTTGATCAGAAGGACGGTCCAGATGCCCGGCCACGCCTCGGACAGCAGAAATCTCGCGGACGCACCGAGCGCACCGCCCAGCGCGACCACGGCCACCGGTTTCGTCAGGGACACGGCACACATCGTGTCACGGCGGCCCGCCGGGATGGTCGAACTCCGGTGCGCACAAAAAAATCCGGGCCGGAACACCTGATGGTGTCCGGCCCGGACTTCGTGGAGCTGCCGGGAATTGAACCCGGGTCCTCCGCAGCAAAGCTAGGGCTTCTCCGTGTGCAGTTTGCTATGTCTCTACTTGGATCTCCCAGTCTCGCAAACAAGCCAGGATGACGATCCCAGTCGCTGTTGGTTGTCCCATTCGACTCCGCGACCGAGTCGAACGGTAAAGCCCTCTAGCTGATGCCAGTACCCGGACCGAGGGCGAACCCGGACTGACAGACACGCAGTCGCTACTTAGGCAGCGAGTGCGTAGTCGCGCTGATTGGAATCGGCGCTTATATGTTTGCAGCGACGCTTACGGTGGTCTCTTGCCTGCACCGACACGCTTCCCCTACCTCAACGTACGCAGTCGAAACCGTTCAGCCCCGTACGTGCCCCACGAGTCTCGCGGGGCCACCTAGTGTAACGCGAACCCCGCCCGGATTCATCCCGGTTTTCTCCGGGAGTGTCGACGGGCGTGTTTCAGCTGGCCACGGCGATCATTCCGACGGCTGCGAGGGCGAGGAGCATCCCCGCCTGCTGCATTCTGCTCACCCGTTCACCGAGCATCACCATCGCCAGCAGCACGGTGGCCGCGGGGTACAGCGACCCGATCACGCTGACGAGCGACAGCAGTCCACCCTGGAACGCGTACATCATCGCCGCGTTGGCCAGGACGTCGAGGAAACTCACGTACACGGCGAGTTTGAGGGGTTCGCCGTGGGGTGGCACGAAGTGGCCGGCGGCCAGGGCGACGAGCCACACCACCGCGGTCGCCGCGGCGCGGGACACGGCGAGCGCCCACATTCCGCCCTCCTCGCCGATCTGGTGCAGCGAGACGAAGGACAGCGCGAACGCGATGCCGGATCCGACGGTGAGCAGCGCCACGGTGCGGGTGAAGCGCAGCACCCTGCCGCCGGCCACCTCGCCCGCGGTCTCGTCGGGCGATTCCCGGCTGACGAGGACGACGGCGACGAGGGCCACCGCGATCCCGATGTACGCGACGGGCCCGGGCCGCTCGCCGAACGCGAGCCCGATCAACACCGGAATACCGGCGACCAGCACGGCCGTCAGCGGCGACACCACCGACATCGGTCCCGACGCCAGCGCGAGATAGAACCACCAGACCGCCACGCCGCCTGCCACTCCCGCCACTGCGCCCCACACGAGGGAGGACGAGGTGAGAGTGCCGCCGGCGAACGGGGCGATCAGGAGCACGATCAGCAGGGACAGCGGGTACGAGACGATGACGACGCGCAGCGCCGCCACCCTGCGGGACGCGACTCCCCCGACGAAATCGCTCACGCCGTAGCCGATCGCGGCCACGAGCGCGAGCAGGATGGACGTCAGCGCATGCCCTTGACTCGGCGTCCGAGTTCGCGGGTCACCTCACGCTCGGCGGTCCGCCTGGCCAGGTCCTGGCGCTTGTCGTAGTCCTGCTTGCCCTTGGCGAGCGCGAGCTCCACCTTGACCTTGCCGTCGGAGAAGTACATCGACAGGGGAACCAGAGTCTGGTTGCCCTCGCGGGTCTTGCCGACGAGGTGCTCGATCTCCCGCTTGTGCAGCAGCAGCTTCCGGGTGCGGCGCGGCGAGTGGTTGGTCCACGTACCCTGCGTGTACTCGGGGATGTGCAGGGAGCGCAGCCACACCTCCCCGTCGTCGACTGTGGCGAACGCGTCGACCAGCGACGCCTTGCCCTCGCGCAGACTCTTCACCTCGGTACCGACGAGGGCGATCCCCGCCTCGTAGACGTCGAGAATGGTGTAGTTGTGACGCGCCTTGCGGTTGGTCGCAATGACCTTGCGGCCCTTTTCCTTCACGTTCCGGGCCTTTCAGTCCGCGATGTCCGAGGTGAACAGTTCGTACCCTCCAGCATAGGAGAAGGGGCAAACCGATTATTCGCGGACGTACAAGCGCAGGGTCACGTATGCGGTGACCGCCGCCATTCCGACGCCCACCAGCACCAGCACCGGCGACACGAACAGCACGTCGCTGTTGGAGATCCGGGCCACGATGTTGGCCTCGTACACGTCCGCGAGCACGTCGTCGATGAACATGTTCTTCGCGGTGAACAGGCCGACGATGGCCAGGACGGCGCCGACGAGCGCGGCGACCACCGCCTCGAGCAGGAACGGCAACTGCGTGTACCAGCGAGTGGCGCCGACCAACCGCATGATGCCGACCTCGGTGCGACGGGTGAAGGCCGCGATCTGAACCATGTTCGCGATCAGGAGAATTGCCGCCACGGCCTGCACGATCGCGATCGCGAACGCGGCGTTGCGCACCCCGTTGAGGACGCTGAAGAGCCGCTCGACCAGTTCGCGCTGGTTGAGGACGCTCTCGACGCCCGGGCGGGTGCCGAAGTTCTCGTTGATCACGCCGAACCGTTCGGGGTCGCTGAGCTTGACCTTGAACGAGGCGGGGAAGCTGTCGGGGCTGACAAGCGCGGCGAGTTCGGGCTGATCCTTGAACACCCGCTCGGTCGCGTCCTTCACCGCGTCGTCCCGGTTGAGGTACTCCACCGACACCACCGACGGCGTGTCCTCCAGCTCCGTGCGCAGCGACTTGCAGATCTCCCCCTCACAGCCCGGATCCGACGTGGAGATGTCGTCGGTGAGGAAGATCTGTACCTCGACGCGGTCCAGGAAGATCTGCTGGGTCTTGCCGGCCATCTGCACCACCAGCAACCCGCTCCCGAACAGGCCGAGGGAGATCGCGGTGGTGAGGATCATCGCGATGGTCATGGTGACGTTGCGGCGGAGTCCGGTCAGGACCTCACTGAAAATGAAACTGGCACGCATCGGGGAATCAGAGTCCTTCGTAGGAGACTTGGGGACAGTACGGAAGCTTGGAGTGCAGGGAGGGCGGCTAACGCCCCACGCCGTACACACCCCGAGCCTCGTCGCGCACCACTCTGCCGAGGTCCAGTTCCACCACGCGACGACGCATCGAGTCGACGATGTGGTGGTCGTGGGTCGCCATCACCACCGTCGTTCCGGTGCGGTTGATCCGTTCGAGCAGCAGCATGATGTCCTGGCTGGTCTCCGGGTCGAGGTTACCGGTGGGCTCGTCGCACAGCAGCACCAGCGGCCGGTTCACGAATGCCCGCGCGATGGCGACGCGCTGCTGCTCACCACCGGACAGTTCGGTGGGGAGGCGGTCGGCCTTCCCGGACAGCCCGACCATCTCGAGCACCTCGGGGACGGTCCGGGAGATCATCGCGCGCGGCTTCCCGATCACCTCGAGCGCGAACGCGACGTTCTCGGACACGGTCTTCTTCTGCAGGAGCCGGAAGTCCTGGAAGACGACGCCCATGCTCTGCCGCAGCTTCGGCACACGCCGGGCGGACAGCTTGTTGACGTGGAAATCCGCGATGTGAATGTCACCCGACGTCGGCGACTCCTCCTTGAGGAGCAGGCGCATGAACGTCGACTTTCCCGAGCCCGACGGGCCGATCAGGAAGACGAACTCGCCCTTGTCCACCTCGACGCTCACCTTGTCCAGGGCGGGCCTCGTGGAGGTCTTGTACGACTTCGACACATTCTCGACGCTGATCACGAGGAGCCAGTCTAGACGTTATCGAACAGTGACCAAACGGAGCGACGCGCGCGTCATCGCCCCGTCTGCGGTGTCGCCGACGTCGTCGGGACGGAAGACGTGGTCGGCGGCGTGGTCGTCTGCGGAGGCGGGAACGGATTGGGAATCCCGAACGGCAGCGTCGGCGTCGACGTCACCTGACTGGTCCCGGTGGGCGCCGTCTGCTCCGGCGTCGGCTCGGGTGTCGACTCGGTGGTCGTGGCGGTCTCCGTCGTCGACTCGATCGTCGTCTCGAACTCCGACGTCGGCGGCGTGGTCTCCTGGATCGGCGCCTCCCGGGTGGGGACGACAGCCGGAGCCACCGGCCCCTGGACCACCTCTTCGGCGGGGTTGAGGTACGTGTACAGCGTGTACAGCACCACCCACAGGATGCACAGCACCAGCGTCGACGTCCGCACCCGGCCGCCGAGGATCTTGGCGGGAAGGAACGAGGCGTGCAGAATCCGGTCCAGTCCGCGCCGGGGTTCGTCGGTCATCCCTCGCCCTCCGCTGCCCGGACCGTCTGGAGGTCCGGTTCGACGGTGATCCCCTGTCGTCTCATCGCGGTGGCGATGCGCACGCGCAGTGCGCGACCGACCTGGAACTGCTTACCCGGCAGGGTCCGCGCCACGACGCGGACGCTGACCTCGTCGACCGTCAGACTCTCCACTCCCATCACCGTCGGCTCGTCGAGCAGTAGTTTCTTCAGTCCACGATCCGCGAAGGCCTCGACACCGACCTGGTGGAGCACCTCGTTGACGCGGTTGATGTCCGACGTGGCCGGAACGGGAACGTCGATCACGGCGCGCGCCCAGTCCTTGGACAGGTTGATCGCCTTCACGATCTGGCCGTTGGGCACGGTGATGACCTCACCGTCCGAGTTCCGCATCCGGGTGACCCGGAGGGTGACGTCCTCGATCACACCCTCGGCGTCCTCCGACGACCCCGTCACCGCGAGCTGCACCGTGTCACCGAATCCGTACTGGCGTTCGGTGATGATGAAGAAGCCGGCGAGGATGTCCTGCACGACGCGCTGCGCGCCGAAACCGAGCGCCGCACCGAGCACGGTGGCCGGGGCCACCAGGCTGCCGATCGGCAGGCTCAGCTGGTCGAGGACCTTCATCGTCGCGATCACGTAGATGATGGTGATGATCACCCAGGTGATCACCTGCGCCACCGAGTGGCGGTGCTTGGTCGCCTCGGACCGCACGAGGGCGTCGCCCTGCATGTAGTTGCTGTCGATCCGGTCGGTGACCTTGCCGCCGCCCCAACTGACGAACCGCGCCATGAGGATCGCTCCGAGGACGGTGAGGGACACCGCGAGCCCCGTCGACGAGAGCCAGTCGAGGAGGTTCTGGGTGGGAGCGAACATCGCCGCCGACGTTTCCACGACTATCAGGACGCCTGATTCTCGCGCATCCGCCACCGGATGCCGGATTCGAGGAAGCCGTCGATGTCACCGTCGAGCACCGCCGACGGGTTGTTGACCTCGTACTCGGTGCGTAGATCCTTGACCATCTGGTAAGGGTGCAGCACGTACGACCGCATCTGGTTGCCCCAGGAACTGCCGCCGTCGCCCTTGAGCGCGTCCATCTCGGCGCGCTCCTCCTTGCGCTTGACCTCGAGCAGCTTGGCCTGGAGGACGCGCATCGCCGACACCTTGTTCTGCAGCTGCGACTTCTCGTTCTGACACGTCACGACGATGCCGGTCGGGATGTGCGTCAACCGGACCGCGGAGTCGGTGGTGTTGACCGACTGCCCGCCGGGGCCCGAGGAGCGGTACACGTCGACGCGGACGTCGTTCTCGTTGACGTCGATGTGGTCGGTGGTCTCGACCACGGGCAGGACCTCGACCTCGGCGAACGACGTCTGGCGGCGGCCCTGGTTGTCGAACGGGCTGATCCGGACCAGCCGGTGCGTGCCCATCTCGACGGAGAGGGTTCCGTAGCTGTACGGCGCCTTGACCGCGAACGTCGCGCTCTTGATGCCGGCCTCTTCCGCGTAGGACGTGTCGTAGACCTCGACGCCGTAACCGTGTTTCTCGGCCCAGCGGATGTACATGCGCATCAGCATCTCGGCCCAATCGGCGGCGTCGACGCCACCGGCACCGGAGCGGATGTTGACCAGCGCGTCACGCTCGTCGTATTCGCCGGACAGCATCGTCTTGACTTCCATCGCCGCGATGTCCTCGCGCAGGCTGTGCCGCTCGGCGTCGGCGTCCGCGATGGCCTCCGCGCCCTCGTCCTCGGCGAGTTCGTAGAGCACCGGCATGTCGTCGAGCCGCGAGCGCAGTTCCTCGACGCGGCGCAGTTCGGCCTGGGAGTGCGACAGCTGGCTGGTGACCTGCTGGGCGTGCTCCTGGTCGTTCCACAGCTCCGGATCGGCAGCCTGGTGTTCGAGCTCGTCGATACGGCGGCGCAACTCCTCTACGTCCAGCACCGATTCGACGGTGCGGAGAGTGGTGTCGAGCTCGCTCAGGTCTGCGGATACGTCGGGATGCACGGTTCCCAAGGTTACCGGGTGCGGACAGGTGCCCTGTCACCCCTTCGTTCCGGCCGAAGTCACCCCTTCCGATCACGTGGCGCGAAAGCCTTGCGGACCCCGGAAGCGCCTTGTTGCATGCACGGGTACGCACTTGTTTGTGCCGCCATCCCGGACGGAGTCGACGATGACCGTGACCGACCAGTACCTGAAGAACAACGAGGAGTACGCCGCCGGATTCACCGGGCCGCTCCCCCTGCCCCCGAGCAAACACGTCGCCGTCCTCGCCTGCATGGACGCACGTCTGGACGTCTACCGGATCCTCGGCCTCCAGGAGGGTGAGGCGCACGTCATCCGCAACGCCGGCGGGGTGGCGACGGACGACGAGATCCGCTCGCTCGCGATCAGCCAGCGGCTGCTCGGCACCACCGAGATCATTCTCATCCACCACACGGACTGCGGGATGCTCACGTTCACCGACGACGACTTCAAGAAATCCATCCAGGACGAGGTCGGGATCAAACCGGCCTGGTCGGCCGAGGCGTTCTCCGACCTCGACGAGGACGTCCGGCAGTCGCTGCGCCGCATCCAGGCCAGCCCCTTCGTCACGGCGACCACCTCTCTCCGCGGGTTCGTCTTCGACGTCTCCACCGGCAAGCTCGCCGAAGTGAAGATCGACTGAGCTCGGGCCGGTGCGGTACGAGTAATCTGTGCGACCGTGACCGACCTCGACGCCGACCTGCAGCTCGCCCTCCGAATCGCCGACGAGGCGGATGCCATCACGAGGGCCCGCTTCGGGGCACTCGACCTGTCGGTGGACGACAAACCCGACCTCACCCCGGTCACGGACGCGGACCTGGCGGTGGAACGGGCGGTCCGGGCGACGCTGGAATCCGAGCGGCCCGCCGACGCCGTCCTCGGCGAGGAGTTCGGCGGCGACGCGCAGTTCTCGGGACGGCAGTGGGTGGTCGACCCGATCGACGGCACCAAGAACTTCGTGCGGGGCGTCCCCATCTGGGCCACCCTGATCGCGCTGCTCGAGGACGGCGTTCCCACCGTCGGCGTCGTGAGCGCCCCGGCCCTCGCGCGCCGCTGGTGGGCGGCATCGGGTCGCGGCGCCTGGTCGACGTTCGACGGCTCCGAGCCCGCTCGGATCGCCGTCTCGGCCGTCGACCGGCTGGGTTCGGCCAGCCTCACGTTCTCGAGCCTGTCCGGATGGAAGGAACTCGGCATCCGCGAGCAGTTCCTCTCCCTCACCGACGACGTGTGGCGGGTCCGCGGATTCGGTGACTTCTTCTCCTACTGCCTGCTCGCCGAGGGCGCAGTCGACATCGCCGCCGAGCCCGAGGTGTCGTTGTGGGACCTCGCACCCCTCGACGTCCTGGTGCGCGAGGCCGGCGGCCGGTTCACCAATCTCGCCGGCGCCGACGGCCCGCACGGCGGCAGTGCGCTGGCCACCAACACTCTGCTGCACGACGAGGCGCTGTCCCGACTGCGCTGATGCAGTAATACAGGCAGCAGTCCTGACAAGATCTCCGCCCTCCTCGGCTCCCGAGGAGGGCGGATTTCGTATGTCTGCTGCCTGCGCCCCTCGAGAATCGGGCTCGGACCCGACGCTGCGGGAGCTCGCGGGCACCAGAACTTACTCGATAGTAGACACCCACCTTACTGCTGAGTAAGATAGTTCGTGTCCACGCCCGAACACCGAGAAACAGCTGGTGATCATGAGCAAGCAAGACACTGTTGCCCCCAACGGCAGAGCGAAGCGGAACCCCCGTGACACGTCCGCCGTCGGACTGAATCCCGTCAAGCGCGACGCCATGGGTGCCGCGATGCGCGTGCTGACCAAGATCACCGGATCCGATCTGGCCGAGAAGTACAACCTGCGCCAGACGATCGACCGGGTGACCTACGAAGGCACGAAGACCGGTTTCAAGACCCTCGGCGCCGCGACCCGCGGATTCCAGAAGGTGTCCGGCGGCGGCGCACCGAAACGCCTGCCCGACAACCCGACCGCCAAGGCCGGCTACTTCGACCTGACCCCGAGCGACGAGCAGCAGATGATCGTCGAGACCGTGCGCGAGTTCGCCGCCGAGATCCTGCGGCCCGCAGGCCACGACGCCGACGCTGCCGCCGCCGCACCGGCGGATCTCGTGAAGCGCGCCGCCGAACTCGGCATCACCCTGATCAACGTTCCCGAGGAACTCGACGGGGCCGCCAGCGAGCGCGGCGCCGTCACCAACTCCCTCGTCGCCGAGGCTCTCGCCCACGGCGACATGGGGCTCGCGCTGCCGATTCTCGCGCCGAGTGGCGTCGCGGTCGCCCTCACCCAGTGGGGCACCGACTCCCAGCAGAAGACGTACCTGCCCTCGTTCACGGGCGAGCAGGTTCCGAACGCGGCCGTGGTCGTCAACGAGCCCCGCGCACTGTTCGACCCGTTCGCGTTGCAGACCAAGGCGGTCCGCTCCCCCAGCGGCTACAGGCTCAACGGCGTCAAGAGCCTCGTTCCCGCCGCGGCCTCGTCGGAACTGTTCATCGTGGCGGCCGAACTCGACGGCAAGCCCTCCTTCTTCATCGTCGAGGCCGACACCAAGGGACTCGTCGTGGAGGCGGACCCGAGCATGGGCCTGCGCGCCGCGGGGCTCGGCCGGCTCAACCTCACCGATGTCGCCGTGCCCGAGTCGGGTCTGCTCGGCGCCGCCGACGCCGACGCGCGGAAGGCCGAATACGCCGACGCGATCCGATTGGCCCGCCTCGGCTGGGCGTCACTCGCGGTCGGCACCGGGCAGGCCGTTCTCGACTACGTGATCCCGTACGTCAACGAGCGGGTGGCGTTCGGTGAGCCGATCAGCAACCGTCAGGCGGTCGCGTTCATGGTCGCGAACATCGGCATCGAACTCGACGGCCTGCGCCTGGTCACGTTGCGCGGCGCCTCCCGCGCCGAGCAGGGGCTCTCCTTCGCCCGCGAATCGGCCCTCGCCCGAAAGCTGGCGTCCGAGAAGGGCATGCAGATCGGTCTCGACGGCGTTCAGCTGCTCGGTGGCCACGGTTACACCAAGGAACATCCCGTGGAGCGCTGGTACCGCGATCTGCGCGCCATCGGCGTCGCCGAGGGCATCGTCCTGATCTGAGCGGCCGGATTCGAACTAAGGAAAAGTCATGATCAACCTCGAACTTCCCAAGAAGCTCAAAGCCTCCGCGAACCAGGCGCACCAGGTTGCGGCAGAAATCTTCCGGCCGATCTCCCGCAAGTACGATCTCGCGGAGCACGCCTACCCCAAGGAACTCGACACCATGGCCGCCATGGTGGAGGGCCTCAACGACTCCGGTAAGGGGGCGGCGGGAGCCGCCCTCGGACGCGGCGACGAACCGAAGGTCATCGGGAACGTCAACGGCGGCAACATGTCCTCGCTGATGAACGTCATCGAAACCTGCTGGGGCGACGTGGGCCTCACACTGGCGATCCCGTACCAGGGTCTCGGCAACTCGGCGATCGCGGCGGTCGCCACCGACGAGCAGCTCGAGCGTTTCGGCAAGGTGTGGGCGTCGATGGCGATCACCGAACCCGGTTTCGGTTCCGACTCCGCCGCCGTCACCACCACCGCGGTCCTCGACGGCGACGAATACGTCCTCAACGGTGAGAAGATCTTCGTCACCGCCGGCGAGCGTTCCACCCACATCGTCGTGTGGGCCACCGTCGACAAGACCAAGGGCCGCGCCGCGATCAAGTCGTTCGTCGTCCCGCGCGACGCCCCGGGTCTGAGCGTCGCCCGCCTCGAGCACAAGCTGGGCGTCAAGGCGTCGGACACCGCCGTGCTGCTGCTGCAGGACTGCCGGATCCCGAGGGACAACCTGCTCGGCACGCCGGAGGTCAACGTCGAGAAGGGCTTTGCCGGCGTCATGCAGACGTTCGACAACACCCGCCCGATCGTCGCCGGCATGGCGGTCGGCCTGGGCCGCGCCGCGCTCGAGGAACTGCGCGGCATCCTCTCCGACGCCGGTGTGGAGATCTCGTACGACACTCCCGCGTACAACCAACACGCGGCCGCCGCCGAGTTCCTGCAACTCGAGGCCGACTGGGAAGCCGCCTACCTGCTCGCCCTGCGGGCAACGTGGATGGCGGACAACAAGAAGCCGAACTCACTCGAGGCGTCGATGTCGAAGGCGAAGGCGGGCCGCACCGGAACCGCCATCTCCCTCAAGGCCGTCGAACTCGCAGGCACATGGGGATACTCGGAGCGCCCGCTGCTCGAGAAATGGGCGCGCGACGCGAAGATTCTCGACATCTTCGAGGGCACGCAGCAGATCCAGCAGCTGATCGTGGCCCGCCGTCTGCTGGGGAAGTCGTCGGCCGAGCTGAAGTAGCACTCGCGCACGGCTCATGCCGTCCGGGAACGGGATTCACTCGAGGTCGCGCCACCGGACGAGCACCTCGTGCACCGCTTCGGCGCCCGGCAGAGGGTTCGGTGGCGCGGGCAGGTCCGCGGGATACAGCAGGAACGGCGTGTTCTGGGGTCCGCCGAGCCCGCCGTGCGATCCGACCTGGTCTTCGAATGCGGCGACCTCCCGGGTGTCCGGCCAGTACCGCCCGCCCACCATCAGGTCGGCGACGTTGTCGGACGTGTCCGTGCGGCGGACCCGATCGAGGGCGCCGGGCCCGAAATCGGTGAGCGGGTCGACGCCGTCGACCTCTCCGGTGGCGACGTCGGCGCTGCCGGCAGGCCGGAGCACGACCGAGCCGTCGTCGTCGCGGGCCACGAGCACGAACCCGATGCCGGGATGTGTGACGAGCGCCGGAATCAGGTCCGGGTAACGGGCGTCGATCCATTCGCGGGTGGCCCGGCCCGGCACCTGCGGGAAGCTGACCAGCCCGAGATTGCCCGACGCGAGTACCACCGGATTCTCGCCCGGGGTGACGGCGACGTCGGGAGTCGCTTCCGACCGGAGGCTGGCCTCGGCATAGCCGAGACCCTCGGCGCCGCACACTCGGCTGCCGAGCGTGACGGAGTCGCCCTCGCGGCGACCAGGTGCGTGGCAGGCGTCGAGCACGACGTCCTCGAGGCCCTTGCCGTAGCGGTCGCGGAACGTGGCCCCCTGACTCTGCCCGTGATCCGACAGCACGACGATGCGGTAGGGCCTGCCCGCCTGGGCGGCGACGGCGGCGATCATCCCGATCTCGTCGTTGAGTGTGCGCAGGACCTTACGCGTCTCGGGGCGTTCGACACCGGAATGGTGGGCGACCTCGTCGTACCCGACCAGGTCGACGTACACCGGGCAGCCCACCCCGCCGGACGCGCGGGGTGACGTCGGCGCGGCGTTGCCGGAACGCCTGCACGTTCTCCCGCAGCACCTCGGCGACGAGCCGAACCGCGGTGCGCACGGCGCTCGCCGGGTCGACGAAGTAGTCGGCGTATCCGGTTGCCCTGCCACCCATCCGGGCGCCTCGCATACGGCTGACCACGAGGACGTTGTCGTCGGCGCCGCCGGTGACCAGGTTGCCGCGGCTGGCGCCCCCGGTGAGGAGGCCGGGCCGGTGCGCGCGCTCGAGTTCGCGGGCGGCGTTGTCGGCGGGATTGCTGAAGACGGCGACGGTGCCGCGCGTCTTGTCGTACCACCGGAACGCCGGCACGTTGTGGTTGTCACCGTGCAGGACCCCGAGCTGGCTCGCACCGGTCTGACTGCTCCAGTCCGTGTGCCAGGACGTCAGGACATGAGAGCCCCGGTGCACGAGCCCGGCGAGGTGCGGCGTGACGCCGTCGCGGATCGCGCGTTGCAGCACCGCGTGGCCGAGGCCGTCGATCTGGATGCAGAGCAGTCCGGGCTCCCCCGGCGCCGCGTCCGCACCCCCGCGACGTCGTAGCCGGGACCGGTTGCGGCGCACCAGCATCAAACGGTCAGCCAGTTCCCGGCGAACACGCCCAGGAACAGCAGCGCCGGACCGACCCACAGCATCGCGCGCACGAGCAACGGCCACAGGGTGACCGACAGCAGTCCGTACACGAGGGCGAGGAACAATGCTGCCGGGATGGTGTCGAAGGGGCCGCCCGCAGGTGTCGGACGCAGCCGGACCCCCGGCAGGATCAGGTCGGTCAGGACCAGTGCGACGGCGGAGACGAGCCACAGCACGAGAAATTCGGTGACCGTCCTGGCCGGCGAGCCCAGAGAGCGCATCGCAGACCTCCCTTTTGGGGGATCGTAAGGTCTGACAGGGAGTGGCGCGGCGGAACTCATCGCAGCAGCGTCACCGCGACGAGCGAACGGGACCGCCATGACCGAGAACGCAGGGGTGCTCATCCGGTGGCGGGGGCATGCGACGGTCGAGATCACGGACAGCGGGACAACGATCCTGACGGACCCGGTGCTGACGGCAAGGGTGGCCCACCTGCGGCGTCGCCGCGGCCCAGACCCGATGGCCGACCCGGTGCGGCCGGACGCCGTGCTGCTGTCCCATCTGCACGCCGACCACACCCACCTACCCTCGCTCGCCCTGATCGAGAACGACGTTCCGATCGTCGTTCCCCGCGGCGCGGTGGACGCGTTCACGGGACTGCGGGTGTTCGGCGACCGGCTGATCGAGATGTCGCCCGGGCAGGACGTGCGACTCGGTTCGGTGACGGTGCGCGCGGTGCCGGCCGTGCACGACGGCAGGCGGTGGCGCCGTGGCCCGCAGCGGGCGCAGGCGCTGGGTTATGTCGTCGACGGCGCGGCGTCCACGTATTTCGCCGGGGACACCGCGCTCGACCCCGCGATGGCGGAGTGGGTTCCGCGCTGCGACGTCGCGCTGCTGCCGGTCGGAGGGTGGGGGCCGAATCTCGGACCGGGACACATGGATCCGGAATCGGCCGCCGCCGCGGCGAGGTCCGTGGCCGCCGCGGTGTCGATCCCGATCCACTTCGGCACCTTGTGGCCGATCGGACTGGACGCGGTCCGGCCTCGCCGGTTCCACGGCCCCGGTGGCGAGTTCGTCCGTCGCGCGGACGCGGACGGCCTGAGGGCCGTCGAACTGGACCCGGGCGAGGCATTCCGGTGACTGTCGGTTACGACCGGCACCGGTGCCGCTGTCCTCTACCCTGACTGGTGACACGGTCCCGCCTATCCGAAGGGTTCGACATGTCAGTGCAGCACGTTCTCACCAAGCTGACGGACGCTGTGGGAGCTGTGCGGGTGATGAACCGCGCAGGCCTCGTTCCGTTTCCCCGCGTCGACCAGGGTGTCCGATCGATTCTGGCGGTGCGGAAGTACGGCCCGTTCGCAGGACCCGTCCACGCGAACGCCGAGGCAGGCCTGGACGCGGTGGCCATCATCGACGAGCGCGGCCCCCTCACCTACGCCGACATCGAGGAACAGTCCAACGCCCTGGTGCGTGCGTGGCAGACCGACGGCATCACTGCGGGTTCCGTCATGGGATGCATGTGCCGCAATCATCGTGGCCTGGTGCTCACGATGCTCGCCGCCGCCAAGAACGGCACCAAGCTGGTGCTGATGAACACCGGTTTCGCCCGGCCGCAACTCGTCGACGTCGCCGCTCGCGAGCAGGTGCAGGCCTTCGTGTACGACGACGAATTCCACCAGGTCGCCGAGGCCCTCCCGGACGAGGTGATCGTCTATCGTTCGTGGGCGGAGGAAAATTCGACGTCCCGGGTCCGCACGCTCGACGACGCGATGGAGGGCCGAGATCGCGGTTCGCTGCCCGCGCCGTCCGCGCTCGGTGGATTCGTCCTCCTCACCAGTGGCACCACCGGCACACCGAAGGGCGCTCCCCGCGGACACACGTCGCCGCTCGCGTCGGCGCAGTTCCTCGACCGGGTTCCGCTGCGGCGCGGCCAGACGATGATGATGGCTGCCCCCGCCTTCCACGGGACCGGAGTCTCCCAGTTCGCACTCGCGCTGGCGCTGGGCCAGACCGTGGTGGTGCATCGGAAGTTCGATCCGGAGAACACGATTCGCCTGGTCGAGAAGCACCGGTGCGATACGCTGGTCGTCGTTCCCACCATGCTGCAGCGCATCATCGATCTCGGACCGGAGACCTTGGCGAAGTACGACACGTCGAGCCTGAAGATCATCTTCGCGGCCGGGTCCGCGCTCTCCCCCGACCTCTGCAAGCGCACCACCGCCGCGTTCGGCACGGTGCTCCACAACTTGTACGGCTCCACCGAGGTCGCCGTCGCCACCGTCGCGACACCCGCCGACCTCGAACTGGCGCCGGGTACCGCGGGACGGGCTCCCGTCACGTGCCACGTGGAGCTGTACGACGAATCGGGTCGACGAATCACCGAACCCGAGACCGTCGGACGCATCTTCGTCGCCAGCGGTCTCAGCTTCTCCGGATACACCGACGGTCGCGACAAGGAGCGCATCAACGGTCTGCTGTCGACCGGCGACGTCGGGCACTTCGACCGCAACGGCCTGCTCTTCGTGGACGGCCGCGACGACGACATGATCGTCTCCGGCGGCGAGAACGTCTACCCGCTCGAGGTCGAGAACCTGCTCGCCGACCGCGAGGATGTGCTCGAGGCCGCCGTGATCGGTGTCGAGGACTCCGAGTTCGGCCATCGACTCAGGGCTTTCGTCGTGCCCGCCCCCGGGTCCGCGAAGGACGCCGAGGAAATGAAGGCTCACGTCAAGTCGAACCTGGCGCGGTACAAGGTGCCCCGCGAGATCATCTTCATCGAGGAACTCCCCCGCAACGCGACGGGCAAGTTGCTGCGCCGCGTCCTGATCGAGATGGACGTCTCGGAGAGCTGATCCACCGGCCTGCGCCCCACACGGCGCTCCGTCGCCGGCCACGGAACTGAATACGGAAACAAAAAAGAACCGGTGCCCTGGATTCCAGGACACCGGTTCTTCGGTGGTAGCGGGGACAGGATTTGAACCTGCGACCTCTGGGTTATGAGCCCAGCGAGCTACCGAGCTGCTCCACCCCGCGCTGCATGAACAAAGTTACACGAGCGAACGAACGGATTGCAAATCGCCCGAAAAGAGGCCGACTAGCAACCTTTCAGCACCACCCGAGTCACATCCGTTACCTAAAAGTTATGACCTGCGTCACACTTTTGAGAAAATCTGTAACGTTTTCAGAACCCGCAACTCGCGGGCCGACCTGCGAAAACACCGTGCGTTCATCCCAGTATTTGGACGCCCGTCACAGAAAATCGGCCCGTGACCATTCCGTAATCGCCGCGTACGTTCGTTGCCAGCCCGAAACCAACGGGCAACGCCGACCCGCCGCAGCTCGACCTGCCCCAGCGGGATCCGGAATCCCGACACCTCGAGGGGCAGGACGAGGACAGATCGACCACC
Source organism: Rhodococcus sp. T2V (assembly GCF_029269925.1). Classification (NCBI taxonomy): domain Bacteria; kingdom Bacillati; phylum Actinomycetota; class Actinomycetes; order Mycobacteriales; family Nocardiaceae; genus Rhodococcus; species Rhodococcus sp. T2V. Next base: position 103,226 of record NZ_JARJBD010000029.1, read on the forward strand.
GGGTCGGCACACCAGCCGTCATCCACACGACCACCTCGTCGGCAGGCGCGGAGAGGAATCAACCACATGTTCAATTCCAGCATCGTCAAGCGGACCATGGGCGCAGTCGCACTCACCGGAGCAGTCATCGGAGTGCCGCTCGGCCTGAGCACCGGCACCGCTTCGGCCGCTTCCGGAGACTGGGACGCTGTCGCAGCATGCGAGAGCAGTGGCAACTGGGGCGCCGACACCGGAAACGGCTTCTCGGGCGGCCTGCAGTTCACCGACAGCACCTGGGCCGCGAACGGCGGCTCCGGCTCGCCTGCGAACGCCTCGCGCGAGGAGCAGATCCGCGTTGCCGAGAACGTCCTGGCGACCCAGGGACCCGGCGCCTGGCCGGTCTGCGGACAGTACCTCTGATCCGCACCCCACACTTGCCCGAGCGCCCTGCGCGCAGCACGACTGCGCGCAGGGCGCTCTTGCATTGCACGGCATCGACTTACACCACCGAGATCCGTTTCCCCGCCATTTACGCGTGAGCCGCTGCACAAATTCGTAGTGATCCCCGCCACATAACAACGGTGTAACGAATCGACTCCGAAACTATATCAAGCGCTTCTGAACTGCGGAAACAGGGAAAATTCGCTCTCAACGCCGGACACCTGTCCACCATTTTCGCCAGGTGAACTGCGGGCGGAGCTCCCGTACGGTCGCTCTCGGCCCGAAACAACCGGGCGAAAGCCGGCCCGCCGCTGCTAGCTCTGCCCCGCGGGTTCGGAATCCCCGAAACCTTCGAGGGGCAGGGACGCGGCACCGAATCGCAGCCCGGCGCGACGACGCGAACGTCGTCGCCCGCAGGCCGGCCACGCCAGCAAGCGCGGAGAGGATTGACCCCGCATGACCAATCACAGCATCAGCAAGCGTGCCCTCGGATGGATCGCCGTCACCGGAGCCGTCGTTGCCGTTCCGCTCGGCCTGAGCACCGGCACCGCCTCCGCCGCCTCCCACAACTGGGACGGCGTCGCAGCGTGCGAGAGCGGCGGCAACTGGGGAATCAACACCGGAAACGGCTACTACGGCGGCCTGCAGTTCTCGCAGAGCACCTGGGAGGCCAACGGCGGCAGCGGCTCGGCGTCGAACGCCAGCAAGGCCGAGCAGGTCCGAGTCGCCGAGAATGTTCTCGCGACGCAGGGCCAGGGCGCGTGGCCGGTGTGCGGTCAGTACCTGACCACCGGTGGCGGCGACGTCGCCGAGGCCCCCGCGCCCGCTCCCGCTCCGGCGCCCACCCCTGCGCCCGCCCCCGCGGCACCGGCCCAGGTCCAGGCGCCCGCTCCTGTCCAGCCCGCCGCGCAGCAGGCACTGGACGCCGCGCGTCAGGTCGCCGAGCAGAACGGCTACGGACAGCAGTTCCAGCAGCTGGTGAACGCCAACCCGCAGCTGGTCGACGCACTGCGCTGATCTTCGCTCGCATACGACGAGGCCCTGTCATCCGGTTCGGATGACAGGGCCTCGTTCGTTCTCCCGGTGAACCGTCTCTACTTCGGGATCGCCTCGTACGCGGCGACCGCCTTCTGCACCCGGGCGAGGGCCGCACCGTATGCCGCGAAGTCACCGCTGCGCTGCGCCGACGTCAACGCGTCGAGCGACGCATCCAGCTCCGCCACAGCCGCCGAGACATCGGTGCCGGACGGCGGAGTCGCCGGTGCGGTGGGCGCTGCCGGGGCCGCACCCTGGTCGACGGGCGGCGTCGTACCCGTCTCCGGAGGTGTCCCCTCCTCGGCGCTGGGCGCGGTGGCCACCGAGCCCGTTCCCGCACCGAACACCTGGTCGAGCGCCTGCGCCAGAGTCGGGGCGTACCCGACGCGCACACTGTTACTCGGCGGCGGCTCGCGGTAGCTCACCAGCACTCGGGACAGCTGCGGGAACGTCGACGTGTTCGGGCCCGTCGAACTTCGCTCCGTATACATAGGTTCGACGTACAGGATGCCGCCGTTCGCGATCGGCAGTGTCAGCAGGTTGCCGTACTGAATCTTGTTCGATCTCTCGAGCAGCGTTCTCTCCGACGCCACCCGCGGATCGGAGATCATCGAGTTCTGCGTCTGCTGCGGACCCTGGGTCTGGGTGTCCGTCGGCAATTGGAGCACCGTGAACTTGCCGTAGTTCTCCGGGTCCGATTTCACCGACAGATAGGCGGACAGGAACTCGCGGCTGTAACCCACCATCGCACTGGTCAGGTTGAACGACGGTTTCCCGGTCTCGGGATCGCCGACCAGCACGTAGTACGGCGGCTGGTTCGCGCTCGTGTCGATCGTGGGATCGCTCGGCACCGACCAGAACGCGTTGTTGGTGAAGAACTCCTTCGGATCGTCCACGTGGTACTTGGCGAGCATCTCGCGCTGCACCTTGAACAGGTCCTCGGGATAACGGAAGTGCGCGCGCAGTTCGTCCGGAATCGAGTCCGCAGGCTGAACCGCGTCGGGGAACACACCCATCCACGCGTCGAGCACGGGATCGTTCTGGTCCACCTGGTAGAGCTTGACCGTGCCGTCGTACGCGTCGACGGTGGCCTTCACCGAGTTGCGGATGTAGGACACCTCCTTGCGGGGCAGCAGGCGACCGGTGTTCTGGTCGATGCTGTCCTCCACCAGTCCGTCGAGCGAACTGCGCTGCGCGTACGGGTAGTCCTGCAGCGTGGTGTAGGCGTCCACGATCCACACGACCTTGCCGTCGACGACGGCCGGGTAGGAGTCGCCGTCCGCGGTCAGCCACGGAGCGACGTGCGTGACCCGGTCCCGGGGATCCCGGTTGTAGATGATCTTCGAATCCGAACCGATGGCACCGGAGAACAAAATGTTGCGTTCGGTGTACTTCGCCGCGAACGCCAGCCGGTTGAACCAGTTGCCGATCGGCACGCCACCCGAACCGGTGTACGTGTAGCGCGAGGTGTCGGTGTCGTACTCCCGCGGATCCGAACCCTGGGAACCACCGACGATCGCGTAGTCGGCATCGGTGTCGGCGATGACCTCGCCGTAGTAGATGCGCGGCTGCTCGACCGGGATGACCTGATTGCCCGCTGCCTGTGAGGCGATGTCGCTGACCATGTAGACGGGGTAACCGCTGTTGCTGTTGGCGGCTTCCTCCGCGGACTCGCCTGCGGCGGCGTTCACGCGGTTCGCGGGGGCCGCGACCAGTCCGTTGCCGTGTGTGTAGACGGTGTGCTTGTTGATCCAGTCCGTCTGGTTGCCCGTCAGGCTCTTCGACGACAATTCGCGGGCCGCGACAATGTAGTCACGCATCTCACCGTCGATGTCGTACCGGTCGATGTCGAGCGTCGGCGGGAAACCGTAGAAGTTCTTCAGCTGCTGCTGCTGGGTGAACGTCCGCGACAGGATGTTCGGGTCGAGCAGTCGCGTGTTCGCGATCGTCGTCACGTCGGCGGGCACGTCGCGCGGCGGCGTCGTCCCGTACCCCTGGTAGTCCTGGTACTCGACCTTGTCGTCGGTGATGCCGTACGCCTGCCGGGTGGCGGCGATGTTCCGCTCGATGTACGCGCTCTCCTTGTCGGCGGCGTTGGGGCGCACCGAGAACTGCTCCACCACGAGCGGCCACACCGCGCCGACCAGGATCGACGAGAGCACGAGAAGGGCTGTGGCCATTGCGGGTATCCGCAGATCGCGCAGGAAGATCGCCGCGAAGAATGCGCCCGCGCAGATGACCGCGATGGCCAGCAGGATCAGCTTCGCCTGCAGCACCGCGTTCATGTCGGTGTAGCTACCACCGGTGAACGTGGGCTCCTTGCGGCTGCTCGACAGCAGGGAATACCGGTCGAACCAGTACGCGACGGCCTTGAGGAGAATGAACGTTCCCGCCAGCACTGCCAACTGGACTCGCGCCGCATTGGTCAGCGCGCCGCCCCGGCCCGCGAGCTTGAGCCCACCGAAGATGTAGTGCGTCACCAGGCTCGCGAAGAACGCCAGCAGCACCGCCACGAACAGCCAATTGAGGACGAAACGGTAGAACGGCAGATCGAACGTGTAGAAGCCGACGTCGAGTCCGAATTCGGGATCGGCGACGCCGAACGCGCCGCCGTTGACGAACAACTGCACCGTCACCCAACTGGACTGGGCGATCAGGCCGGCGAGCAGTCCCACCGCGATCGGAATCGCGAGGCCGAACAGGCGCAGCCGGGTCATCACCGTGGTGCGGTACCGCGCCACCGGATCGTTGGGACCCGACACCGGGACGAACACCGGCCGCGAACGGTACGCGAGCAGCAGTGCCAGCCAGACGATTCCGCCGACCACCACCCCCACCACGAGGAAGAGCAGCAGACGGGTGACGAGGACCGTGGTGAAGACACCACGGAATCCGACCTCACCGAACCACAACCAGTCCGTGTACGTGCTGATCAGCCGAGGACCCACCAGCAGCAGGGCCGCGACGACAAGCGCCAGCACCAGCAGCACTCGACTGCGTTTGGACAACGACGGTAAACCTGCGGGGGGCCGCATGCCCACGTGCCACACTCCAAGAACTCGGCGACGTTCTCACGCCGCGGTCAACTGCACCGTTCGGTCGTCCACACCCCGAACAGCGAGGGCGTGACCGTTTCGTCCCACTCTACGTAACAACCGAGAGTTGCCGCCGTCGGTCCTGTTCCGGGGGTGCGAAGATGGGTCCTGTGAGTGAAGAGAATGTGAACCGAGAGACGGACGCCCTCGCCCGCTGCGTGCGTGAGGTGGTCGAATTCGTCGATGCCGGAGGGTGGGATCAGCCGCCCCAGATGTTCGCACTCGTCCCGACCGAACTCCTCGCGGCCGCCGAACCGAGCCTGCTCGACCAACTCGCCGACGGTGCGGAACTGACCCCGGTGGAACAGGATCCGTTCCCCGGCGACATCGACGGCGGGTCACGCGCACTCGACGAATTCCTCGCCACCACCAGCTGGCCCGAGTCCGTGGTCGGGTGCGCCCTCGTCCAGGAGATCGTGGTTCTGCCTCCCGAGGCGGAATCCGATCTCGACGACGCGCTCGTCCCCCTCCTGTCCGACCGCGACGCCGCCGACGACGCCGCACGGGCCGCGGCCGAGTCGCATCCCGACCGCCGGTCCGCCCGGCTCATCGCCGCCGTGCTGCGCGACGGACCGTCGCTGTGCCTGATGCAGTTGCGCCCCGACGAGGACGCCGACCCGTACGCCGGAATCGAACTGCTCACCTACGAAAACCTGGCGCCGAATCTCGTCAGCGCGCTGTACGCCACCCTCGACGCGACCGAAGAGGACTGACCGCTCCGCAGTCGAGTAGGACCGACCGCGCCGCAGTCAGCAGTGCGGCGCGTCGGCTCCGGCGTTGACGGCCTCGAGCGCGTCGACGGCCCCGTCGAGGTTCTCGACCTTCACCAGCCGGAGCCCGTCGGGTGCCCCCTGGCGTGCCTCGTCGCAGTTCTTCGCCGGCACGAGGAATGTCTCGGCGCCCGCTTCGGACGCGGCGATCAACTTGTACTTGATGCCGCCGATGGGGCCGACGTCGCCGTCGGAGTCGATCGTGCCGGTACCGGCGACGAACTTGCCGCCGTTGAGTTCGCCCGGGGTGAGTTTGTCGATCACGGCGAGCGTGAACATGAGTCCCGCCGAAGGGCCGCCCACGTCGGCGAGGTTGAAGTCGATCGTGAACGGGACGTCCGGGACCTCCTCCGGCGTGATCCCCAGGTAGCCCTTGGCCTCGTCGTCCGGGCGGGCACCGAGCACCACCCGCACCGTGGTCTCGGCGCCGTCACGCCGGATCACGATCGGCACCTCGGTGTTCGGAGGCACGTCGGCCACCGCCTCCTGCACGCCGCCGACCGTCGACACCGGCTTTCCGTCGACACTGACCAGCACGTCGCCTTCGCGCAGCAGCCCCTGGGAGGGGCCGTCCTCACCGACCTTGGCGATCCGCAGGTCCACCGGCTTACCCAGGAAGTGGAGTGCCGCCAGTTCGGCGCTGTCCTCCGACTGCTGGAAGTCGGCGTCGTTCTCCTGCTTGACCTCGTCCTTCGACTTGTCCGGCGGGTACACCTCCTCGCGGGGCACGATGCCCTGGCGTCCGCTCGCCCACAGTCCGAACGCTTCGAACACGTTGAGGTCGTCGCGCACGGCGACCGTCGTCATGTTGAGGTGGCCGGTGGTGTCGTCCACGTCCGTCCCCTCGATGGCGATGACCTGCTCACCACCCACTTCGCCGAGGGTGTTGAACGTGGGTCCCGGCCCGAGAGCCACGAACGGCACCTTGATCACGGTGCCGAGAATGCCGAGTACCACGATCGGGGCCAGCGCAGCCAGAAGCGTCACGATCCGTCGATTCACCTGGACCAGCGTAGAGCGCGAACCGGTGGGCACCGCTGTCGGCCGTCCGCGTGTTCGCCGTCAGCGTGACGCGGTCGCCAGCCACCGAACCATGCGCCTTGTACCGTTGAGTCATGAGCAATCCGCCCTTCGGCTTCTCCAAACCCGACGACGATCCCGATCGCGACAAGAACACGGGGGATCAGAACGGGCCCGACCGCGACAAGAACGCGGGCGGTTCCGGCGACTTCGGTTTCGGGGCGGGTGGTTTCCCCGCCGGGGGCTTCGACCCGGCCGCCCTCGGCCAGATGCTCACCCAGTTCGGCCAGATGCTGAGCGGGATGGGCACGTCGATGGGATCCGGGGAGCAGACCGGCCCGGTCAACTACGAGATCGCGAAGAAACTCGCCCGCCAGCAGATGGGGTCCGTCGCTCCGATCACGCAGGGCAATTCCGAGGCGATCGCCGACGCCTCGCGGCTCGCCGAACTGTGGCTGGACGCCGCGACGACGCTGCCCGCGGGCGCATCGAAGACCGTCGCGTGGACGCCCAACGACTGGCTCGACTACACCCTCGACACCTGGAAGCGGTTGTGCGACCCGGTGGCGGAGAAGGTGTCGGGCATGTGGGTGCAGGGGCTGCCCGAAGAGGCGCAGCAGATGGCAGGACCCATGCTCGGCATGATGAGCCAGATGGGTGGCCTCGCGTTCGGCTCCCAGCTCGGCCAGGCTCTGGGCCAGCTGTCGAAGGAAGTCCTCACCTCCACCGACATCGGTCTCCCCCTCGGTCCGGCGGGCACGGGCGCCTTACTTCCCGCCGCGGTGGAACGGTTCAGCAAGGGACTCGAACAGCCCGACCGGGAGATCCTCGTCTTCCTCGCCGCACGTGAGGCCGCCTACCAGCGCCTGTACAGCCACGTCCCGTGGCTGCGTCAGCGTCTCCTCGCCACCGTGGAGGAGTACGCCCGCGGCATCACCATGGACTTCTCCGCCATCGAGGACATGGCGAAGGGGCTCGATCCGTCCGCGCTGACCGATCCGTCGCAGCTCGAGAACATCCTGCAGCAGGGTGCCTTCGAGCCGCAGACCACACCCGAGCAGAAGCAGGCCCTCGAGCGACTCGAGACGTTGCTCGCCCTCATCGAGGGCTGGGTCGAGGTCGTCGTCGCGTCGGCGCTGAACGACCGCCTCCCCGGCGTCGCGGCACTCAGCGAGACGCTCCGCCGCAGGCGCGCGACCGGCGGACCCGCCGAGCAGACGTTCGCGACACTCGTCGGACTCGAACTGCGTCCCCGCAAGGTCCGGGAGGCGGCGCAGTTGTGGACGCGCCTGACGTCCGAGTCGACCGTCGACGCCCGTGACGGCGTGTGGGCCCACCCCGACCTGCTGCCCGACTCGTCCGACCTCGACAGCCCGGACGCGTTCGTCGAACGCGTGCTCGGGGGCGGCGACGGCGGCGACTTCGACAATCCCATGGCGCAGCTGGAGGCGACGGAGGCCCGCGAGCGGGCCGAGGAGGCCGAACGCGGCAAGTCCGGCAAGGACGAGGACCCGGAGTCCTGACCCCCTGATCGCACCAATGTGTCGGTAGCGGGAAGTCCGCAGGTCGGAGCGCGTTTCGGCCTGTGGACAACTCGCCTTTTCCGGGCCGGCGACCGATCGTGGCCTGGAATCCTCGGTGCGTGACCATCTCGCACCCGCACCCCGTCTGTGTCACTCTCGATCCCCGGATCGCCGTGCTCGTCCGCCCCGACGGGCGGGTGCAGTTCGGCTGGGATCCCGAGCGCGCACTCGTCCTCTCCCCGCCGCCCGGAATCCGGACCGAGCAACTCCTCGCCGTCGTCCGACTGCTCGACGGCAAGAACACGCGGCCGCACATTCTGTGGACGGCCGTCGAATACGGCCTGGCGCCCACGGACGTGTCGAAGCTGCTCGGCGATCTGGACCGCGCCGGTCTGATCGACGTCGCGGGCACCTCCCCCGTCGCGGACACGATCACCATCCGCGTGCACGGGCGCGGACCGCTGTCGGATGCGGTGTCCACCGGGCTCACCGACGGCGGCATCCGGGTCTCCCGCTCGTTCCGCTACTCCGCCGACGGCGACGTCCGGCGGTGGAACGCCCTGTGCGTCGTGCTCGCGGACGACCTGGTGGCGGACCCTCGCCTCGCTGCGGATCTGGTCCAGAACGGGATACCGCACCTGCAGGTCCGGCTGCGGGACGGTCGCGGTGTGGTCGGTCCGCTGGTGCTGCCGGGCCACACGAGTTGCCTGCGGTGCGCCGATCTTCTTCGCGCCGCGTACGACGAGGACTGGCCGCACCTGTCCGCTCAGCTCCTGGGGACGGTCGGGCATGCGAGTCCCGCCGTGATCATGGCCACGGCCGCAGTCGCCCTCGGCCAACTCGAGGCCGTGCTGTCCGCCCCGCGCGGCGCTCCGCCCAGCAGTCTCGACGCCACGCTCGAGATCGATCTGGGGGCGCACCGTCTGGTGACGCGGCGCTGGCCGAGGCAGGCGAGTTGCAGCTGCACGTATCTGGCGCCCGCCGTGGGCGAATCGAACCGGCATCGGTGATGATGCATGATGGTGGGGTGCCCGACATCCCCCGCAGGAGTTCTGCCCGCACCGCGAAACTCGCGAGCATCCCGTTGGGGATCGCGGGGCGTGCCGCGATGGGGTTCGGCCGAAAGCTGACCGGCGGCGACAGGGACGAGATCGATGCCCAGCTGAGTGCGAAGGCCGCCGAGCAATTGTTCGCCGTCCTCGGCGAACTCAAGGGCGGCGCCATGAAACTGGGCCAGGCGCTCAGCGTCATGGAGGCGGCGATCCCGGAGGAGTTCGCGGAACCCTACCGTGAATCGCTGAACAAGCTGCAGGCGCAGGCACCTCCGCTGCCCGCGAAGGCGGTCCACCGGATGCTCGACCAGCAACTGGGCACCAAGTGGCGGGAGCGGTTCCAGTCGTTCGACGACACCCCGACCGCGTCGGCCAGCATCGGCCAGGTGCATCGCGCCGTGTGGGCCGACGGCCGCGACGTGGCCGTCAAGGTTCAGTACCCCGGCGCCGACGAAGCGCTGCGCGCCGACCTGAAGACACTGGGACGGTTCGCGGGTCTGTTCGCCTCGGTCATGCCCGGGGTCGACGTGCGGCCGGTCATCGACGAATTCACCGCCCGCACCGAAGAAGAACTCGACTACCGGATCGAGGCGAACAATCAGCGCCGCTTCGCGAAGGTGTACGACGGGGACCCGCAGTTCGCGATTCCGCACGTCGTCGCCAGTGCCCCCAAGGTGGTGGTCACCGAATGGATGTCGGCGAAACCGCTGTCGGCCATCATCGCCGACGGCACCCCCGAGGAACGCAACACTGCCGGCGCACTGCTCGCGGAGTTCCACTTCGCCTCCCCCACTCGCGTCGGCCTGCTCCACTGCGACCCGCATCCGGGTAACTTCATGCTGCACAGCGACGGCCGCCTGGGGGTCATCGATTTCGGTGCCGCGGCACCGTTTCCGCACGGTCTTCCACCGGTTCTCGGGGCGATGGTCCGGCTGGCGCTCCACGAGCAGTTCGACGAACTGACGGAGTTGTTGCACGCCAACGGATTCGTCCTGCCGGGCAGAACGGTGACCGACAAGGAGATCGCCGACTACCTGCGTCCCGTCACCGATCCGATCCACACCGAATCGTTCCACTTCACCCGCGCCTGGCTGCAGAAGGCGGCGGGTTCCGCGACCGACTTCAACAGTGCGCAGTTCCGGACCGCCCGCGCACTGAATCTGCCCGCCGAGTACCTGATGATCTTCCGGGTTCTCGTCGGCTCGGTGGGGATCTGCGCCCAACTGGACGCGTACGCGCCGTACATGGCGATCCTCACCCGGTGGCTCCCCGGGTTCGTGGCCCCCGACCTGTGAGTACTTGTTAACCGCGGGCGCTGGCTGTCAGCATGGTCGTGAGACACCTGGCAGTCAGCGTGGGGAGCG
>NZ_JARJBD010000290.1:0-1433 GCF_029269925.1 Rhodococcus sp. T2V
GGTGGGATGGAGTTGTGTTGCGGCGCTGGGCCGGTCAGGCCGCGGCCGGGCCGGCCCGCCGGTTGTGCGAGGGCAGTGGTTCCCGGAAGGGGTCGACGCCGGGTGGTGGAATGAACCACGGGTGCCGGTCGTCGCCGATCTGCACCTCCCACCCGTCGTGGTGGATCAGCCGGTGGTGGAAACCGCAGAGCAGGACGAGGTTGTCCATGTCGGTGAGGCCACCGTTGACCCAGTGGACCGCGTGGTGCGCCTCGCACCACGATGCCGGCGCTCCGCACCCCGGGAATGCGCACCCACCGTCGCGCACCGCCAACGCCCGACGCTGCTTTCTGGTGGCCGTCCTGCTGGTCAGCCCGACGTCCAGGGGTGCGCCGTGATCGTCGAGAATCACCGTGCTCACCTGCGCATCACACGACAGGTACCGGGCGGCGGTGATCGTCAGCGGTCCCATCCACGCCGCCCACGCCACCCCCGTTTCCGCCAGCACCGCCGCCCAGCCCTCCGCCGAGGTCGGCCGGTCGCCACCGGCTGGGCCGGCCGGGCCGGTGCCGGAAGCGTGCGCGGCCGCGTCGCCCGCACGGTCGGTGCCACCGGAGCGGTCCGTGCCGCCCATCCCGCTGGTGCCGCCCATCCCGCTGGCGCCGCCCATCCCGCTGGCGCCGCTGCGGTCGGTGCCGCGGGCGTAGGCGAGGTCTCGCGCCCGCACCTGCACGCTGATGTGGGGGCGTTCGCCGGCTTCGGTGCCGTTCAATCCCGCTGCGAGATAGCGGCGCAGCAGTTCGGTGAGCGCGTCGGCACGGCGTCGTCCCGGGGTGCGTTCGTCTCTGGCCCCGTCCGCGGCCGGCCGGGGCGCGGCCAGCTTCGACAACGCGGTCAGCAGCATCTCGCCGGTCACCGCATCCAGATCGCCCTTGACCGACACCCGTCCGTTCAAAGTTTTCGATGCGTGCAGTTCGTTGCGGTCGAGGTCTTCGCTCGCGGGGTGCTCGTCGCTTTCGAAGATTCGCTCCACCTTCGCGATACCTTCCCGGATCAGGTCGGTGCGGGCCTGTGGTCCGTCCGCTGCGGTCAGCAACGCGTCCAGCACAGGACCCAGCGCGCTCAGCGGCATTCCTTTCGGCGGTCGTTCGCAGAACCGCAGAATCAGCCCCGCGTGATCCGCGGAGATCTTGCAGCCGTAAAACTTTCCGGCGATCGCAGGCTGCGACCGCAGTCCCCGTGCCAGGTTCACGATCCGACCCGCCGCCCCCGGTTCGAGCATCGTGTGCGCCGCCAGCCACGCCTTCGCGTGGGGATGGCCCAGTACGTCGACTCGGCAGCGCGAATCCACCGCGTCCATCAGCCTCACCCGCATCGCCTCGAGGCGGGTGATCTCCGCGGACACCGCCAGCACCGTCTCGAGCAACTGCGCCTCGGTCAACCGCAGCGTGTCG
>NZ_JARJBD010000291.1:0-1412 GCF_029269925.1 Rhodococcus sp. T2V
CATTCTCCCACACCGCCAACCCCCACCGCCTCGATAAATCAGCGGGCTCCTAGGGCCGCCCCCCGTCAGCGAGCTTGGCGGGGTCTCGGACGGATCGCCGGAACTGCCCACTCGCGCTCGCCGCTGCGGGAAGTGACGCGACGGCGCCGCACACCGGATCCAACATGCGGCAATCGCATCGCTTTTCTTCTCCACAGGGATCTCCCGGCTGCAGGCCCTGCACCCCGAGGTGGAGGTGGTTCACCGATTGGGCGGGGAGACCCGACGTGGTCTCCGAACCGTTGCGCGACCTCCCGGGTGCGTGGAACGAGGTCCCCGATTCCGCTGCCGGCGTCGTCCGACCGAGAGACGACGACCTCGCCCGTTGCAGCCGATTCCACCCACCTGAGTCGAACCTCGCGATTGCCCGCCTACGCTCGCGGATCCAGGTCCGATCAACTGGGATTCTGCGCTCCGGGAGTATGCGCGCCACGGTGATCCGCGCGGTCCGCTGTCCCGGGCGACTGATCCGATTCCCGGCACAGACCCGACTCCACGCCACGCCACGCCACCGTCCGTCGGAGGCGCCCGGCGATGCACTCGCACCGGCGCCTCGACTGCAGGTCCGCCCCCGCCGAGGAGAAGCGGCGAACCCCGTCCGGAGGCTGTCGGCGCGAGATATCGTGTGAGCCCGACACCAGGACCGCCTGTGCGGTGGTAGGCCCGGGTGTCGATCAGCGCCGTGCGGGAGGTGTGGACATGGCCGAAGATGCGACGTCGGCACCGCTGGCGCCCCGCGCCCAGGCGCTGACACTGCGCATCCTGGCCCGCGACCGCGTGCGTGTCGACCACAGCGCGTCGGTCGCCGCCCACGCACTGGCGCTCGCACCCACGGTCCCGGCCGCCGATCGGGACACGTTGGTGGCCGCAGCGTGGCTGCACGACATCGGCTACGCCACCGAGCTGGGCGAGACCGGGTTTCACCCGCTCGACGGCGCCCGCTACTTGCAAGCCCAGGGGTGGCCGGCCCGAGTGTGCGGCCTGGTCGCTCATCACTCCGGCGCCCGGTTCGTCGCCGCCGTCATCGGCCTGGGCGAGCAACTGAGCCAGTTCGCCTTCGTCGAGGACGCAGTCTCGGACGCGCTGACCGTCGCCGATCAGACGACCGGACCACACGGCGAGGCGCTGAGCCTGGACCAGCGGCTGCGCGAGAAGCATGACCGGCACGGCCCCGACTCCGCCGCCGCCCGCGCGCAACCTCAACGCGACCCCTACCTGCGGGCCGCCGCCGACCGAGTCGAGCAACGCCTGCGGCTGCACTGAACCCGCCGCCTGGTAGCGGAGACCGGCACCGGCCCCATGCCGCCGCATTGCACACCTGTCAAGGGACATTGGTTTCTGCCCACGGGCGGACACGAAACCTGCCCGTAGGC
>NZ_JARJBD010000292.1:0-1400 GCF_029269925.1 Rhodococcus sp. T2V
TCTTCGCCGATTCTGTGGACGTGGATCAGGTTGGTCGAGCCTACGGTGCCGGGCGGCGACCCCGCCACGATGACCACGAGCTCACCCTTCTGATACCGACCCAACCCCAGCAACGCATTGTCGACCTGCCGCACCATCGCATCCGTACTGTCCACCGGATCGACGATGAACGTCTCCGTCCCCCACGTCAACGACAACTGACTGCGCACCTCCGGCAACGGCGTGAACGCCAGCAACGGCAACGGCGTGTGCAACCGCGCCAACCGCCGCACCGTGTCCCCGGACTGCGTGAACGCCACCAACGCCTTCGCATCCAACCGCTCCCCGATGTCACGGGCCGCATACGAAATCACCCCCCGCTTGGTCCGCGGCACATGCGTCAACGGCGGCACCTGCGTGGACTCGTTCTCCACCGCCTCCACGATCCGCGCCATCGTCCGCACCGTCTCCATCACATACTTACCCACCGACGTCTCACCGGACAGCATCACCGCGTCCGCACCGTCGAGCACCGCATTCGCCACATCCGACGCCTCCGCGCGGGTCGGCCGCGAATTCTCGATCATCGACTCCAGCATCTGCGTCGCCACGATCACCGGCTTCGCGTTCTCCCGCGCGATCTGAATCGCCCGCTTCTGCACCAGCGGCACCTGCTCGAGCGGCAACTCCACCCCCAGGTCACCGCGCGCGACCATCACCGCATCGAACGCCAGCACGATCGCCTCGAGGTTGTCGATCGCCTCCGGCTTCTCCAGCTTCGCGATCACCGGGATCCGCCGACCCACCCGGTCCATCACCGCGTGCACCAACTCCACATCCGCCGGCGACCGCACGAACGACAACGCGATGAAGTCAACACCCAGCGCGAGCGCGAACTCCAGATCCGCGATGTCCTTCTCCGACAACGCCGGAACCGACACGTTCATCCCCGGCAGCGACACACCCTTGTTGTTGCTCACCGGGCCGCCCTCGGTGACCCGGCAGATCACGTCGTTGCCCTCCACCCCGGAGACGACGAGACCGACCTTGCCGTCGTCCACCAGCAACCGGTCGCCCGGCCGGGCGTCCTCCGCCAACTGCTTGTACGTCGTCGAGACCCGGTCGTGGGTGCCCTCACACTCCTCGACGGTGATCCGCACCTCCTCACCGTTGGCCCACGTGGTGCGACCCTCCGCGAACCGGCCCAACCGGATCTTCGGGCCCTGCAGGTCGGCCAGGACACCGACCGCCTTGCCCGTCGCATCCGAGGCCGCCCTCACGCGTTTGTAGTTCTCCTCGTGGTCGGCGTGCTCGCCGTGGCTGAAATTCAGCCGCGCCACGTCCATACCGCTTTCGACGAGCTCGCGAATACGGTCACCGGTGGCGGTAGCAGGTCCAAGTGTGCATACGATCTTCGTGCG
>NZ_JARJBD010000293.1:0-1356 GCF_029269925.1 Rhodococcus sp. T2V
CTAGCCTGAACTTTTCGTGCAGGAGCGCGGATCAGGGTGGGTAGATAAGCGAAAGTGCCTGTCCTGCACGGCATAATGGGACTTCTCTACGGTTCCACAATGCCAACGGGAAGGCACTTCGCAGGTGAAGAGTATCGCAGCGGGTTCACGGGTGAAAGTATCGGCCGACGGACGGGGTGTGGTGTCGCATGCCGGTGTGGGGATGCTGCGGGAAATGGCGGACCTGACTGGGCTGTCCGCGCAGGTCACGGCAGTGCTGGCCGATACCTACCGCGGGCAATGGGCGCATGCCCCGGGTGCGGTGTTCGCCGACCTGGCCGCCGCGGTCGCCGACGGTGCCGACTGTGTGGACGTTGCCGCACGTGGTTGTGGTGGCCGCGAGCATGTGTTCGGTCCGTCGGCGTCGACGACCACGATGTGGCGGCTGGTTGACGAGCGGATCGATGCCGCGCACCTGCCCGGGATACGCGCCGCGCGTGCCCGGGCCCGGGAGCAGGCGTGGGCGGCAGGGGCCGCTCCGAAGGCGGAGTGGCTGCGGATCGACATCGATGCCACCATCACCCTCGACCATTCCGATAACAAGGAGAACGCAGCTGCGACCTGGAAGAAGACCTACGGATTCCACCCGCTGCTGGCCTTTCTGGACCGGCCCGACATCGCCGGCGGTGAGGCGTTGGCCGGGTTGCTCCGTCCGGGGAATGCGGGAAGCAACACCGCAGCCGACCACGTCACCGTCCTCGGGTGGGCACTGGACTCGCTGCCACCGGCGTATCGGCCCGATCCGACCGACCCTGCCGGGCAGAAGATTCTGGTGCGCAGCGACTCGGCCGGGGCGACCCACGGATTCGCCGACGCCTGCCGAACCGCGGGGGTGGGGTTTTCCTTCGGATTCGCCGTCGACGACCGTGTCCGTGCTGCCACCGAAACACTCAACGCGAAGGCCACCTGGGTGCCGGCGATCGACTCCGACGGCGAGGTCCGCGACGGCGCCTGGGTCGCCGAGGCCACCGATCTGGTCGATCTCGACGCCTGGCCGGAGGGGACCCGGTTGGTGCTGCGCAAGGAACGCCCGCACCCGGGGGCGCAGCTACGGTTCACCGATTCCGACGGGCACCGGATCACCGCGTTCATCACCGACACGCCGAAAGGAGTGGTGCCCGGTGGACTGGCCGGACTCGAACTGCGGCATCGGCAGCACGCCCGGGTCGAGGACCGGATCCGGCAGGCCAAGGCGACCGGGCTGCGGAATCTGCCGTGTCAGCGATTCGACGCGAACGCCGCCTGGCTCGAGACCGTCCTGGCCGCCACCGACCTGGTCGCCTGGGCGAAGCTGATCGGCTTCGGCGACCACCCGGA
>NZ_JARJBD010000294.1:0-1343 GCF_029269925.1 Rhodococcus sp. T2V
TGGGGTGCCTCTCTATTTGTCAAGCCGCCCTTGCGGAATCCGCTTCGTTTAGTCGGCATAGACGTTTCTCGTCGGCGAGCATGATGCGCCAGACGTGATCGGACAGGTGACGCTTGAGGGCGCGCCTGGCCGCTGCCGGCTTCTTGCCCTCGGCGATCTTCTTGTCGTAGTAGCTGCGGCCGGCGCTGGCGGGCATTCGGATCTGGACGACCGCGACGGTGTAGAGCGCACTGTTGAGCTGCCGGTCCCCGTACCGGGACAGGCGGTGCCGGTCGGTGTCCGCGCTGGCGATCTGCACCGGCGCGGAACCGTTGTAATTCGCGTAGGCCGCCGCGGTCGGGAACCGGCTGGCCCGTCCCGTGCGACCGATCAACCGGGCGGCGGTCACCGCACCGATCCCGTCCACCTCCCGCAGACGGGTGCCGTGCTCGTCGAGCGTTTGAGCCATCTGCTTCTCGTTCGCCGCGAGCTGGCTGTCGAGGCGCCGGATGTCGGCGATCAAGTCTCGGCACAGGCCGACCCGGACCCGCTCCACCTCGCTGCGGACGCGGAAGCCTCGCAACAAGGCGGTGGCCGCAGCAGCGGTCAGCGAGGTCGGAGCACCGCCCACGAGCAACTGCCGCAACAACGCATGCAGCTGATTGACGAGACGAGTTCGACTGTTAGACAAGTTCGTTCGACGTTCGTCGAGCAAGGCCAGGATATCGGTGGGCCCCTCCGGGTCCACCGGGCGGGCATCGCCCTGCAACGCGGCGACACAGGCCGCCGCGGCCGCGTCGATGCGGTCGTTCTTGCGTCGGCCGCCGCGGGAGAGTTCCCGCACCCGGGCGGTGGCGGTGGTCGGGACGTCGAGCACCACCTCCCCGAGAACGAGCAGCCACTGCGCGAGGTGATGGCCGAGTCCCTCGGCGTTCTCGATCGCCCACTTACGCGTGGGCCAGGCCTTGGCCCAGGCGATCAGCGTCCTGTAGCCGGTGAGGGTGGCGTCGATGCGGATCGAGCCGAGGTCGGTGTTGGTGGCCGGGTCGACCGCGGTCGCGGTGTTGGTGGACTTGTGGGGATCGATGCCGATGACGATCATGGAAGACGGTTCCCTTCTCTGCCAGGGGTTGGGAATCCGCGGAGGACAATCCGACTTCAAGTACCTCTCACAGCAGCTTGGGGTCACGCCTCTCTCCAGTCACTCCGCGAACGCAGACCGGAGGGTCGACACACCCCACCAGGGTCAACCCGACGAGTGGGTGACAGGAATTACGCGAGTCAGCCCTCCGGTCTGCTACGGAACATAACGGGTAGACGAACCCCGTCACGCCGCTGACACTCATATAAGTCGGAATTACGTG
>NZ_JARJBD010000295.1:0-1233 GCF_029269925.1 Rhodococcus sp. T2V
CTCTGGGACCTCACGACCCAGTGTTCACGATGTCCACACTCGAGGGGGAACCCCCGACCACCCACGGCGGCAGATCACGCACCCGGGCCTGGACCTTGCCGGTCTCGGTCAATGCGGCGTCGACCAAGTCGAAGCCCACGATTCGGGTCAGCTCGCCGAGATGCCCGGGGCGAACCGGCCTCCCGCGACGGTGACGACACGGGTGATGACGGAATCGGGAGTCAGCGGAGCTCCTGGGTCGAGGATGTCTTGGAGGACGCCTTCTTCTACCGGAGCTCCGCTACCCATTCGTGCACGACACGCCCAAGACTCGAGTTCTTGACCGCCAGCCGTCCCCGCTCATTACACGGCTTTGGGGCTAGGATCGACGTTCCGCTGGTAGATTGGCGCGGCGGCCGTAAGCACGGACACCGCCGAGTACGCCGATCCCGCAGCCCACGAGAACTCGCGGTCTGCGCCCTTCGTCGGTCAGGGAAGCCAAAGGGTTCCGGATTACGTGAGGCTGGCGCGTGAGCGGATCGGAAATGCGCCGATCAACGTCATTCGACACCTACATCAACATCTATGTGGCCGCGCGGTCGTGGGCGGCGCCTGTCGAAGGCAGGGAGGCTTCGACCCGGAAAAGATCATGGAGTACGCCGAGTCGCTGGGAGGTCGAATCTGACTACGTCTTGAACTCGGCAAAATGGGTAACCCGGGTTCTCCCCGACGAACCACAGCATCGCGACAGTCGACGGCAACATCCCATGCGGCCCAAGCCCGCCGATCGGGGACAGCGGTCAGCGCGAGGTCACTCCCGGGGTTTTGACCCAGATCGGCCGGTAGTGGGACGTCTGACGCCCTACCACCCCGGCGGTCCCGCATATCCGCAACGGGAGACCGACCACACGCCGGGTCAGAGAGTTCGCTCATGGCGTGACGCCAGATCCAGGTGCAGACCGTGGATGGGGGCCGCCTCGCTGGCTCGGGGCCGCGACGAGGTGCCGGAGCAGGCTCAAACCGAACGCTTTCTCGGCAAACGGGGTGGCAGGTTGCTCGACGACACTGCGGCCCTTGCGCTTTCCTGCATCGAATTGAATTGACGCCCCCGGTGTCCGAGGGTTCAGTCGATGTCACCGCTCCGTCGGCGTGCTAGTAGCGTGTCGCTGCTTAGTTCTGTCTTGTTTCGGTGCGAGGTTGGGGCGGCAGACTTCCCCTTCCCCTCTGCCGGTCAGGACTGTTGTCAATGCCTTC
>NZ_JARJBD010000296.1:0-1207 GCF_029269925.1 Rhodococcus sp. T2V
CTCAGAAGTTTCCGCGGGCGGCTTGCTCGCGTTCGATGGCTTCGAAGAGGGCTTTGAAGTTGCCGATGCCGAAGCCGAGGGAGCCGTGGCGTTCGATGAGTTCGAAGAACACGGTGGGCCGGTCGACGAGGGGTTTGGTGAAGATCTGCAGCAGGTAGCCGTCCTCGTCGCGGTCGACGAGGATGCCGCGTTTGTGCAACTCCTCGATCGGGGCGCGGACGTTGCCGATCCGGGCCCGCAGTTCGGGGTCCTCGTAGTAGGAGTCCGGGGTGGCCAGGAAGTCGACACCCTCGGCGGTCAACTGGTCCACCGCGGTGAGGATGTCGTTCGTGGCCAGGGCCAGGTGCTGGGCGCCGGGACCGCGGTAGAAGTCGAGGTACTCGTCGATCTGGGAGCGTTTCTTGGCGATGGCGGGTTCGTTGAGCGGGAACTTCACCCGGTGGTTGCCGTTGGAGACGACCTTGCTCATCAGCGCGGAGTAGTCGGTGGCGATGTCCTCGCCGACGAATTCGGCCATGTTCGTGAACCCCATGACCCGGTTGTAGAAGTCGACCCAGTGGTCCATCCTGCCGAGTTCGACGTTGCCGACGACGTGGTCGAGGGCCTGGAACAGGCGTGTGGGGGCGCCGTCGCGTTTGGTGTGCGACGAGGTGCGCGGCTGGTAGCCGGGCAGGTAGGGGCCGGTGTAGCGGCTGCGGTCGACGAGGGTGTGGCGGGTGTCGCCGTAGGTGGCGATCGCCGCGATCCGGACGGTGCCGTGCTCGTCGGTGACATCGTGCGGCTCGTCGAGGACGGTGGCGCCCTGGGCGCGGGCGTGGGCGATGCACTTGTCGACGTCGGGGACGGCGAGGGCGATGTCGACGACGCCGTCGCCGTGGGTGCGGTGGTGCTCGATCAGCGGGCTGTCCGGGTGCACGGCGCCGTTGATGACGAAGCGGACGGCGCCGGATTCGAGGACGAAGCTGTGGTGGTCGCGGTTGCCGGTGGTCGGTCCGGAGTAGGCGACGAGGGTCATCCCGAACGCGGACTGGAAGTAGTGGGCGGTCTGGGTGGCGTTGCCGACCACCCAGACGACGGCGTCCCAGCCGCTGACCGGGAACGGGTCGCGGGTGCCGTCGTATTCGACGAGCCCGACCAGCTGCTCGAGTTGGCCGAGGTCGAGACCTGCCAGGCGTTCCTTGTCGGTGAGAGTCTGCTCGATCGTCAT
>NZ_JARJBD010000297.1:0-1196 GCF_029269925.1 Rhodococcus sp. T2V
CTCCCCCACCACACCCACCGGAACCGGCCCAAGCCCCGCACCCAACACGAACACCCGCATACCGCCCACTGGTTCGCCAATCGGCACACTTACACGATCACGACCACCCTCGGATTCAGGTAGCGAGTACATCGCGGCGAAGACCGTCGTCTCCGTCGGACCGTACCCGTTGAGCGTCCTCACCTGTGGGTGGAGGGAATCCTCGCCCAGATTCCAGCCCTGCAGCCTGGCGAGATCCAGCACCTCACCGCCGAGCACTACCGTCCTCAGCACCGAACCGGCCCCCACTGCAGGATCCTCCCGCTCGACCTCCTCGAAACCGTAGAACGCCGACGGCGTCTGGCCGAGAACAGTGACCTTGTCCCTGATCAGCAACTCCCACAACCGGTTCGGCGATGCCGCCACATCCCACGGCGCCACCACCACGCGGCCCCCGTGTACCAACGCACCCCACAACTCCCACACAGAGAAGTCGAACGCCTCCGAGTGGCACCACACCGACACATCCGTATCGTCCGACCCCACGCGGTCGGCGGTGGCGGCCAACAACGACACCACACTTCGGTGGCTCACGGTGACGCCCTTCGGAATACCTGTCGACCCCGAGGTATACATCACATACGCCACGTGACCGGGATTCAACGGGCTGATCCGATCGCTGTCGACGGGATCGCGATCGGCGTGACCCCCGACTTCGGCTGCAGTGTCGAGGTCCAGATCTGCATCGAGTAGCACCTGCCGTATGTCATGGTCGGGCAGCGTGGCCACGGTGGCAGTGTCGGACAGGATCAGCCGCGGGGCTGCGTCGGCGAGAATCGTCCCGGCGCGAGCACCGGCATAGTTCGGGTCTATGGGAAGGTAGCCGCCGCCGGCCTTGAGCACCGCCAACAACGCGACGACCAACTCGACCGAGCGCTCCAGCGCCACGGCCACCAAGGTTTCCGGGCCGACCCCGGCGCTGATCAGGAAGTGCGCCAGCCGGTTCGCCCGTGTGTTGATTTCTCGATAAGTCCAGCTCCGGTCGGAGAAGGTCACCGCGGCGGCGCCGGGTGTCGCCGCCACTTGCCGCTCAAACAGTTCCACGACAGTGGTCTCCGCGAAGGGCGCTGCGGTGTCGTTCCAGCTCTCCAGTACGAGTGTGCGTTCGTGCTGATCCAGGATCTCGTAGCCCTCGATCCGCGCCTGCGGATCCGCGA
>NZ_JARJBD010000298.1:0-1188 GCF_029269925.1 Rhodococcus sp. T2V
ATTTCGTCGAATTCGGTTTGCCCGCAGATCAGCGGGGGTGCGAGTTGGATGACCGGGTCGCCGCGGTCGTCGGCCCGGCAGTACAGGCCGGCGTCGAACAGGGCGGTGGAAAGGAACCCGTGCAGGATCCGCTCGGCCTCGGCGTCGCTGAACGACTCCTTCGTGGTCTTGTCCTTGACCAGTTCGATGCCGTAGAAGAAGCCCTCCCCGCGCACGTCCCCGACCATCGGCAGGTCGGTGAGCTTGTCGAGGGTGGCCCGAAATGCCGGCGCCTGCTCGGCGACGTGCGCGTTGAGGCCTTCGCGTTCGAAGAGGTCCAGGTTCGCCAGCGCCACCGCCGCGGAGACGGGGTGCCCGCCGAAGGTGTAGCCGTGCGCGAACATCGACGTTCCCTCCGCGAACGGTGCGAACAACCGGTCGGAGGCGATCATCGCCCCGATCGGCGAATACCCCGACGTCAGGCCCTTGGCGCAGGTGATGATGTCGGGCACGTACCCGAAGTCCTCGCACGCGAACATCGACCCGATCCGCCCGAACGCGCAGATCACCTCGTCCGAGACCAGCAGCACGTCGTACTCGTCGCAGATCTGCCGGACCCGTTCGAAGTAGCCGGGCGGCGGTGGGAAGCAGCCGCCGGCGTTCTGCACCGGTTCGAGGAAGACGGCGGCGACGGTGTCGGGGCCCTCGAATTCGATGGCCTCGGCGATCCGGTCGGCGGCCCAGATCCCGAACGCCTTCGGATCACTACCGAGGGGGTCGGGGGCGCGGTAGATGTTGGTGTTGGGGACCCGGAACGCGCCGGGGGTGAGCGGTTCGAACGGCGCCTTCAGCGCCGGGATGCCGGTGATCGCGAGCGCCCCCTGGGGTGTGCCGTGGTAGGCGATGGAGCGGGAGATGACCTTGTGTTTGCCGGGTTTGCCGACCTTCTTGAAGTACTGTTTGGCCAGTTTCCAGGCGCTTTCGACGGCCTCGCCGCCGCCGGTGGTGAAGAACACCCGGTTCAGGTCGCCCGGGGCGTAGCCGGCGAGGCGTTCGGCGAGTTCGATCGCGGGTTCGGTGGCGTAGGACCAGAGCGGGAAGAACGCCAACTGTTCGGCCTGCTTGGCGGCGGCCTCGGCGAGCTCGGCCCGGCCGTGCCCGGCCTGCACGACGAACAGCCCGGACAGCCCGTCGAGGTAACTCTTGCCG
>NZ_JARJBD010000299.1:0-1182 GCF_029269925.1 Rhodococcus sp. T2V
GGGTCGGTCGGCGAGGACACGATCCGGCCCTCCACCTTGGAGAACACCTTGCTGGTCACCACCAGCACGTCACCGCCGCGCAGCCACGGGGCGGCCGCGACAATCGCCGCGGCCAGGTCGTCGCCGGGCCGGAACTCGGGCAACCCGGTCACCGGCAGGATCTCGATCGCCCCGCCCGGCGCGTGATCCACCCGGGATGCACCGGTCGGTGCGGTCACAGTGTCACCCCGGCCACGTCCAGCGCCGCCTGCACCATCGCGGCGGTGGCGTCGGGGTCGGACATCAGCAACGGCACACTGGCCACGGCCACCCCGGGGACGTCGGCGGTGTCGGTGTCGTGGACCAGCCACCCATCGAGGATCCCCGTCCCACTCCGCGCCCCGTACCAGCGCCCGATCGCCTCCGCCGAGGTGTCCACCCCGATCACGTCCAAACATTCGTCGGCCATGCCGCGCAACGGTTTCCCACCCACGATCGGCGAGATCCCGACCACCTTCGCGGTCGTGGTCCGCAACGCCCCCCGGATCCCCGGCACCGCCAGGATCGCGCCGACGCTGACCACCGGATTCGACGGCGCCAGCAACACGATGTCGGCGCCCTCGATCGCCTCCAGCACCCCCGGCGCCGGGGACGCCTGCTCGGCGCCGATGTGCGCGAAACTGTGCGTCGGGACCTGCGCGCGGTGCCGAACCCACCAGTCCTGGAAGTGGATCGCCCGCTGCTCCCCGTCCTCCGGGTCGGTGATCACCACGTGAGTCTCACTACGATCGTCGGTGACCGGCAGCAACGTCACACCCGGCCGCCACCGGTTGCACAACGCCTCGGTGACCGCCGACAACGGATACCCCGTCCGCAGCATCTGCGAGCGAATCAGATGCGTCGCGATGTCCCGGTCGCCGAGCCCGAACCACTCCGGCTTCGCCCCGTACGCGGCGAGTTCGGCCTTGGCGTTCCAGGTTTCACCCGCATGACCCCACCCCCGGGCGGTGTCGATACCCCCACCGAGGGTGTACATGCAGGTGTCCAGGTCCGGGCAGATCCGCAACCCGTGCATCCACACGTCGTCACCGACATTGACCACCGCCGTGATCCGATGCGACGCACCCCCACCACCCGGCGCATCAACACCGAGAAGCCGCCGCACCCCTTGCAGGAACCGGGCCCCACCGACCCCGCCAACCA
>NZ_JARJBD010000003.1:0-297477 GCF_029269925.1 Rhodococcus sp. T2V
GCGCAGTACAGAATCAGCTTCCTCCCGGCCCGAAAGGGCCAGGCTTCCTCTGATTAATCCGGTGAAATCGAATGAAGTGTCGAGCGGCAGTAGTCAAAGGTGCCTGGTCGGTGTCCCTCGAGAATCGAGTGACGGTGAGCGCCGGGTGGCTCTGGTGCCGAAAACTGTGTCCGCTCTGATCGGCAAGGGCGTCGAGCGCGCGAAGCAGCAACGGGCTCTCGAAGATGCAATCAAAGGCTTCGACGTCGTGATCACCACGGCCCTGGTGCCGGGTCGTCCCGCCCCGCGTCTGGTGACTGCTGCCGCCGTCGAAGGAATGACGCCCGGCAGTGTCGTCGTCGACCTCGCGGGTGAAACCGGTGGCAACTGCGAGCTCACCGAACCGGGCCAGACCGTCGTCAAACACGGCGTGACCATCTGCTCGCCGCTGAATCTGCCGGCGTCCATGCCCGAGCACGGGTCCGAGTTGTGCGCGAAGAACATTTCCGCGCTGATCGAACTGATGCTCCTCGACGGCGGTGCCGGCGAAGGAACGGGGAAGGTCGCCGTCCTGGCTCCGGACTTCTCCGATGAGGTTCTGGCCGGCGCGTGCGTCACCCGCGAAGAGAAGGGCGCCTGATGTACACATCGCTTCTGGCGAACATCGCGATCCTGGTGCTGTCCGGGTTCGTCGGTTTCGCTGTGATCTCCAAGGTTCCGAACACCCTGCACACTCCGCTGATGTCGGGTACGAACGCCATCCACGGCATCGTCGTGCTGGGTGCGTTGGTCGTCCTGGGCAAGGTGCACGATCCGTCGCTCGGGTTGCAGATCATCTTGTTCGTCGCGCTCGTCTTCGGAACCGTGAACGTCGTCGGTGGCTTCGTGGTCACCGACCGCATGCTGGCGATGTTCAAGGCCAAGCCGGCCGCCGCGTCTGTGCCGAAGGATGGTGACCGGTAATGGAATACCTGGTCAATGGTTTGTACATCGTCGCGTTCGCGATGTCCATCTACGGTCTCATGGGCCTGACGGGCCCGAAGACCGCGGTGCGCGGTAACCAGATCGCCGCGGTCGGCATGGTCGTCGCTGTCGTCGCGACGCTGATCTCCATTCGCGATGCGCAGATGGGGAACTGGATCCTGATTGCCTCCGGCCTCGTGATCGGTGTCTGTTTGGGTGTTCCGCCGGCGCTGCGCACGAAGATGACGGCGATGCCGCAGTTGGTCGCACTGTTCAACGGTGTCGGCGGCGGCACGGTCGCGTTGATCGCGTACGCGGAATTCCTGGACTCGGACGGGTTCACCGCATTTCAGCACGGCGAATCGCCGACGGTCCACATCGTCGTCGCCTCACTCTTCGCCGCGGTGATCGGCTCGATCTCTTTCTGGGGCAGTGTGATCGCGTTCCTGAAACTGCAGGAGACCCTGCCCGGTCGTCCGATCGGAATCGGAAGGCTCCAGCAGCCGCTCAATGCTCTGCTGCTCATCACCGCAGTCGTGTTCTCGGTGGTCATCGGCATAAGGGCGATGTCACCGGAAGGCCCGACCGGCTCCCTGTGGATCGTGGGGGTTCTGGTGCTGTCGGGCATCCTCGGCCTGATGGTCGTCCTGCCCATCGGCGGCGCCGACATGCCCGTCGTCATCTCTCTGGTCAATGCGCTGACCGGGTTGTTCGCCGCTGCATCAGGTTTGGCACTGGACAACCAGGCGATGATCGTCGCAGGCATGATCGTCGGCGCTTCGGGCACCATCCTGACCAACCTCATGGCCAAGGCCATGAACCGGTCCATCCCCGCCATCGTCGCCGGTGGATTCGGGGGCGGCGGCGGTGATGTGGCAGCATCGGACGGCGTCGTGCGCACGGCCAAGGCGACCTCGGCCGCTGACGCCGCAATCCAGATGGCCTACGCCAACCAGGTCATCGTCGTACCCGGATACGGATTGGCTGTCGCGCAGGCCCAGCACGCCGTCAAGGACATGGCGAAGTTGCTCGAAACGAGAGGCATCGAGGTCAAATACGCCATTCACCCCGTCGCCGGGCGGATGCCCGGTCACATGAATGTTCTTCTCGCCGAGGCGGATGTCTCCTACGACGCGATGAAGGAAATGGACGACATCAACGACGAGTTCGCTCGCACCGATGTCACCCTCGTGATCGGCGCGAACGACGTCACCAACCCAGCGGCACGCAACGATCCGAGTTCACCTATTCACGGGATGCCGATCCTCAACGTCGACCAGTCGAAGTCCGTTGTCGTGCTCAAGCGTTCGATGAACTCCGGGTTCGCCGGTATCGAGAACCCGCTCTTCTTCGCCGAGGGCACGTCGATGCTCTTCGGTGATGCCAAGAAGTCGGTCGCCGAAGTCACCGAAGAACTCAAGGCGCTGTAGCGCTCGACCTAGGACGTCCACGAGTACCGGAAGCGTTGCGCGACCTCGTCGACCGGCTTGTCCCGGTACTCGGCGTGCTCGTAGCGCTTGACCGCCGCCAGCGCTTCCACGATGAGCGGACCGAACAAGTCCCGCGCGAGTGCCGAGGACTCGAATGCCCCGAGCACGTCGGACGGCAGGGTCGGGAGGAGGTCGACGGCGTGCGCGCCTGCCAGGTTCGCCGGGTCGACCGACACCTCGTCCGGTAGTGGAAACGCACCGGCGATCCCGTCGTGGGCGGCGCCGAGAATGGCGGCGCCGCTCAGGTACGGGTTCGCGGAGGGGTCGACGGGTTTGATCTCGAGGTTCGCGCCGTGCGGGTTCCCGGTGGTGTCCGTGCACAGGCGGACCGCGGCCTCGCGGTTCTCCAGCCCCCAGCAGCGCGACACCCCCGACCACATCCCCGGGCGCAACCGCAGATGCGACAGCGCCGACCCGGCGAGAACCGCCGTGAACTCGGGTAGCGCCCGCAGGATCCCGGCGATCGCGGCGCCACCGGCGGCCGTCAGCCCGTGCGGGCCCGGACCTCCGGACAGGATCGGCCGATCGTCCTTGGCGAAGGACACGTGCTGGTGGGCGCCGTTTCCCGCACCGCCCGCGACGGGCATGGGCGAGAACGACGCTCGCAGGCCCTGGGCGCGCGCGGTCCGGCTGATCAGTGCGCGGGCCAGCACCACGTCGTCGGCCGCCGTGACGGGGTCGGCGGGGGCGAGCGACACCTCGAACTGGTTGAGCCCGGCCTCGGCGTGGACCTGTTCGATCGGCAGCCCGGCCGTCGCTGCCGCGGCGAGCAGTCGTGCGAAGAATTCATCGTTCGCGAGAACGGCGTTCAGTCCGTACGCGGACCATTCGTCGGCCGTCGCCGCGTCGAACAGCGTGAACTCGATCTCGTGGCCGGTCCGCGCGCTCAGCCCGGATTCCTCCAGCCGCGCCGTCACCCGCCGCAACGCTTCCCGGGTGCAGGCGAGCGACGGCGTTCCGTCCTGCTCGGTGAGGCACGCCGGCGCCCAGTACGTGCCGTCGCCCAGATTTCTCACGTCGTCGGCGTCGATCCGCAGCCGAAGGTCGCCCACCACGGAGAAGGACGGCGTGAACGCGAGGTGGTCGTCGACGCAGAACACACTCCAGCTCGGCGCGGCGCCCGCACCGGCGTCGACGAACGTGGACAGCCTCGCGATGGGCAGCATCTTCGCCCGGGAGACCCCGGCCATGTCGACGATCGAGCCGACGACGCGGTCGGTGGGGGCGAAGTCGTTCCCTGCGCCGCGCATCAGTGCCTCGCCACCGCCCCGGTCACGAACCGAGCAGCTGGTGCGCCCGCAGACCGACGTACAGTTCGGCGGCGTCGATGGGGTCGGAGAAATCGCGTCCGGTGAGGGTGTGAATTCGGCGCAGCCGGTACAGGACGGTGTTGCGGTGGTAGTGCAACTGGGTGGCCGCCGCCGTCGTGGAGCCGCGGCAGGAGAACCAGGCGTCGAGAGTGGCGAGCAGGCTTTCCTGTTCCTCCGCGGGCAGGGCCAGCACCGGTCCGAGTATCTGGTTCGACGCGAGCTTCCCGGCGTCGGGAACACTGACCAGCAGCAGCGACACCGGCACCGACTCGTAGCGGGTGATGGTGCACCCGCCGTGCCCCGCGCAGCGGCGGGCGATCCGCGCCTGCTCCACGGCCCGGCTCGTCCCACCCGGACGTCCGAACGCCGAGCTGACGCCGATCCGTCCGTGACCGGTGCGGCCGAGGACGTCCAGCGCCGAATCGAGGACCTCGGCGGAAGCGGCCCACAGCAGCCCGACCCGGCCGTCGACCTCCGAGTCCCACACCGAGTCGACCCCCGCACCGCGAAGGTCCGACTGGACGACGTCCGCTGCGGACGGGGACGCCGCCGCCTCGGCGGACACGACGAGGAACGTGCTGTTCTCCGGAATCCGGAACGTGCGGAGCGCGTCGGCTGCGCCGGCCGGGTTGGCGGCATGGTCACCGAAGAGGGTGCGGATCAGCCGGCCCCGCGACTCGGCGTCCTCGCGGGCGCGCAGGTCGGCGGTCTCCCGGTAGGCCTCCGCGGCGCTGTCCGAGTAGACGTCCACCAGCGCCCACACCTGGGCGGCCATGTCGAGCAGCGCGTTGGTGGCGCGGCCCTCCGAGCGGTTCATCAGTTCGTCCCAGATCAGGCGACCACCAAGCCGGAACGCGTGGAGCAGCGCCGCGAGCGGCACCCCCTGTTCGGCCTTCAACTGTCCGGCCGCACGCGCCGCCTCCAGCCGGATCGGCGCACTGCCCGCGAGGTTGCCCAGCATCGCCGTGAGGTTGTCGACGCACGCCGCGTACAACTGCTCCGGGGTGAGGAGTGTCGCCTCCACGTAGCCGTGCTCGGCCGACAGGATGCGCGAGACGAGTTCCTCGGACAACTGGTCCACCGACTCCAGCATCGAGCCCAGAAGGTCGGTGGGCGAAGGCGCGACATCCGGGCTGACAGTCATCCGGCAAGACTATCCACCGGATGAAGTCGGCGCCATCCCCCTTTGTGCGACGGCATAGCCCCGGTGGGCTACATTCACAGCCGCTGCCTATGGCGCGGCGCCCGCAGCGGGGACGAGAATCGGTGTTCTACGCCACAGTTTGTGGCGCGGTCCATCATGCACTCGACCCGAGCGGAGCTGTCCACCGTGAGCACTTCAGAACCCGAGGTCACCTCCAACACCACCTCGCCGCACCCGGAGGTCGACGCGGCCCTCGCCGACCTCGCCGAGGGCGAGAAGACCTGGGCCGACCTCTCCCTCACCGACCGCAGAACACTCCTCGACAAGGTGCACGACCTCACCGTGCAGCATGCCGCCGACTGGGTGGACGCCGCGGTCGCGATCAAGGGCCTGGACCCGAAGTCGCCGCTGGTCGGCGAGGAATGGATGTCCGGACCGTACCCGCTGGCCACCGGCACCGCGGCACTGTCCGCGAGCCTGGCGAAGCTCGACGCCGGCACCAGCCCACTGGACGGCGCCACGTTCGGCACCGCGCCGGGCGGCCGCACCACGGTCAAGGCGTTGCCCCTGAACATCTTCGACAAGTTGCTGCTCAGCGGATTCAGCGCGGACGTGTGGCTGCAGCCGGGAATCGATCGTGCGACGGCACAGCGTGACGCCGGCCTCGCCCAGCGCGACCCGTCGCGGACGCAGGGCGTCGGCGTGGTCCTGGGCGCCGGCAACATCACCTCGATCGCCCCACTCGACACCCTGTACGAACTGATCGCGCACAACCGCGTCGTCGCCCTCAAGCTCAACCCCGTCACCGACCGCCTGCTGCCCGTGCTGACGCGGGTCCTCGAACCGCTCATCTCGATCGGCGCGGTCCGGTTGCTGACCGGCGGCGCGGACGTCGGAACGTACCTGGTGCACCACGACCTGGTCGACCACGTGCACATGACGGGCAGCGCGCTCACGCACGACGCGATCGTGTTCGGCACCGGCGAGGAAGGTGCGCGGCGCAAGGCGGCGAACGAACCCCTCCTCGGCAAGGCCATCTCCAGCGAACTCGGCGGCGTGTCCCCCACCATCGTGCTGCCCGGCGAATGGAGCCGCGCCGACATCAAGTTCCAGGCCGAACACATTGCGACGCAACGACTGCACAACGGCGGCTACAACTGCGTCGCGGCGCAGGCGGTGGTCGTGTCGTCCGAGTGGAAGCAGCGCGACGAGTTCGTGTCCGCCCTGAAGGAGGCGCTCGACAAGGCACCGGAACGCACCGCGTACTACCCCGGCAGCGACGCCCGGGTCGCCGGCGCCGTCGCGTCGTTCCCCACCGCGGCCCGGCTCGGCGAGAACGGCGGACGCGTCCTGGTCACCGATCTCGAGCCCGGCGCCTACGCCCCGCTCCTGCAGACCGAGTACTTCGCGCCGGTGCTCGGCGTGATCGACCTTCCCCACGGCGGCGCCGAGTTCGCGGCCCACGCCGCCGACCTCGTCAACGCGGACTTCGTCGGAACACTCGGGATCAACATCGTCGCGGCGCCGCAGACCATCCACGAGATGGGTGCGGAGTTCGACTCGCTGCTCGAGAGCCTCCGCTACGGGACCATCGCCGTCAACGCGTGGACCGGCGTCGGCTACCTGACCGCCACCGCCACCTGGGGAGCGTTCCCCGGCCACACCCTGAACGACGTGCAGAGCGGCATCGGCGTGGTGCACAACGCGCTCCTCATCGACCGGCCGGAACGAACCGTCGTCCGCGGCCCGTTCCGGCCGTCGCCGCGGTCCATCCTGAACCGCGAGATGTCCATCTCGCCCAAACCCCCGTGGTTCGTCACCAACCGAACCGCCGCCACGACTGGCCGATTGCTGACAGGATTTGCCGGTGCACCCTCATGGACCCGGCTGCCGGCGATCTTCGCGTCCGCGCTCCGTGGGTGAGGGCTGCGAGTCCTCGTCCCGTCACCCCCGTCGAAGTGGAGATGAACGATGAATCAGGAACTGTCTGTGGCCGACTACGTGATCGTGGGGTCGGGTTCGGCAGGTGCCGTGCTCGCCGACCGGCTCAGCGCCGACTCCGGCAGCGAGGTCGTGGTCCTCGAGGCCGGCTCCGAGGACAAGGACAAGTTCGCGCACATCCCCGCCGCCTTCTCGAAACTGTTTCGCAGTGAACTGGATTGGGACTACCTCACGGAGCCGCAACCCGGGCTCGGCGGGCGCACGATCTACTGGCCGCGGGGCAAGATGCTCGGCGGCTCGTCGTCGATGAACGCGATGATGTGGGTGCGCGGATTCGCCGCCGACTACGACGAGTGGGCCGAACTCTCCGACGACACGTGGTCGTTCAAAGAAGTGGTCAAATACTTCCGCCGCATCGAGAACGTGCAGGGCGCGTCGGACGCCGACAGCGGCGTCGGCGGGCCGATCGTCGTCTCGCACCAGCGGAGCCCCCGCGCCCTCACCTCGTCGTTCCTCGCGGCAGCCGAGGAGACCGGGTACCCCGTCGAACGGGCGAACACCACTCGGCCCGAGGGTTTCTCACAGACCATGGTCACGCAGAAACGGGGCGCGCGGTGGAGCACGGCCGACGCCTACCTGCGGCCGGCACTGAAGCGGAAGAACCTGACCGTCCTCACCGGCGCCCAGGCCACCCGGGTGCTGTTCGAGGGCTCCGCCGCCGTCGGCGTCGAGTACGAGAAGGACGGGGTGCGGCGCACCGTCCGCGCCGCGAAGGAAGTGATCCTCGCCGGCGGGGCGATCAACTCCCCGCAACTCCTCATGCTGTCGGGCATCGGCGACGAGGCGCAGTTGCGGGCGCACGGCGTCGCGGTGCAGCAGCACCTGCCGGAGGTCGGGAAGAACCTGCTCGACCACCTGGTGTCGTTCCTCGGTTACCGAGTCGACTCGGACTCGCTGTTCGCCGCGGAGAAGATCCCGGAACTGCTCAACTACCTGACCCGTCGCCGCGGCATGCTCACGTCGAATGTGGGCGAGGCGTACGGCTTCACGCGCAGCCGGGACGATCTGGCACTGCCCGATCTCGAGATGATCTTCGGGCCGGCACCGTTCTTCGACGAGGGCCTCATCCCGGCGACCGGGCACGCCGCGGTGATCGGCGCCATCCTCGTCAAACCCGAGAGTCGCGGCGAGATCTCGCTGAAGTCGGCGAATCCCCTCGCCAAGCCGATCATCGATCCCCGCTATCTCAGCGACAGCGGCGGAGTCGACCGACGGGCGATGCTCGAAGGACTGCGCCTGTGCGACGCCCTCGCGTCCGCACCCGCGCTGAAGTCGCGGCTCGGCAATCTGATTCGCCCGGCCGTGGAGCCGAGCACCCCGATCGACGAGATCCTCGAGCGGGCACTGCAGGAGAACGCGCACACGCTCTACCACCCGGTCGGGACGTGCCGCATGGGCAACGACGACGCGAGTGTCGTCACACCCGACCTGCGGGTTCGTGGGGTCGACAAACTGCGCGTCGCGGACGCGTCGATCATGCCCGCCATCATCCGCGGGCACACCCACGCACCGTCGGTCCTCATCGGTGAGCGGGCGTCGGATCTGATCCGCAACTCGTAGGGCGCTTCGCGCCCCGTGCGTGGTTTGCGAGTGCAGAGACTCGTTAACCACGCACGGGCGGCGGAGCCGCCTAGTAGCGGCGCGCCGCGTAGAACGGCATCGAATCGAGCGGCGACTGCTTGACGGGCTGCCCGGCGGTGGGCGCGTGGACGACCGTGCCGTTCCCGGCGTAGAGCCCGACATGCTCCGCCCCGTTGAACAAGACCAGGTCACCCGGTTGCAGGCTGCCCTTGTCGACGGGCGATCCCCCGTTCAACTGGTCGTACGTGGTACGGGGCACCGAGATGCCCACCTGCTTGTACGCCCACTGCACGAGGCCCGAGCAATCGAAGGAGTTCGGCCCGGTGGCGCCCCAGACGTACGGCGAGCCGATCTTCGACTCGGCGGCGGCGAGAGCCTGAGCACCGTGGGTGGCCGGCATCGCCGGCGGGGCCGGGACCGGTCCCGGCAGTGGCCCGGGGTTCGGAGCCGGAGCGGATGGAACCGGAGGCACTGGCGGTACACCCGGTACCTCGAATGTCCCAATTCCTGGGATGGTGATCGGCTCCGCTGCAGCGGGAGCGACGGGAAGCAGGAACGCTCCCACTCCCATACCGGCGGCGATCAGAAGACCGCCGGTCGAAAACTGCAGACGATTGCCCCGACGCAATCTATGCTTGGCCATTGAGCTGAGTCCTTCAATTTTTTGAGTCCGGCGACTTCCGTGCCGTTCGGACGAGACGTTAGATAACATCCCGGTCACGAACTCAGCGGACAACGGCCGAACGGCCCATACGTATACCTGTTTTTGCAATACAGGTAGATAACGATTCGATATCGAACCGACCGGTCCGGCACGAAACACCAGAAACAGGTATGCGTTCGGGTAGATCGGCCCGTTACCGACGGCATCCCCGTCGTCCACGCTGTGTGCGTGTCACTGACCCAGAACTCAGAACCCGAGATCTTCGGGGAACCCGCAGCTGCGGACGCCACGACCCTCACCGTCGTGGGTGCAGGCTCGCCCGTCGTCTTCCTGCACGGATGGGGACTCACCCCGCGGGTGTACGACCGCAGCCTCGCGATGCTCGCTCACCAGGGGCATCGCGTCGTCACGCCGACGCTCCCCGGCTTCGGCGGCACCCCCGATCATGCGCCCGAGGACCGCACCTTCGCCGGTTACGCGGCCTGGCTCGGACGGTTCCTCGACGACGCGGGAATCAGTGAACCGGTCACCCTGGTCGGCCACTCGTTCGGCGGCGGCGTCGCCATCCAGGCTGCCCACGACCTTCCGGAGCGGGTCGCGCGCCTGGTCCTGGTCAACTCCGTCGGCGGCGGCGCCTGGTCGTCCGACGGCTGGCACACCCGGCCCATCGACGAGCGACCACTGTGGGACTGGGGCGCCTCGGCCCTGGGTGAGGCGCTGTCGATCCGGACCATCGCGCACACGACGGCGTCGCTCGTCAACGGTTTTCTGCCCAACGCGTTACGGGATCCGGGTGCGGTCTGGCGAACGGCACACCTGGCCAGACGGGCGGATCTGCGCCACGAACTCGGCGTCCTCGCCGACCGGGGCCTACCGGTGTCCCTACTGTGGGGTCGCGGGGACCGGACAATTCCCCTCGCCAGCTTCGAGTCGATGAGAAAGGCGCTACGCAATCCTCGCGTCATTACCGTGACAGGCAACCACGGCTGGCTGATCCACGACCCCACCTCCTTCGCCGACGCCGTCCGCCGGGCACTCCACCGCCCGTGAGTGGTCGGCGAGTGCAGGGACTCGCTCACCACTCACGGGCGGCGGAGCCGCCTACGTTCCGCCCGGTTTCAGCACCCCCAACCGCACGCCCTGGTCGATCCAGATCTGGAACTCCCCGGGATCGATCACTCCCCCGGCCGCGGGCACGCCGGCACTCTTCCACTGCCGGACGAACTCCGTCGACTCGTTCCGCCCACGGCCCTCGACGATCTTCACGAAACGATCGACCACCTCCTCCTTCGGCACCGTCTGCGTCCACCGCACGGCGCGCGCGACGCCCTGCACGAAGTCGCGGACGGCGTCCTCGTTCTTCGCGATGAAGTCGTTCCGGAACACCACCGCCCCGATCCCCAGCGGGCCGGTGAGATCGACATCCGTGAACAGCGGCGTCAACCCGCCCCGGCTGAGCGCGGCGTCCTTGACGATCCCCCCGAGATTCCCCACGTCGATCTGCCCCGCCCGCAGTGCCTGTTCCGTGTTGTTCGGCGGCACCACGGTCAGCTCGACCTGGTTGATCTCGTCGTTGGTCAGGCCGGCGCGAAACAGCCATTCCTTGATGACGCACTCGTGGTAGGCGCCGAGGGTGTTGATTCCCACCTTCTTCCCGATCAGATCGCGGGCCGTCCGGATGGGGCTGCCGTCGAGGACGTAGTAGCCGTTGAAGCTGTCGGCCTCGGTGTCGCCGTCCGATCCGTATACCGACACGACCCCGGTCAGCGGTGCCCCGGCGTCGACGAGTTTGGCGATGGCGCCGTTGAAGGCCGCCCCGAAGTCGGTCTCCCCGGTGGCCGCGGACTGGATGCTCTGCGGCCCACTCGTCGTGTCCCCCAGCCACTCCAGGTGCACCTTCTCGAAGAACCCGAGATCCTCCGCGAGCTCGGGGAAGGTGACACTGGCCGGGCTACCCTCGTACCGCAGCACCGTCTTGCCGTCCGCCGTCGTCCCGCCGCCCGAGGACGACCCACCACATGCCGCGACCACCAGCGCCACGGCCGTGACCAGCGCCGCGGCGGCGAACGATCTGTTACGGCGCAACCCGATCGGCGACTCAGCGCTCATGTCGTCGTCCCCCTGGCTCAGTCGGAGCCGTGGAACGCGCTGCCGGCCACCGACCGCGACGGCTGACCGTCGACGCCAACCGGAACATCACCTTCGACGGTGGTGCGGTACAGCACCCGCACGACGTCGAGATGATCGAGATCCGCCGGCGCGAGGTGCGCGGTGATGCGGTTGTCCCATACCCCGATGCTGTTGTTCTGCCAGCGAACTCGAACCGTGTACGCGGGGTTCGTGACCTCCTCGAACAGCAGGTCGAGGATCCGGTCGCTCTGCGCCGGGGAGACGCCGAGGATGCGGCTCGTGAAGCCGGGAGTGACGAACAGCCCGCGCTCACCGGTCTCCGGATGCACGCGGACCACCGGATGCTCCGTCACGATCGGTTTCGTGGTGACGTTCTGTTCGGCGTCACTGCCCGCCTCCCAGCGCTTCTGCCGTCCCCCGAACCGGTGTTCGGCGCGCAGGCCGTCCACGAACGACTTCAACGACTCCGGCAGATTCGCGTACGCCGCCGCGAGATTGGTCCAGGTGGTGTCGCCCCCGACGTCCGGCACCAGTTCCGACCGCAGGAACGTGATCGCCGGCGGGTTCACCAGCGCCGAGACGTCGGTGTGCCAGAAGTTCGCGTAGCTGTACTTGCGGGCACCGCCGCGGGCCGCGTACTTGCGGCTGTCCACCTCCAGGATTTCCGGGTAGCCCTCAGGGGCGTTGTAGTCGTAGGGATGGGCGGGTGTCACCTTCCCGAAGTGCCGGGAGAACCGGATCTGCGCCGCGTGGTCGAGGGGCTGGTCGCGGAAGAACAGCACCTTGTGGTCGAGCAACGCCTGCCGCAGTCGTGCGGCGGCGGCCTCGTCCAGGTCACCCGCGAGATCCACACCGCCGACCTCGGCGCCGATATAGCCGGCGATGGGAGCGATCCGGAGCGCGGTGGCGACACCGGGACGGTCGTCGATAACTGTCATTTTCGTCTCCTTGGTTCTGTGCGCGGCTGACGAGTCCAGAGACTCGCTAACCGCGCACGGGCGGCGAAGCCGCCTACTTCTCGCCGCGGAACGCCGCACCGGCGATGGACGTGGATTCCTTGCCGTCGGGCCCGACGGGAACGTCGCCCTCGAGGGTGGTGCGGTACAGGACCCGGGTGACGTCGAGGTGGTCGAGGTCGGTGGGCGCGAGGTGGGCGGTGGCGCGGTTGTCCCAGAACGCGAGGCTGCCCGGCGCCCAGCGGAAGCGCACCGTGTAGGCCGGATTCGTCACCTCGGCGAACAGCAGGTCCAGCAAGCGGTCGCTCTGCGACGGCGACACCCCGACGATCCGCGCGGTGAACCCGGGCGTCACGAACAGGGCACGCTCCCCCGTCACCGGGTGAACCCGGACCACCGGGTGTTCAGTGACCAGCGGGTTCTCCCGCGTCTTCTGCGCGTAGCTGCTGTCCTCGGCCCACTGCGGGTGCCTGCCGCCGAACCGGTGCTCGGCGCGGAGGCCGTCGACGAGGCCCTTCAGTGAGTCCGGAAGACCCTCGTAGGCGGCGACGAGGTTGGTCCACTGGGTGTCGCCACCCTGCTCCGGGACGAGGTGCGCGCGCAGGATCGTACCGGCAGGCGGGTTGATCAGCGCGGTGACGTCGGTGTGCCACTTGTTGTCGTAACTGTACTTCTTGCGCCCGAACCGCTTCTCGTACTTGCGGCTGTCGACGGCGAGGATCTGCGGGAAGCCTTCGGGTGCTTCGTCGTCGTACGGGTGCGATGGCGTCACGTCACCGAACTTGCGGGAGAACGCGATCTGTTCGGCGTGCCCGATCTCCTGGTCGCGGAAGAACAGCACCTTGTAGCGATGCAGGGCGTCGCGAACCTGTGTTATCTCGTTGTCGGCCAGCTCTTTCCGGAGGTCGATACCGGAGATCTCGGCGCCGATGTGCCCGGCGACGGGACGGACCTCGAGCGCGGTGTCGGCGGACCGATCGGAGTCGGTGGGCGCTGCGGTGGTGACGGTCATGGGTACTCCTGGGTTTCGGGCTGAATCGATACGTCGCGATCATCATCGAATCCCGAACCACGTTGCTACAACGCTTTTTTCACAATGCGAAAAAGGTTCACCCTGAGTTTTTCCCTACCGGAACGCGGGAAATGCGGGTCCGGCGCCCGCACCGATCCGCGCCGCGACGCCCCGCATCGGCGGCACGATCTCCCGCACGAGATCGTCGGTGAGTCGCCGACGGAGCGCCTGGACCCCGAGCGCGCCGCGGGGCCGTCCGCCTGCGTCGAGAACGGGAACCGCGACGGCGAGCACGTCCCGGTTCTCGGCGGAGAAGGCTGCGGCGTACCCCTGCCGCCGGACCCGTTCGAGGTCCGAGGACGCCGGCACCGAACTGCCTCGCCGGGCGGACGCCGTGCCGAACGCCAGGATCGCCATGCCCATCGCGCTGGTCTGCAGTGGCTGACGCACCCCGGGCAGCTGATGCGTGCAGAACCGCTCGGGTGGGCGTGCGGAGAAGACGGTGACCGCGACATCGTCCTTGGCGACGGAGAGCGAGGCGGTCAGTTTCACCCGCGCGGCGAGCGAATACAGATGCGGGGCGAACGCTTCG
Source organism: Rhodococcus sp. T2V (assembly GCF_029269925.1). Classification (NCBI taxonomy): domain Bacteria; kingdom Bacillati; phylum Actinomycetota; class Actinomycetes; order Mycobacteriales; family Nocardiaceae; genus Rhodococcus; species Rhodococcus sp. T2V. Next base: position 13,823 of record NZ_JARJBD010000003.1, read on the forward strand.
GCTTCGTGCCGCCCCAGCGACGGCACGGCGAGGGAGATCAGGCTCGGCCCCACCCGATAGCAGTCGGTGTGCTCGTCGCGTTCGAGCAATCCGCCGCGGACGAGCGCCTGCACGATGCGGTACGCGGTGCTGACGGCCAATCCGGTGCGGGCGGCGAGCGCGCTGACCGTCAGGTCGGTGGAGCCGCCCTCGAAGCACGCGAGGACCGCGATCGCCCGCTCGACCGCCTGCGACCCCGACCGCGGTGCATTCACGAGGCCTCCTTACCGTCTGGACGCAGTCAGGCCGACCGCGCGGCGCGATACTCGGGAAGCGGCACCGCGAACCGGTCGCGCAGGGTCTTCTCCGCGTATTCGTGGCGGAACAGTCCCCGCTTGCGCAGCAGAGGCACCACTTCGTCGACGAAGGTGTCGAGGCCGGACGGGAACGCGTCGGGCATGAGGTTGAATCCGTCGGCCGCCTCGGCGCGGAACCACGCCTCGATGGTGTCGGCCACCTGTTCCGGGGTGCCGATGACGGCTCGGTGCCCGCCGCCGCCGTTCAGCTCGCGCAGGAGCTGGGCGACGGTCAGGTTCCGCTCCCGCGCCAGCCCGACCACCGATTCGCGGAATCCGAGGGAACCCGAGAACGTCGCGGGGTCGGGCGGCCCGTCCAGCAGCGACTGCGGGATCGGCTGGTCGAGGTCGAGTTCCGCGAGCGGGACACCGAGCGTCAGACTCAGCCGGTCCCAGCCGAACCGGGCGGGGACGTGTTCGCGGAGCTGCTCGTGTCGTGCGACGGCCTCCGCCTCCGTCGAGCCGATGACGGTGATCAGCCCGGGCAGGATCTTCACGTCGTCCGGGTTGCGGCCTGCCGCCCGCGCCACGTCCTTGACGTGCTTGTAGTGCCTGCGCGCGGAGTCGAGCGTCAGTTCTGCGGAGAACACGCCGTGAGCGGTGCGTCCGGCGAGCTCACGCCCGGCGGGCGATCCGCCCGCCTGCACGAGCGGCGGCTGCCCCTGCTCCGACGCCGGCGCCCGCAGCACGCCGTCGACGTCGAAGAACTCGCTGTGGTGCGATACCGGGACACCGCTGCGGGCGCTCTCCCACAGCGCGGTGACCACGTCGACGAACGCCTCGGCACGGCGGTAGCGGTAGTCGCGGTCCGGGATCTGGTCGAAGCCGAAATTGGCTGCCGCCGTCGGTGAATACGTGGTGACGACGTTCCACGCCACCCGGCCACCGCTGAGGTAGTCGAGGGAGAGGAAGCGTTCGGCGAGGTCGCGCGGGTCGTTGAACGTGGTGGAGGCGGTCCCGATCAGCCCCAGGTTCTCGGTGGCCGTCGCGACGGCCGCCAGGATCACCGACGGTTCCAGCGCCCGGGTCGGCTTCACCCGGGGGTTCTCCCAGAAGCCGGGACCGTCGGCGAGGAAGAACGCGTCGAGGGTGCCGCGCTCGGCGATCCGCGCGACCCCGGTGAAGTGGTCGAGATCGACGAACGAGTGAGCGTGCACGTCGTCGAGCGTCCACGCCCCGGGGGCGATGCCCACGTCGAGCACGTTCACGTTGAGCACCAGTTGGCGTCGGGAGCTACTCACGGCTTTGCCTTCCGAATCAGAAGAATCCGGTGTCGGGGAGCGGTGTCTCGTTGACCACGAGGTCGCCGATCACCCGCGCCTTGTACACCGTCGGGTTGTGGGAGAACAGGGTTCGCAGGTTCCGCCAGTGCCGGTCCAGGTGCGCGGACTCCCGGGTGGCCGAGGCACCGCCCACCTCGAACAACCGGGTCGCCGCCCGGAGCGCGACGTCCTCGATGGACACCTTCACCTTGGCGGCCAGGACCGCGGCGTCCTGCTCGAGCCGGGCGTCGACACCGGACGTGCGGGCGGCGTCCGCGGCCACATCCTGGGCTGCGGCGGCCGCGCGGACCACCGACTCCGCCGCGAACGCCGCCGCCGACAGCGTTCCGACGACCTCGAGCAACTGCGGGTCGTGCCGCGGTTCCTCGGCGGCAGCGAACACGAAACTGCGCTTGCGGCCGCGGATCAGCGCGGCCGACTCGGTCGTGACGGTGCGCAGGATCCCCGCCGCGATCGCGTGCAGGTACAGCTGAGGAAGCGCCTGACGTGGCCGGGTTTCCTCGTCGCCACCCCGGAACGGGAGGGTCTCGGACTCGGCGACGGCGACGTTCTCGAACACGGTCGTCCCGCTGCCGGTGTGACGCTGGCCGATTCCGTCCCAGTCGTCCTCGTGGACGATCCCGGCGCGGTCGGCGGGCACGATGGCGCTGAGCGCCTTTCCGTCCGGGACGTTGGCGGAGACCCGGATGAAATCGGAGTACAGCGACCCGGTGCTGTAGAACTTCACCCCGTCGAGGCGGTACCCGCCGTCGACCGGTGTCAGCGTGGATTCGAAACTGTACGAGCCGACGGCGCGGGTGCTCAGCTCAGAGGACGCGCCGCCGAACAGCTTGCCCGACACGACGTCCGGCAACCATGCGTCCTTGCGCTCGGTGCGCGGAACCCGCAGCAGTTCCTCGACGAAGGCGTAGTGGACCCGGATGATGTGCGGAACGTCGGGATCGGCCTCGGCGAGGTCGATCACCAGGTCGAACAGATCCTGCAGGGTGTACCCGCCGCCGCCCTGCTCGCGGGGCACGCGCACGGCCCCGAGGCGGTGCTCGCGGATCAACTCGACGGCCCGGTACGGTCCTTCGGTCCCGCCACCGGCACGCCGCCGCGCGGCGTCGGCGGCGATCTCGGCGATCACGGCCGCCAGTTCGGCGGAGCCGCGTGCGGGCGGACGCACCGCCTCCGGGGCGGGGGCCTCGGATACCGCTGTCATGGTGAATCTCCTGTCTACGGTGAAATGGTCAGCTGACCGGGAACGCGCTGCGGCCGCCGGACAGCACGGTCTCCGCCGCCTGCAGACCCAATCGGTCACGCAGGGTGGGCCGCGGGTCGTGGAGTAACGGGTCGCGCCGAACCGCGTCGAGCAGGGCGCGCAGATCGGTCGCCGTGAACCCTCGGACGATCACGCCGTCGGCTTCCGTCGCAGGCGGAGTGCTGTCTGGTGTCCACTGCCGGTCGATGAGCAGCGCCTGGTCCCGGGCGGCGTCCGGGTCGAAGTGCGCCCGGTACCGGCGCACCGAGTCCTCGTCCGGAAGGATCACCGCGTCGGCGGTGCGCCGCGCCGCGACCTGTTCGGCCTCGGTCGCGGGGCGCCAGAAGACGGGCGGCTTGCGTTGCGGCGGTTCGGGAACATTGAGTGGGCCGGAGACGGAGAAGATCCCCGAGTGATCGATGTGGACGATCCGTTCGGAGTCCGCGAAGATGCCGCGCTCGGCGTCGTCGACGATGCTGTCGCCGGGCCAGCTCTCCCACAACTTCCGGGCGACCGACACGGCATCGACGGCCGCGCCCACCGGGCCCGACCCGATCAGCCATCCGGCCCTGCCGTGGGATCCGTGGTCGAGGGAACCGAGCCGGCGCGCGAGGTTGAACGGGTGATCGCGGACGACGGCGCCGGCCACCACCAGTCCCACCGTGCTCGTGTGCCGGGCCAGGACGGTGGCGGCCACCGTCGCATCGATCGCCGGCTCCACCTCGTTCTCGTGGTCACCACCGAGAACGAGGAAGTCGATTCCCGATTCGTCGATGCTGCGCCCGAATTCTTCTCGCCGCGCCCGCTGCCTCGGGTCGAGCACGTGCGTGACGACGGCGGCGTCGAGCTGCAGCCCGACGACGGTATGGCGGCTCATGACGGTTCCCCTCTCCGTGATTGCCTTTTACCTTCCCAGCGCGTCACGCCGCGGACGAGCATTGCGCTCAGTCTGATTGTGAGTCGTGAGCAATCGAAACATTCTGCTCCACAGCGGTACTCACCTGCGCTCGGTCCAGGTGTCACATAGCGGTGTTCCGCTCACGCTGCGGGGAAGGCTGTACGACCCCACCGTCGCCGCCGTAACGTCGCCCGTGTGGTCACCGTCTGGATCATCGCGGGTGCGTTCCTCCTGTTTCGTGGGGTTCCGGGCGTCGTCGCGCTGTGGCGGTCCCGGTCGTGGATCGGGTCCGAATGCTCGGTCGTCGACGTACGGCCCGCGGTCACCTACGCGTACCGGGTCGGGGGCGACGAGTTCACCGGCCGGCGAAGGACATTCGATCCCGGTCCGGGACTCGGCGCCGCCGCGTCCGATTCCTCCGGGAACGAATTCGTTGCCGGACAGGTCCTCTGGCTGTGGTACGACCCGCAGGATCCGCGGTCCAGCGTCCTCCGGCGCAGTGCGTCCGTATCGATGTTGCTGGTCGCCCTGGGGCTGACGTCCCTCGCCTTCGCGACATCCACCCTCTTCTCAGGAGATGCCCCTTGACATCACTAGCGCTGACATCACTAGCGCTGACATCACGACAGCAGACCCTCGAACCGACACCGGGAGACCTCGGATGAGTGTGATCCAGCGCAGCAGGACCTTCTACGGACTCGCGCTCGGTGAGCACCTGCTCGTCGACGCCATCCGCCGCGGCCGGGTCGACGAACTCGCCGCGTTCGTCGACCGTACCGGGGCGGACTTCGTCCTCGTCGGCGTCGAACGGGTGTCGCGGACCGCGCCCCGGCCCACCGCGGCCCTGTCCCCCAGCGTGTCCGCCGCGGCGCTGATCGCCGCCACCGCCGACGTCGGGGTGTTCGTCACCGCCGTCCCCCACCTCGACCACCCGTACAACCTGGCTCGCCGCCTGGCCTCGCTGGACCACACCAGCCGCGGCCGCGTCGGCTGGCTCACCGGGGTGGAGGACCGGTCGGCGCCGGGCAACCTGGCCTCGGCGGGGGTGTGGATCGACGGCGGGCCGAGCCCCGCGGTGACGACGGACGCGATCCACGCCTCCCGCACACTGTGGGAGAGCTGGCCGGCCGACACGATCCGTGGACGCCCCGGCGACGTGCGCTTCGCCGATTCCGACCGCATCGTCTACGCCGACCACCAGGGGATCTTCGACATCGCCGGGCCCCTCAACGTCCCCACACCGCCGCAGCAGAAGATCCCCGTTGCGTGGTGGGCGGAGGAGGGCGACGACATCGTCTCCGCCGCAGAGGTTTCCGACATCGTCGTGCTGTCCGGCGGCGACGTCGACCGGTACGGCCCGGCCGTGCGTGAGCGCGCCCTGCTGTTCGTCGTCGACGACCCCGACGCCACCGGCGTGGACGGTCACATCGCGACCGTCACCGACCTCGACGCCGGCTTCTCCGCGTGGGCGAGGCCGTCTCGGCCCCGCGGGTACCGGCAGCGGTCGCTCCGGGCGACTCTGCGGCTACCCGATCCGGCGCCTGCCCCGACCCACCGCCGGCCGGTGTATCCCGGATAGTGAGCGCACCTTCTGATCAAGTCGATTCTTAGACATGACTTTCCGTTTACCCACGCCTATCGTTTCGGGAGCCCACTGGCCCACCCACAGGCCAGGACTCCCTCCCGGCGGCCGACCCGCGGTGCCGTCATCCGATACAGGTGGTGCAGCATGATCGAAGTCCGTTCCGTCACGAAACGATTCGGGAAGAGAGCCCGCTCCGTCGAGGTGCTCCACGACATCGACTTCACCGTCGGCACCGGCCAGATCGCCGCGGTGATCGGCCAGAGCGGGGCGGGCAAGACCACGCTGTCGCGCATCATCAGCCTGCTCGAGGGTCCGTCCGAGGGCCGCATCCTCCTCGACGGAACCGACGTCTCCGGGTTGTCCGAGCGGCGATTGCGGGAACAGCGCCGCGCGATCGGCACGATCTTCCAGGCGTCGAGCCTCCTCGCCCGCCGGACCGCCGCCGAGAACGTGGCGCTGCCGCTGGAATTCGCCGGCATCGGCCGCGCCGAGCGACGAGCGCGGGTGGCGGAACTGCTCGAGCGGGTGGGTCTGTCCGACAAGGCCGACCTCTACCCCCGGCAACTGTCGGGCGGGCAGCGGCAACGCGTGGGGATCGCCCGCTCGCTGGCGCTGGCGCCCAAGGTCTTGGTGTCCGACGAGGCGACGTCCGGACTGGACCCCGCCACCACCCGATCCATCCTCGCGCTGCTCCGCGAACTGCGCGACGACCTCGGGCTGACGATCGTGCTGATCACCCACGAGATGGACGTCGTCCGCCAGGTCGCCGACGTGGTCACCGTCCTCGACGCGGGACGGGTCGTGGAATCGGGCCCGGTGATCGACCTCCTGCGCGACCCGCGCTCCGAACTCGGCGTCGGGCTGCTCCCCGACCGTTCCCACATCACCGCGGAGGACCGGGACGTGCTGTGGCACGTCACCTACGGCTCCGACACCGTCCCCGCCAACTGGATCGAGCTTCTCGGCACGGCCACCGGCCGATCGATCGGGGTGCTGTCCGGGACCGTGGAGTCGGTCGGCGGACGCCCGGCGGGCCGGGTCACCATCTCGGTCGCCGGTGACCACCCCTCGGTCGGGGAGCTCCTGTCCTCGTGGGGCCTGCACGGAACACGGGTCGACAACGCCTCCGCCCCGGCCACCGAGGAGGCGGCGGCATGAGCGCCGACAGCGTCGTACTGGCCATCTCGACCCCCGTCGAGGAACTTCCCGAATTGTTCCTGCCCGCCCTGCAACAGACCGTGCAGATGGTCGGGATCACGGTGATCCTGGCCATCCTGCTGGGCACTCCCCTGGCGGTCGTGCTGCACAACACCGCTCCCCGCGGGCTGTTTCCCAACCCCGCGGTCAACGCGGTGGCCGGTTGGGTGGTCAATCTCGGCCGATCGCTGCCGTTCCTGGTGCTGATGGCCGCCATCATCCCGTTCACCCGCTTCGTCGTCGGCACGTCGCTCGGGGTGCAGGCGGCGGCCGTTCCGATGACGCTGGCCGCAACCCCGTACGTCGCGCGCCTGATCGAGAATTCGCTGCGCGACGTTCCACCCGAAGTGGTGGAAGTGGGACGCGCGTCGGCCGGCTCGAACTTCCAGATCATCCGCAAAGTGCAACTCCACGAAGCGGTCCCGACCATCATCGGTGCCCTGACGATCGCGTTGATCGGCATCCTCGACATGTCGGCGATCGCAGGCGCCGTGGGAGCCGGCGGCATCGGCAACCTCGCCATCGCGTACGGCTACAACCGATTCGACAACACCGTGATGATCACGACGGTCATCGCGCTCGTGGTGCTGGTCCAGGTCATCCAACTCGTCGGCGATCTGGCCGCCCGCCTCACCAACCGGCGCTGAGCCTTTCACTCCCACTCAGATCAGAGGACTACACCCATGACGATTCGACCCCGCTCGGTGACGCGCGCCCGCGCTGTCGCGGCAGGCGGACTGACGGCCACACTGCTGCTCCTCCTGACCGCGTGCGGCGCGGGCGGGAGCAACGACCGCACCGAGGGCGACGGCCCGCAGACCACGTTCAAGATCGGGTACACCGCCGGATCGATCCTCGACGAGAAGCTCGCCAAGGAGGTCGCGAAACTCGCTCCCGACCACGGCATCACCGTCGAACCGGTGCAGATCGAGGATTCGAAGCTCAAGAACCTCGCGGTCTCCCAGGGCGACATCGACGCCAACCACAGCCAGCATCAGGAGTGGATGCGCGTGCAGAACGAGGACGGCAACCTCGGACTGTATGCGGCCGGCGACTGGTACGTCCTGAAGTTTTCGGGCTATTCCGAGAGGTTCGACAAGCTCGAGGATCTCCCCAAGGGCGCGAAGGTCGCCATCCCCGATGACCCGTCGAATCAGGCGCAGGCTCTGCAGACCCTGCAGGACCTCGGCCAGTTGACGCTGAAGGACGGAGTCGACCCGTCCCGCGTGACCATCCGCGACGTGAAGGACAACCCGAAGTCGTTCGAGTTCACCGAGGCCGCGCTGGCACAGTTGCCGCGCACGCTCCCCGACGTCGACCTGGCGCTGGGCTGGCGTTCGAACTTCGATCTCGCCGACGTGCCCGACGACAAGATCGTCTTCAACGCCCCCGCCTACGAGCTGTATTGGATCGAGGTCGTCATCAACGAGAAGGACAAGGACAACCCCGACTTCGCGCCGCTGCTCGACACGTATCACGACCCGCGGATCGGCCAGCTGATCGACAGCGACCCGTTCTTCTCCCGGGTGGCGCAGAGCATCGAATCGGCGCGGGCCACCGACCGCAGCCAGACCAACGTCGACGGCGCCGCCGCGAAGCCCGCCGGCTGATGCCCGCGCAACGAGAGGTCATCCTCAACGTCAACGTGCTGGACGTGGGTTTCCACCCGTCCGCGTGGCGGGCCCCCGATCTGCATCCGACGTCGTTCATCGACCCCGACTACTACGCCGAGGTCGCGAGGATCGCGGAGCGCGGCACACTGGATGCGCTGTTCCTCGCGGACGGTCCCGCGCTCCGCGAGGATCCCGCCGTCAAACCGACCCGGGCCCTCGAACCCACCACCGTTCTCGGGGTGGTGGCGAGCGCGACGGAGCACCTCGGGCTGATCGGGACGGCGTCGACGACGTTCAACGACCCGTTCGACCTGGCGGACCGGTTTCTCTCCCTCGACGTCGTGTCCGGCGGGCGGGTGGCGTGGAATGTGGTGACCACGTTCCACGCCGGGACGGCCCACAACTTCGGTCTCTCGCGGATCCCCGACCGCGAGGCGCGGTACCGCCGGGCCTCCGAGTTCGTGGACGTCGTCACGGCGCTGTGGGAATCGGCGGCGACCGGAGTCCCGGTGCACCACGACGGGGAGTTCTTCCACGTGCACGGTGTGCTGCCCGTGCCGCCGTCGCCGCAGGGTCGCCCGCTGCTCGTGCAGGCCGGCGGTTCGCCGCAGGGCCGCGCGCTGGCCGGACGCAGCGCCGACGCGGTGTTCTCGGCGGAACTCACCCTCGACGCCGGGCGGCAGCACTACCGGGAGGTGAAGGACGTCGCGCGCGCGGCCGGTCGCGACCCCGCGTCGGTGAAGATCCTGCCCGGCCTCGTCACGGTGGTCGGCAGCACGGAGGCCGAGGCGATCGCCCGGTACGAGGACTGGGAGTCCAAGGCCGCCGACGGCTTCTCCTCCGAGCGGCTCGGCGGGATGCTCGGCGTCGACCTCAGCTCACTCGACCCGGACCGGCCGATCCCGGAGGACCTGCTGGTGGCGCCGGTCGACCCGTCGTTCTCCGGTTCCCTCGGGTTCCGGGAAGCCGTCGTGCGGCTGGCGTTGGAGAGCCGGTACTCGGTGTCCGAACTTCTGCGCAAGGCAGGCGGCTTCGGCCACCGGCTCGTCGTCGGGTCCCCCGAACAGATCGCCGACACCATCGAAGAGTGGTTCGTGGCAGGCGCAGCGGACGGTTTCAACCTGATGCCGGACGGATTCCCGTCCGGCCTCACCGATTTCGTCGATCATGTCGTGCCGCTGCTCCGCGAGAAGGGGATCTTCCGACACGAGTACGCGGAGTCCACCCTGAGAGGGCGCTTCGCTCCCCGTGAGTGGTTGACGAGTGCAGGGACTCGTTAACCGCGCACGGGCGGCGGAGCCGCCTACGCCGGTGTCCGGACCACCGTGAGTGCGGACTGCCTGCGCAGGGTGAAGCCCAAGCTCTCGTACAGCCGGATCGCCGTCGTGTTCGACTGCGCGGCGTGCAGGAACGGTGTCTCCCCTCGGGCGCGGATACCGGCTCCGACGGCACGGACGAGCCGGGCACCGAATCCGCGGCCCCGGAAACGCTCGTCGGTGCAGACCGCGCTGATCTCGGTCCAGCCGGGCGGGTGCAGCCGCTCTCCCGCCATGGCGACGAGTTCGCCGTCGACCCGAAACCCGAGGTAGGTCCCCATCTCGATGGTCCGCGGAAGGTACGGTCCGGGCCGGGTGCGGCCGATCAGAGCGAGGATCTCCGGAACATCGTCCGCGCCGAGGACTTCGGCGTCCGGGTCCGGCGCGACGTCCAGCGCGGTGCCGTCCATCTGGACCAGGCCGAAGGAGTCCAGGACCTCCCAGCCCGGCGGCGGCGTGTGACCGAATCCGCGGAGCGCGGCCGTCGCGGACGGGCCGAGCAGTGCCGCCAGATCCGCCCAGTCCTCGTCCACCAGGGTGTCCGGGTGGCCGACGTGCGGCGCGACGTCGGGGTGGTACCGCGCCAGCCTGCCCGACCACCGGGCGAAATGCGCGTGCTCACCGCGCAGGGATTCGCGAATCGCGTCGTCCAGAGGATGGACGTCCGTCTCGGCGGGCGCCGTCAGTTCCGTCGTCATCGCACTCGGTTACGACGCGACGGTGCGGAGCCAGCGGAACCGGCTGCGGTGGAACACGATCGGTTCGATCTCCGACTGCACCCGCAGCTCGTTGATCCGCAGGACCACGATCGCGTGATCGCCCGCGGGCACCTGCTGGGTGACGGTGGTGTCGAGCCACACCGACGCGCCGTCGATGAACAACGCACCGCCGTCGGTGGTCTCGGTGTCGAGGCCCGCGAACCGGTCGCCCGTCTTCGCGGCCAGCACACGCGCGGCCGCGTCGTGCGCCTCCCCGAGCACGCTGATCCCGACATGCTCCAAGTCCGCGAGCTTCGGCCACGTCGTAGACGCGTTCTGCACGCAGAACGCGACGAGCGGCGGCTCCAGCGACACCGGCACGAACGTGCTCGCCGCCATCCCGACCCGTTCACCGTCGACCTCGGCGCAGACGGCGACGACACCGCTCGGGAAATGCCCGAACGCCTCCCGGAGCGAAGTCTTGTCCAAGGTGCCGTCTGCCTGCGTCATGAGAGTTCCGTCCGGGTCCGGGCCGCCGCGGTGAGGATCGAACCCCACCGCTCGGCGTAGTCGGCGATGCGTGTGTCGGTCGTGTACGTGGTGTCGATGAGGTAGAGGCCCGGCGCGGGGGCGGTCGCGCCCAGTTCGACGAGCACCGGTTTGAGCAGCAGGTCCGGCGCCATGGCGTGCGCCGGGCCGGCTCCGAGCATCAGCGGCACCACCACGACGTCCTTCAGGCCGTCGCCGGTGGCGAACTGGTCGAGGAACAGTTTCAGCACGCCCGTGTACGACGCCTTGAAAGTGGGGCTCGCGAACACCACGAGATCCGACGAGGCCACGGTCTCCACCGCCGCCGCGACCTTCTCGTCACCCCACCCGAGCAGTCCCGGACCGAGCTCGATCACGTCGACCGTGGAATCCACAGCGGCACCCGTCACCGCGGCCGCGACCAGACCGGCCGCGTCCAGCGTCCGCGAACCGGGCTTGGGATTGCCGGCCACTACCGTTACCTTCATTGCTTCATCACCTTCCACATGTCTACGCTGCCACCCTAGAGCACGCGCCCGGTCCGGTCGAATACTGCTGGGCTGGAAGGAAAGTCGAACAACCCTCTTTCGAATCACGTCGATCGAAACCATTCCGCACCGCGCCCGCACGGGCTAGGTTGCCAGTGGCCGCAGTCCGTGGTCAGCCGATCGATCGTGGGGATTTTCCGTGAAGTTCAGCCGTTCTCTCGCCCTTGCCGCCGTTCCACTCCTGGCGGTACTGACAGCGTGCTCCGGCGGATCCGGCGGCGCCGACGGCGACACGGTGCGGATCGGAACCACCGAGGCCAGTGACCGCTCGTGGGAGATCTTCGAGGAGAAGGCGAAGGATGCGGGCATCACGCTCGACGTCGTGAACTTCTCCGACTACTCGCAGCCGAACATCGCCCTGTCGCAGGGGCAGATCGACGCCAACCTCTTCCAGCACCTGCAGTTCCTCGGCGAGTACAACACCGGCGCCGACGACAACCTCACCCCGATCGGCGCCACCCAGATCGTGCCTCTCGGCCTGTACTCGCAGAAGCACCGGAGTGTCGCCGACATTCCGCAGGGCGGGGAGATCGCCATCCCCAACGACCCCAGCAACCAGGCTCGTGCCCTGTTCGTGCTGAAGGGCGCCGGCCTGCTCACGCTGACCGGCGACAACCCGTCCCCCACACCCGCCGACATCGACGCGGGTGCGTCCAAGGTGAAGGTGACGCCGGTCGACGCCGCGCAGACGGCGCTGTCCCTCGCATCCGTGGACGGTGCGATCGTCAACAACACGTTCCTCGAGCGTTCGGGCATCGACCCCGCATCGGCCCTCTACAAGGACGACCCGTCGAGCCCCGCCGCCGAGCCTTACATCAACACGTTCGTCACCCGCGCCGAGGACAAGGACAACGCGACGTACCTCGAACTCGTGAAGATCTGGCACGACCCCGAAATCCAGGCCGCCGTGCGGGAGGAGTCGAAGGGAACGTCCGTCGAGGTGGAACGGGACGGTGCTCAGCTCCAGCAGATCCTGTCGCGGGTCGAAGAGGGAATTCGTTCGGCCAAGTAGATGACACCGATCGTCCGATTCGAATCCGTCACCAAATCCTTCCCATCGGGAAAGAAGACACTCACCGCCGTCGACGCCGTCGATCTCACCATCGAGCGAGGTGAGATCTTCGGGGTCATCGGCTACTCGGGGGCCGGGAAGAGCACGCTGGTTCGGCTGATCAACGGCCTGGAACGCCCGACGAGTGGGCGCGTCGTCGTCGACGACGTCGACATCACCGCGCTGCCGGAATCGAAACTCCGGCACGTGCGCGCGAAGATCGGAATGATCTTCCAGCAGTTCAACCTGTTCCGCTCCCGCACCGTCGCCGGGAATGTCGGATACCCCCTCGTCGTGGCGGGCTGGCCACGGCAGAAGCGCCGCGAACGCGTCGCCGAACTGCTCGCGTTCGTCGGTCTGTCCGACAAGGCGCGGGCCTACCCCGACCAGCTGTCCGGCGGGCAGAAGCAGCGGGTCGGGATCGCCCGCGCGCTGGCGACGTCGCCGGACCTGCTGCTCGCCGACGAGTCCACCAGCGCCCTGGACCCGGAGACCACCCAGGACGTGCTCCGCCTGCTCCGCAAGGTGAACCGGGAACTCGGCGTCACGATCGTGGTGATCACCCACGAGATGGACGTCGTCCGGGCCGTCGCGGATCGTGTCGCCGTCCTGGCGGAGGGTCGCGTCGTGGAACTCGGCACCGTGTTCGACGTCTTCTCGGAACCACAGGCGCCGGCGTCGAAGAGTTTCGTGAGCACGATCCTGCGCAACCGCCCGGAGCCCGCCGACCTGGACCGGCTGCGCGCACGTTTCGGCGGCCGGATCGTCACCGCCGACGTGCGGGACGGCAGCCGGATCGGCGACGTCCTCTCCGACGCGGGAGGGCACGGTGTCCGATTCGAGATCGTCTACGGCGGCATCACCACCCTGCAGGACCGCTCGTTCGGCAGTCTCACGCTCGAACTCGTCGGCCCCGACGACGGCGTCGACGACGTGATCCGCCTGTTGCGGGCCGTCACCGACGTCGAGGAAGTACAGGCATGACCACGAACTGGGACAAACTGCGCCCCGTACTGTTCGAATCCATCGGCACCACCATCTACATGGTGGTGATCACACTGGTGATCGGCGGGCTGATCGGGCTCGTGGTCGGGACGCTGCTGTACGCCACGCGGAAGGGCGGGATCCTCCAGAACACGGCCGCCTACACGGTGCTGAACATCCTGGTGAACATCGTGCGGCCGATTCCGTTCATCATCCTGCTCGCCGCACTGGGGCCCGTGACCCTCGCCGTGGTGGGCCGGACCATCGGCACCGAGGCCGCGATCTTCGTGATGATCATCGCGTCGTCGTTCGCCATCGCCCGCATCGTGGAACAGAACCTGGTGACCGTCGACCCCGGCGTGATCGAGGTGGCCCGCGCGATGGGTGCCGGTCCCCTGCGGATCATCGTCACCCTGCTCATCCCCGAAGCCCTCGGCCCGTTGATCCTCGGATACACGTTCGTCCTCATCGGCATCGTCGACATGTCCGCGATGGCGGGCACCATCGGCGGCGGCGGGCTCGGCGACTTCGCCATCGTGTACGGCTACCAGCGCTTCAACTGGCAGGTGACCCTCGTCGCCACCCTCGTCATCATCCTGCTCGTCCAGGCCTCCCAGTTCTTCGGCAACTGGCTGGCGCGAAAGGCCCTGCGCCGCTAGCGCCCGTGAGCCTCAACTCCCGGCGACGCTCGCGGGTCACGGCGCCACCGCTCAAGGTGGGCGCCGATCCGACGAGGAGCGCGGTGTAGGGGTGCTGGGGATCGGAGATCACCTGGCGGGTGGGTCCGTCCTCGACGATGTTGCCGCGGTAGAGCACGACGATCCGGTCGACCAGCGCCGCGACGGCCCCCAGATCGTGCGAGATGAACAGCTGAGCGAGCTGCCTCGAATGCCCGAGTTCAGTGAGCAGTTTCAGGATCTGGATGCGGTTGACCGAGTCGAGGGCGCTCACCGGTTCGTCGAGCAGCAGCAGCGCCGGATCCACCACGAGGGCCCGCGCGATCGCGATCCGCTGGCGTTGCCCACCGGACAGTTCCGCGGGAATCCGCGTCGCGATGCCGGCGTCGAGACCCACGCTGCCCAGCACCGCCGCGACCTTCGACCGCACGACGTCACGGTCCAGCCCGCCCCGCACGATCAGCCCCTCGGCGATCGACTCGCCCACCGGAATGTCCGGGTCGAGGCTCAGCAGCGGATCCTGGAACACGTATTGCACGGTCCCCGTGCGGCGGTGCGCCCGGCGTTGCGCCGCGGGCAGGTCGTCGACGCGCTGCCCGCGGATCTCGACCGACCCGGCCGTCGGGGTGATCAGGCCGAGAATCGTGCGGGCCAGTGTCGTTTTCCCGGAGCCGCTTTCACCGATCAGACCCACCTTCTCGCCGGCGTCGATGGTGAGGTCGACGCCGTGCAGAATCTGCTTTCGGGCGCCACGGGACCCGCGCTCCACCCGGACATCGGTCATGCGCAGCAACGGTTCAGACACGAGCCGCCTCCTGCCCGATGAACGACTCGAGGCCGTATTCCCGATGGTTGTCGACGAGTTGGCGGGTGTACTCGTGCCGGGGCGCGGTGAGCAGGTCCTCCGCTCGCCCGGACTCGACGACGGCGCCGTCCCGCATCACGATCACTCTGTCGCAGACCTGAGCGACCACCGCGAGGTCGTGCGAGACCAGGACGAGGGCGAGGCCCAGTTCTTGGCGCAGGTCCTCGAGCAGGTCGAGCACCTCCGCCTGGACGGTGACGTCCAGGGCGGTGGTCGCCTCGTCCGCGATCAGGAGTTCGGGCTCCGCGGAGACCGCGATCGCGATGAGCACCCGCTGAAGCATGCCCCCGGACAGTTCGTGCGGGTACTGGCGGTACACGGTGTCCGCGTCGGTCAGCCCCATCTTCCGGAACAGTTCGACGCCGCGTCGCCGCGCGTCGGCGCGGGACAGTCCGAGCGTGGACCGGAGCGCCTCGGCGAGTTGTTCACCGACGCGGATAGACGGGTTCAGGTAGGACGCCGGGTCCTGGAACACGGCGGCGATGCGGGTGCCGCGCAGGGGTCGCCACTGCTTGCGCCCGAGGTCGGTGAGTTCGATGCCGTCGAAGTCGATCGAGCCTGCGGTGACGTCGATTCCGCCGGGCAGGATTCCGAGGACGGCGCGGCAGGTCAGCGATTTTCCACTTCCCGATTCGCCGACGATCCCGAGCGCTTCCCCGGGTGCGAGGGAGAAGTCGACGCCGCGGACCAGTTCGGTTCCGTCGTCGAGGGCGATACGCAGATCGCTGACGGTGAGCACCGGCCTGCGGGGGCGCGTGGTGTCCGGTGCCGACGTGGCATCGAGTGTGTCAGTGGACATCCGAGGTAACCTCCTGTTTCCTGGGGGCGCGTCGTGCGGGGCGGCCGGTCGCGTCCCGCAGCGCGTCGGCGATGGCATTGAGCGCCCACACGGTCGCCACGATCAGCAGCGCGGGGACGACGGGACCGAACGGAACCTGATAGAGGTACTGCAGTCCGCTGGCGAGGAGTCCGCCCCAGGTGGGGTCCGGCGGGACGACACCGATCCCGAGGAAGGTCAGCGAAGACACGATGACGAGGCTGGCCCCGGTCATGGCGGCGAACGTCACCCCGACCGCGGGCAGCACCTTGCGCACCGCGTGACGGCGGATGATCCAGGACGTGTCGGCGCCCATCAGTTCGGCGGCCTCGACGTACTGGGAGTTGGCGACAGTCAGCGCCGCGGCACGCGTGACCCGGTAGAACGCGGGCGCGATGAGAATACCGACGGCGAACATCGCCTGTGCGAGCCCGTTTCCGAGCAGCGCGGTCATCGCGACGGCGAACACGAGGAACGGCAGCGTGATCAGCGCATCCATCAGCCGGAGCGTGAACCATTCCACGCTGCGCCCGAGGTACACCGACAGGAAGCCCGGGATCACGCCGAGAAGAAATCCGACGACGACGCATTGCAGCGCCGACAGCACCGACACGGTCGAACCCGCCAGCAGCCGGCTGAACACGTCCCGCCCGACGTTGTCCGTTCCGAGCCAGTGAGTTCCGCTCGGGCCCTGCAGAATTGCCGACGTGTCCTGCTCGAGCGGGTCGAACGGTGCAAGCGCGGGCCCGAAGACCGCGAGCACCACGATCAGCCCGAGGACGATCACCGCGACGCGGGCGGAGTGATAGCGCAGAATTGCTGTGAGCATGGGATGTCAGTCTCTCCGCTTGGTGGCCGGCTGCAGGACGCTCTGAGCGATGTTCACGACGATGTTGCAGAACAGCACGAACACGATCGCCACGACGAGCGTTCCCTGAACGATCGGAACGTCCCCGCGCAGCGCGGAGTCGGCGGCGAGGCGACCGAAGCCGGGCATCGAGAACATGGTCTCCATCACGACGGCGCCGCCGATGAGCGTGGGGATCTTCATGCCCAGGATCGACAGCGCGGGACCGCTGCCGTTGCGCAGGGCGTGCACGAACAGGATCCGTGACGGACCGATGCCCCGCACCACCGCGCCGGTGACGTAGTTCTGATCCAGTTCCGCGACCAGTCCGGTGCGGAGTTGCCGCGCGATGTCGGCGACGACGTCCATGCTCAGCGCGATCGCGGGCATGATGATCAGTGACAGCCAGCGGCCGAAGTTCTCGTCCGGCGGGACGTACCCGGCCGACGGCAGCCAGTGCAGCCCGACGCTGAAGACGAGGATCAGTCCGATAGAGATGACGAACGGCGGCAGCGTCGACGCCACCGACGTGTAGGCGGTGATCGCCCGGTCGAGCAGGCTGCCCTTGTGGACGGCGGCGAGCACCCCGAGTCCGACACCGAGGACGAGTCCGATGACCAGCGCGACACCGGCGATGGAGGCGCTGACGGCGAGGCGCTCACCGATCAACTCGCTGACCGGGATCTTGCTGAACCACGAGACACCGAGGTCGCCGCTCAGCATGCTCGACATCCAGTCGACGTACTGCTGCCAGACCGGCTTGTCCAGCCCGAATTCGGCGTTGATCCGGGCGATCGTCTCCGGGGTCGCGGCGTCACCGGCGATGCCGGCGGCCGGATTCAACCCGCTGGCCGCACCGAGCAGGAACGTGATCAGGGTGGAGAACAGGAAGACCGGGACCACGATCAGCACGGTGCCGAGCATGATCCGGGCGGCCGTGCCGAGCGCGCCCGCAGGCACCGGGAGAGCGAATGTCCTCCCGGTGCCTGCGGCCTCGATGTCTGCGGTGGTCACGAGACCGTGACACCTTCCCAGCGAACCTGGGACGGCAGGATGTTGAGGTTCTTCAGGTCCGGGTTGGACACGATGATCCACGGGTTGCTGAAGAGGTAGTTCGTCGGCGACTGCTCGACGCCGACCTTGACGGCCTGCCACAACCGCGGCTTGTACTCCGGGTCCTCGAGCGGAGTGCGGCGCACGGTGTCGAGTGCGGCGGTGAACTCCGGCGACGCGTGCGGGCCGCTGAGGTTCATGATGCCTTCCGGACCGTAGACGGCGAGCAGGTTCTGCACCGGGGATTCACGGCCGATGGTGCCGTCCGTGGCCAGCTGCGGGTTCTTCGCGATGTAGACCTCGCTCTGCCACGTCGACGAACCGGGCGGGACCACCTTGATCGTGGACTCGACGCCGATCTTCTTCAGCTGCGACTGCACGAGTTCCGCACGGTTGGTGGCCGCCGACTGCGCCGTGATCTCGATCGACAACTGCCCGGGCGCGTAGCCGGCCTCGGAGAGGAGACGAGATGCCTTGTCGGGGTCGTAGTTCCAGAGCTTCTCGATCTCGGGGTTGAACGCGAGGTAGCCGTCGGGGAACGGCTGGCTGGTGGTGCTCCCCAGCCCGTTCGTGATGACGTCGACGAATGCCTGGCGGTCGAATGCGTAGCGGAACGCCTCGACGATCTTCGGGTTGTCGAACGGGGCCTTGTTGAGGTTGATGGACACGTCGTTCGCGGCGAGCGACGGCTTCACGGTCACGTCGAGACCGGCGGCCTCGGCTTCCTTGGACTGCAACGCCGGCAGCGTCGCGAAGTCGATGGAGCCGGACTGGACACCGGCGACGAGTGTGGCCGGGTCCGGGGCGACGCTGAGTTCGAAGTGGTCGATGTGAATGTTCTCGGCGTCCCAGTAGTTCGGGTTCTTCTCGAAGTACGCGTGATCCTCGGCGACGAAGTCGGTGATCGTGAAGGGTCCGGCCCCGACCGGCCACACGCTGAGCTTCTGCGGGTCGGCGGCCGCCGTCGGGCTGGCGATCGCACCGGTGCGCCCGGCGACCAGGTACGGGATCTGGTAGTCGGCGTCGGCCAGGTGCAGCGTGACGTCGGTGGCGGTGTCCGCCGTGACCTCGGTGACGCCGGCGAGCTGATCGCGCAGGAACGAATCGTCCTGGGTCTTGCCCCGGTCGAAGAACGCCTTCACCGCCTGCGAATCGAGGGTCGTCCCGTCGGAGAACGTCAGACCGTCACGCAGGCTGAACGTCACCGCGGTGCCGTCGGCGTTGTACTTCCAGCTCTCGGCGAGCGACGGTTCGACGTTGCCCTCGGCGTCGAGCCGGGTCAGCGACGCATACGCGAGGCTGATGGTGTTGATGTCGTTTCCGGTCCGGCTCGTCACCGGGTCCCAGGAGGTGGGGAGGCTGAACGCCCATTTGACCTCGGCTCCGTCCGAGCTGCTGCCACCACCGCAGGCGGTGGCGACGAGACCGACTATCACTCCGAGTATTACGGCGCCGGCGATCCGCCGGCTCTTCTTGCTCACTGGGTGCTCCTGACCATGCAAAGGGGGGGTAGTGATTCAGACGCTCGCGGACAGCGACGCGGTGGTGCCGGGCAGCGGGGCGGGGTCGATTCCCTCACGCCGCGCCCGGGTGTAGCGGTTCTCCGCGAACGGCAGGCCGAGGTTGCCGCGCAGGGTGTCCTGCTCGTAATCCTCCCGGACCACCCCGCGCTCGCGCAGGATCGGCAGCACCTCGTCGACGAAGCGGCGGAACTGCGCCGGGTGACCGATGTGGATGTTGATGCCGTCGAGGGCGTGACCGTCCAGCCAGCGCTGCAATTCGTTCGCGACGGTCTCGGCGCTGCCGGTGAACGGTGACGTCTTCGGCGCGCTGAGCGCCTCGACGGTCTGCCGCAGCGTCAGCCCGCGGCCGACGGCGAGGTCGGTGATCTTCTTCGCCTGCGTGTAGAAGCTCCGCTCGGCGTGCTGCAAGGCCTCGGTGGGGAACGGTGCGTCGAGGTCGTACTGCTGGAAGTCGTGCCAGCCGAACGGCCGGCCGAGTTCCCGCAGCGACCGTCCGAAGTCGTTGTCCGCCAGCTGGGTCGTGCGTTCGATCTCGCGGGCGTCGGCGTCGGTGTCGCCCACGGTGACCGTGACGCCCGGCAGGATCACGATGTCCTCGGGGGCGCGCCCGTACGCCGCGGCCCGGTTCTTGATGTCGGCGTAGAACGCCACTCCGGCTTCGAAACTCGGGGCATGCGTGAAGATCCCGTCGGCGATGCGCGCGCCGAGGTCGCGGCCCTGGTCGGAGTCGCCGGCCTGGAAGATCACGGGCTGGCCCTGCCGTGAGCGTTCGATGTTGAGCGGGCCCACCACCGAGAAGTGCTCACCCCGGTGGTCGAGGGTGTGGAGCTTGTCCGCGTCGAGGAAGCGGCGGGCGTCCCGGTCGCGCGGAAACGCGTCGTCCTCGTACGAATCCCACAGCGCCTTGACCACCTCGACGTGTTCGAGTGCCCGGCCGTAGCGGGTGGCGTAGTCGTAATGCTCCTCGAGGCCGTAGTTTCCGGCGGTGCCCGAGTCGCCGCTGGTGACCACGTTCCAGCCTGCGCGGCCGCGGCTGATCAGGTCGAGGGACGCGAACCGTCGCGCGAGGTTGAACGGCTGGTTGAACGACGTGGTCAGGGTGCCGACGAGCCCGATGTGCTCGGTGGCCACGGCGAGCGCCGACAGCAGCGTCAGCGGCTCGAGCCGGTTCAGGTAGTGCGGGGGCGAGTCGGGGGTGATGAACTGGCTGTCGACGATGAACACGAGGTCGAACCGCGCCTGCTCCGCCAGACGCGCATACTCGATGTACCAGTCGATGTCGACGCTGGCGTCGCCGGGGATCTCCGGGTCCAGCCAGGTGTACGGGTGCCCGGGACCACCCGTGGGGGTGAGGACAGCTCCCAATTTCAGTTGCCGTCTCGTCATGTTCTCGCTCCTTCGTCGTTCGCGGTCAGGCACCTGCCTCGGCACGCCGCGTTGAAGTGTATGGAGCAAACAGACGCGTGCAGAGTATTAAATTCTCGATGTTTCAAAACATATTTCGTATGTCCCGCAGTGCTGCCGAACAAAGTCCGATCAGTCGAAGAACTCGCGCGACGACTCCGCGACCGCCGCCGCGACGACGTCGGCGAGCTGCCCGATCAGCTCGGCGTCGTCGGGCAACTGGGTGGCCGACAGGCGCAGGAGTTGCCGTGCGGGTGACCGCACGAACGACCGCGATCCCGCCCCCACGGAGATGCCCTGCCGCGCCAGTGCGACCAGCGCCGCGGTCTCGTCCGACACCGTCACCCACACGACCAGACTGTGCGGGCCCGCGAAAGCCTCGATGCCACGGTCGATCAGGGCCTCGAGCAGCGTCGTGCGCCTGACGGCGTAGCGTTCGTGCGCCGCCGTGACCGCGTGTTCGGCGTCGGCGCTGCCGATCAGGTGGGCGAGGGTGTTCTGCAGGATCCGGCTGTTCGAGCCGACGCCGTGACTGCGCACCTTCATGGCCTTCTCGATCAATTCACGGGAGCCGCCGAGGACGGAGGTCCGCACGTCGATCCCGTACGCCTTGCAGTAACTGCGGATCCGGACGACACGCTGCGGCAGGTCACACCCCAGCGACGGCGGTTGCTCCGGTTCGAGCGGTCCGATCGAGTCGTCCTCGACCACCCACACCGCCGGATGCCGTCGCAGCACGTCGGCGAGTTCGCGGGTGCGCCGCGCGCTGACCGCGTGGTCGACGGCGAACGGCGCCCCGGGCTGGAACACGAACGCGACCGCACCGGCCGTCAGTGCCTCGTCGAGCGCGTCCGGCCGGGGACCGTCGCGGTCGGCGCCGACGCCGACCGCATCCAGACCCAGATCGCGGAGGGTGTCGAGCACGCCCGGCCCGAGAGGCTCGTCGACCGCCACCCGGGACCCGGGCGGCGCCGCCGCCTCCACCGCCAGCAGCAGCGCCTCGGTGCCGCCGCCCGCCGTCGCCCACGCCTCCGGTTCGAACGGCCACCCCGGAGCGACGGCGTTGCGCAGACGCTCGGTCATCAGTTCCCGCCCGAACACATTCAACGTCTCGGCGTCCAGACTGGACAACAAAGCGTCGGACAGGGACGGCTGCAGCGCCAGGTCGGGTGCATTCTGCGCCAGGTCGACGCCGCGCCAATCGGGGATGCCGCGCTCGGGCACGCTGTCGAGCGGCGGGAGTACGACGGTGCCGCCGCGGCGGCGGGTCTGCACGAAACCTTGCTCCTGCAACCGGCCCCACGCGCTGACGATCGCACCGACACTGAGATCGGTCGCCTTCGCGAGTGCGCGGACGGTCGGCAGGCGGTCGCCGGGGCTCAGCTCACCCGACCGAATGAGGTCGGCGACGGCATCCGCGAGTTCCGCGGTGCGGCCGTCGATTCGTTCGAGCAACCATCCCGGAGCAATCGTCTCCGACTCCAGCACCGCTGACATCCACACCCCTTCGATCGACAACCACTACCGGCCCCGCCCGGGTCATTGCGCGAGTGCGCCCGCCGGTTCGCGGAGGAGGATGTCGGGCGTGCCGGGCAGTCGCAGACGCTCGAGGAACTGCACGATCTCGGCGGCGACGGACCGGTGGGACACGTCGTTGAGAATGTCGTGCCGCCCGTCGTCGACGACGACCACGCGGGCGCCCGGCAACGCGGACGTGACGGCGAGGACCTCCGCCGGCGGGCTGAGGACGTCGGCGCCTCCGTGGACGACGAGGACGGGAACCTGTACGTGGGTCAGCGAATCCGCGGTGGCGACCGGCGTCTCCGCGCCGAGCGTGCCGCGGTCGAGAGCGTCGTCCGCGGCCAGGACGCCCCGGTGCACCGGACACGCGGAGCGGATCTCGAGTTCGCCGTCCCACCCTCCGGTGAAGGCGTCGGTGCCCGCGACGAGGAGACCGGCGGCCACGACCCCGGACACGGCCGGATGGGTGGCGGCGAGGTCGAGCGCGGTGAGAGCACCGCTGTCCGACCCGACGACGGTGAGCGGGAGACCGGACTCGGCGTCGGCGATCACCCGAGCGGCCGCGGCGGGGTCGTTCTCCACCACCGCGACGCGGTAGCCGTCGAACGCGATCCGCCGGGCGAACCTGCGGTACACGTGAGCATGCTCACCTCGGCCGGCGACGACGATCACCGAGCCACGCGCGGTCGCTTCGGGTTCCAGCCAGTCGATGTCCACTGATTACCTCACTCGGGGTGGTTGTTCGCAGGATTGACTGCGTCACCCTGACTCACCCGCGCGCGGTGAAACAAGAGTAAAGCTCGAGCAGAACAAAACGCGTGTCTTCTCGTCGCACTTCGTGTTTTGTTCCGAACATATTCGTTTTGTAATCGACCCCCGGCCAATCAAGAGTATCGACGAAGGGACAGGCACACCGATGCCCGAGACCACAGGGTTCGCGACCCGGCAGGTCCGCACCGGCTATCAGCCCGGCACGCCGCAGAACACCGCGATCCCCCCGATCTACCAATCGGTTGCCTACGACTTCGGCAGCTTCGACCAGGCACGGGACATCTTTTCCCTGCGCCGCAAGGGAAACCTGTACAGCCGCACCGGGAACCCCACCCAGGCCGTGCTCGAGCAGCGGCTCGCCGATCTCGACGGCGGTGTCGCCGCGCTGGCCACCGGGTCCGGGCAGTCCGCCGTCGCGGTCGCACTGCTCACCCTCGCCAAGTCGGGGCAGCACATCGTCGCGGCGCGGCAACTGTACGGCGGCACGGTCGACCTGCTGACCGACACGTTCGCGGACTTCGGGATCGACGTCACACTCGTCGACCAGGACGACCTCGACGCCTGGCGTGCGGCCGCGCGCCCCGAGACCCGGGCCTTCTTCGCCGAGACGATCGGCAACCCCGTCGCCTCCGTCCTCGACGTCCGGGCCGTCGCCGACATCGCGCACCAGGCCGGGGTACCGCTGATCGTCGACAACACGATCGCCACCCCGTACCTGCTCCGCCCCAAAGACTTCGGTGCCGACATCGCCGTGTACTCGGCCACCAAGTTCATCGGCGGGCACGGAACGTCGCTGGGCGGGGTGATCGTCGACCTCGGTACATTCGACTTCGGCGCGGAGCCGCGGCGCTGGACCCAGTTCACCGAGCCATACCCGCGGATCGGCGACCTCGTGCTGTGGGACGAGTTCGGTCGCGACCGGAGCGCGTACCTCGTGTACGCGAAGACGAAGGTCGTCCACGACCTCGGACCCGCACTGTCCCCGTTCAATTCGTTCCAGCTGCTCCAGGGGCTGGAGACGCTGGACCTGCGGCTGGATCGGCAGGTCGGTTCGGCTCTGGCGATCGCTCAGTTTCTCGACGGCCACCCCGCGGTCGCGAAGGTCAATTACCCCGGCCTGCCGGAGAACCGGTGGTACGACGCGGCCCGCCGGTACCTGCCGCGGGGCGCCGGCTCGGTGTTCTCCTTCGATCTCGCCGTCGACGACTCGAAGGTGGCGAAGTTCGTCGACTCGCTGCAACTGTTCGCCATCGTCGCCAACATCGGCGACGCCCGCTCGCTGGTGGTGCACCCCGCCACCACCACGCACAGCCACCTCGACGACACGCAACTCCGCGACGCCGGATTCGGCTACCGCACCGTCCGATTGTCCATCGGACTGGAGAACCTGGACGACCTCGTCGACGATCTGCGTGCGTCGCTCGACGCCATCACGGAGGAATGACATGCATTTCGGCTACTGGACGCCCATCTACGGCGGGTTTCTGCGCAACCTGGGCGACGAAGGCATGCCCGCCACCTGGGACTACGTCAAAAAGCTGTCGCAGCTGGCGGACCGGCTCGGATACCACACCACCCTCGTCCCCGAGCTCTACCTCAACGACCGCAAAGGCGTCGACGCACCCAGCCTCGAGGCCTGGTCGCTGTCGTCGGCGATCCTCGCGGTCACCGAACAGCTCCGGGTGATGACGGCGGTGCGACCGGGGTTTCATCTGCCCGCGGTCACCGCGAAGGAGTCCGCGACGATCACCGACATCGCCGGCACCACCGATGCCGGTGCGGCACGGTTCGCGCTCAACGTCGTCGCCGCCTGGTGGGAGGAAGAAGCCCGGCAGTACGGCGGCGCGTTCACCCGGCACGACGACCGGTACCGGCAGGCCACGGAATTCGTCGACGTCCTCCGCGGACTCTGGGAGCACACCCCGTTCACCTACCAGGGCGAGCACTTCAGCGTGCGCGACTCGATCCTGTCGCCGAAACCCGCAATCCATCCCCCGGTCTTCGCGGGCGGGGAGAGCGAGAGCGGCCGCGAATCGATCGCGACGTTCGCCGACTCGTACGTGCTGCACGGCGGCACCGTCGAGGAGGTGCGCACCAAGATCGCCGACATGAACGCGCGTTCGCAACGAATCCACCAGCGGGACATGGCCGAATTCGGTATGTCCACGTATATCATCGTGCGCGACACCGAAGCCGAGGCCCGCGCCGAACTCGAACGCATCACCACCGTCGACCCGCACTCGCCCGGGTATGCGTCGTTCGAGGAGTTCGTGAAGAACTCCGAACTCGACGTCGAACTGTCCAGGCGCGAATACTCCGTCGGCACCCGCGGACTGCGCCCCGACCTCGTCGGCACACCGGAACAGGTCGCCGAGAAGATCCGCGCCTATCAGGACGCCGGCCTCACCCTACTGCTCATCCAGTGCTCCCCCGCCCACGAGGAACTCGAGCGCATCGCCGAGCAGGTGTTCCCGCTCGTCCCCACCCGTGAGTACTTGTTAACCACCGGCGGTTAACAAGTACTCACGGGGGCCTTGACCGGACCCCTCGTCGCGAGTAAGGATCGAAGAGCGCGAGGGGATTCGTCATGGCAGATATCGAAGTCGACTATTGCGTCGTAGGAGCCGGATTCGCCGGACTGACGGCGGCGCTGCGTCTGAAACAGGCCGGGCACACGGTCGCACTGATGGAGGCCCGCGACCGGATCGGCGGGCGCACGTTCACCGAAACGCGCGACGACGGTTCGTGGATCGACCGCGGCGGCGCGTGGATCGGGCCGGGGCAGGACCGGATCTACGCCCTGATGGACGAATTCGGCGTCCCGAGTTACAAGCAGTACACCGACGGCGAAGCCATGATGGTCGTCGACGGCAAGCAGTACCGGTACAAGGGCACGATTCCCCTGACGATGAGTCCCTGGGCCACCGCGAATCTCGGCGCCGTGTTCTTCGAACTCGGCCAGATGTGCAAGACGATCCCGCTCGAGGCGCCGTGGGAGGCGAAGAAGGCGGCCAAGTGGGATGCGATCAGTCTCGCGAAATGGCTCGGCGGCAACACGTTGTCCAAACCTGCCCACGACCTTCTCGAGACCGCGGTCGCCGGTTGCTACACGTCCGCCGCATCCGAGGTGTCGATGCTGTTCGTGCTGTATCAGATGGCGTCCGGCGGCGGTCCCGGTTTCGTTCTCGGTGTGAAGGAGGCGGCCGAGGATGCGCGGCCGGTCGGCGGGATGGGGGCCGTCTACCGTCCGATGGCAGCCGAGATCGGCGACGCACTCCACCTGTCGCAACCCGTCCGGGACCTCGCGCAGGACGACGACGGCGTGACTGTCCGCTCCGCGGACCTGGCCGTGCGGGCGCGGAGAGCGATCGTCGCGGTGCCTCTCGCCATCGCGAGCCAGATCCTCTACGAGCCCCTGCTCCCGATGGATCGGTCGTTCCTGCACCAGAGGATGCCGAGCGGCGCCGTCATGAAGATCGCCGTCGTCTACGACGAACCCTTCTGGCGCGCCGACGGATTGTCGGGGCAGTCGGCGGCCCCCGACTCCCCCGCGACGATCACCATCGACGCGTGCACCGACACCGGACGACCCGGAGTTCTGTGCGTGATCGTCGAGGGACCGATCGCCCGCACGCTGGGGACGCTGCCCGAAGCGGACCGGAAGAAGGCGGTACTCGGCGAGTTGACCGCACGGTTCGGGGCCCCGGCGGCCTCCCCCGTCGACTACATCGAGCAGAACTGGAGTCTGGAGCGGTACTCCGGCGGCGGCATGCTCAGCCACGCGCCGACGGGGGTACTCACCCAGTTCGGCCACGCCCTCCGCGAGCCGTGCGGTCGCATCCACTGGGCGGGCACGGAGAGTTCGTCCGTGATGTGCGGCTGGGTCGACGGCGCCGTCCGCTCCGGTGAACGCGCCGCCCGCGAAGTCACCCAGCGCGACGACGTGCTGTCACCCGCCCGGGCTCAGTAGTAGACGGCGCCCGGCGCACCCCCGCCGACCGCAACCGCGTCGCCGGTGATCCCGACGCTGCGCGGCGACGCCAGGAACGTGACGACATCCGCGACCTCGCTCGCGTCGATCAGCCGGTGGATCGAGTTGGTCGCCAGCCGCGACTCCAGTTCGGCTACGGGCACCCCTTCCGCCTCGGACTGCTCCGTCAGCCGGTCGACGAGTCGTTCCGTCCGCGTCAATCCGGGATGCACCACGGTGACGTTGACGCCGTGCGGTCCGAGTTCGTCGGCGAGGTTCTTCGTCAGCGCCGACACCCCGACGTTCCGGACGGTCTGCGCGATGGAGTTGGCCTGGCGTGCACCGAGCCCGCTGATGTTGATGATCCGTCCCCACCCCTGCTCGACGAGGTGCGGTGCCACCGCGCGGGCGGTCCGCAGATAGCCGAGCACCTTGATCTCGAGTTCGCCGCGGACCACGTCGTCGGTGGTGGACGCGAAGTCGCTCGGCTTGCCCGCACTCCACGGTGTGGCCGCCGCGTTCACGAGAATGTCGACGCCGCCGAGTTCGTCCACCGTTCGCTGCACGAGGGCGCGCACCGACTTGTCGTCGCCGGTGTCGGTGGGTACCCCGATGATCCGCCGGCCGGTCTCCTGCGACAGCGTCTTCGCCGCCAGTTCCAGCGCCTCGGCGCCCCTGGCCGCGAGCACCACGTCGACCCCCTCCGACGCGAGGCTGCGCGCGATCGCGAGACCGATTCCGCGGCTGCCGCCGGTGACGACGGCCCGCTTGCCGCTCAGACCGAGATCCATTGTGTTCTCCTCATCTCCGCTGTCCACCCCTCGATTCGAGGGTAGGACCGCGACGGCGGGGAGTCACGGATTCGGGTCAGCGTGAGGCCAATTGCGCTCCGCACCCGTGCGTGGTTAGCGAGTCCAGAGACTCGTCAACCACGCACGGGCGGCGAAGCCGCCTACCGCTGGATCGACTTGATCTCGAGGAACTCCTCGAACCCGAGGACCCCGGCCTCGCGACCGATGCCCGACTGCTTGTACCCGCCGAACGGGGCGTTGGTGTTGAACGCGCCGCCGTTCACCTCGACCTGGCCTGCGCGCAGCTGCCGCGCGACGCGGTCGGCCCGCTCCTTGTCTCCGGACCAGACGCCGGCGGCGAGCCCGTATTCCGTCGCGTTGGCGATCCGCACCGCGTCCTCCTCGTCGCGGTACCCGATGATCGACAGGACGGGACCGAAGATCTCCTCCTTGGCGATGGTCATGTCCTCGGTGACGCCGGAGAACACGGTGGGGCCGACGAAGTAGCCGGAATCCTGGCCGGTCTCCCGCCCGTCGAGGACGGCGCGCGCGCCTTCCGCAATGCCTTGTTCGATGTAGCCGCGCACCCGCTTCAGCTGGTTCGAGTTCACCAGCGGCCCGAGCACCGACGTGGCGACCGTCGGGTCGCCGACCGAGTAGTTCTGCGCGACCTTTGCCGCGATGGCGGAGGCCTCGTCCACCTTGTCCGCGGGGACCAGCATCCGGGTGAGCGCCGAACAGGTCTGGCCGGAGTTGAGGAAACACTTGGCGACTCCGTCGGTGACCGCCTTCGTCAGGTCGGCGTCGTCGAGGATGACGTTGGCCGACTTGCCGCCGAGTTCGAGTGCCACCTTCTTCACTGTCTCTGCCGCGACCACCGCGACCCTCTTGCCCGCCCGGGTGGAGCCGGTGAACGAGACCATGTCCACCTCGGGGTGGCCGGCGATCGCCTCGCCCACGACGGGCCCGAATCCGCTGACGAGGTTGAACACGCCTGCGGGCAGACCGATTTCGTCGAAGATGTCGGCGAGCGCGTAGGTGGCGAGCGGCGCGACCTCGGTCGGCTTGAGCACCACGGTGCAGCCCGCGGCCAGCGCACCGCCGACCTTCAGCACCACCTGGTGGAGCGGGAAGTTCCACGGGGTGATCGCACCGACGACACCGATGGGTTCGCGCACGATCAGCGAGTTGCCCACCTCGTGGGCGTCGAAGTCGTAGGTGGCGGCCAGTTCGGCGAACGCGGCGAGGTTCGCGAGGGGCATCCCGATCTGGATGGGCTTCGCGAATCCCAGCGGCATGCCCATGTCGCGGGACACCAGAGCGGTGAAGTCGTCGAGGCGCTCCTTGATCAGGCCGGCCGCCTTCCGGAGGTACTCGCCGCGTTCCGTGCCGCTGAGCGCGGACCATGCGGGAAACGCGGCCCGCGCGGCAGTCGCGGCGCGATCGACGTCCTCGGGGGTGCCCTCGGCGACAACCGCAATGACGTCCTCCGTGGCCGGGTTGACCACGTCGATCCGGCCCGTCCCCTGCGAATCGACCCAGGATCCGTCGATGTAGATCTTGGTCCGGTCCAGAACTTCGCTCATCGGTCTGCCTCCAGTGAAAGTGTCGCGGATCCCCCTGCGCCCCGCAGCCTACGACCGGAATCCTCCAGCACGGGGCGAATGCGATCTCCCCGAACCACACACCGGGACGCCGCCGATCGCGGACCATCGACGTACGCCGCACAGTCAGCAGGAGGAGCGATCAGATGCGCACGCAGTCACCGGCACGCACCCTTCTCGGAGTACTCGCGATCGCCGCCGCACTCACCGCCTCGGCGTGTGGCTCGACGGACGAATCGGGGACCGCCGAACCCTCGCCCGGCGGCCTCACCTCGACGACTTCGGAGGCAGCCACCACGACAACCACCACCACCACCACCACCGCGTCCGCGTCCGCGCCGACCGGGACGACCGCACCGCACCCCGACCGCTGCCTGATCGGCGAACTGCAGGTGACGCTCGGCCAGCCCAGCGGGGCCGCCGGATCGCAGGAGATCCCGCTCGTCTTCACCAACACCGGCACCCGCGACTGCATCCTCCACGGATACCCCGGGGTGTCCTACGTCGCGGCCCCGGACGGCCCGCAGGTGGGTGCGGCGGCCGAGAGGGACGGCGGAACGGAGACTCCGGTGACGGTGGCTCCGGGCGCGCGGGCCACCGCTGCCGTGCGTGCGACGGTGGTGCAGAACTATCCCGCCGACACGTGCGGCCCCACGCCGGTGGCGGGTTTCCGGGTGTACCCGCCGAACGACACCGGTTCGGTGTTCCTCCCCTACCCCACCACCGGCTGTTCGCAGACCGGCGTGAAACAGCTGTCGGTGCAGCCCGTCACGGGGTGACCTTGTTCACCCGCACCGGGTGAATCGGCTCACCGCAGGCCCGACCTACGGTCGGGATAGACGTGGTCGCGCAGGAGGAGGGCGGAGGCATGTTCGAGATCATCCGCGAAGTGCATTCCGAGGTTCGGCACCGCCGCGGCCCGCGGCACCACCATCATCTCCTCACTCGTCCGGAGCGCCGGTGGCGGATCATGAGACACCTCCTGACGTGACCATCGGGGGCGGGAATCCCTCCCCCCAGGGCTGTTCCTTGCCTTCGCTCACCATCGGCGCGGATGGGTACTATCCGACGTCGTGACTGACAGCAGGCTGGAATCGGCGAATGTGTCCGGAGACGACTCGGACGAGTCGCCGATCGGGAC
The DNA here is from genome assembly GCF_029269925.1 of Rhodococcus sp. T2V. NCBI lineage: Bacteria > Bacillati > Actinomycetota > Actinomycetes > Mycobacteriales > Nocardiaceae > Rhodococcus > Rhodococcus sp. T2V. The sequence goes on from NZ_JARJBD010000003.1 coordinate 44,086, forward strand.
CCCGCCCCAGTCGTCTCCTCTCGGTCAGTCGGTTCGCTCCGCCCGTCTCCTCGCCATCGTCGCGTCCCTCTTCGGTGTACTGCTCACGTTGTCGCTCCCGTTCCTTCCGGTCGAGCAGGACAGCGCCACCCTCACCTGGCCGCAGAACGGCAGCACCGGAAGCGTCGAGGCACCGCTCGTCTCCTACGCGCCACTGAGCCTCGACGTGCGAATCCCCTGTTCGACGGTCGGCGAACTCGCCGACCGCGGCGGGCTGCTGACCTCCACCGCCCCCGAGGGTGCCGCCGACGCCGGGAGGTACGGGCTCGTCGCCAGGGCGAATCCGGCGACCGCGGACGGTCCCGGCCGCGTCGAGGTGGTGCTGCGGAACCAGGTCCTGCTGTCGTCGCCGTTGGACGGGCTACCCGCCGACTGCACGCTCGTGGTCTCCTCGGATTCGACGCGGACCACCGCCGGATTCGTGACGGCAGGCCAGGACGCCCCGACCGTCGTCGACGGCGACCTCCGCCCGCAGATGGTGGGCATCTTCAGCGACCTCGACGGGCCGGCGCCCGACGGACTGGAGGTGACGGCTCAGATCGACAGCCGGTTCTCGTCGACGCCGTCGACGATCAAGTTCGTGGCCATGGTGGTGGGTGCGCTGGCCACGATTCTGGCCCTGGTGGCACTGCACCGTCTCGACAACGTGGACGGTCGCCGGGCACGGAGATTCCTGCCCACCCGCTGGTGGTCGTTCGGGGCCGTCGACGCCGTCGTTATCGGCACGCTGGTGCTGTGGCATTTCATCGGCGCCTCCACCTCCGACGACGGCTATCAGTTCAACATGGCCCGCACCTCCGAGGCCGCGGGCTACATGGCCAACTACTTCCGCTGGTACGGCGTCCCCGAGGCGCCGTTCGGGTCCCCGTATTACGACGTCCTCGCGGTGCTGGCGAACATCACGCCGGCGAGCCCGTTCGTGCGTCTGCCCGCGCTGCTCGCCGGCATCGTCGCGTGGCTGGTGATCAGCCGTGAGGTGGCACCGCGACTCGGCGCCGCCGTCCGGGGCAACCGGCTCGCGCTGTGGACCGGCGGACTGGTGTTCCTCGCGTTCTGGCTCCCCTACAACAACGGTCTGCGGCCCGAACCGATCGTCGCGGTGGGTGTGCTGCTGACGTGGTGCTCGGTGGAACGCGCCGTCGCGACCCGTCGGCTGTTGCCCGCCGCGGTGGCGATCCTGGTCGGCGCGGCGACGCTGACCGCGGGACCGTCCGGGTTGATCTGCTTCGGCGCCCTCGTCGCGGGCGCCCGCCCGATCCTGCAGATCGTGATCGCGCGGGCCAGGACAGTGGGATACGTCGCATTGCTCGCGCCGCTCGTGGCGTCGGGAACCGTGATCCTGGTAGCGGTGTTCGCCGACCAGACCCTCGCCGCCGTCATGGAGATGCAGCACGTCCATGCCATCGGCCCCAACGTCCCCTGGTTCGACGAGTATCTCCGCTACCAGTACCTGCTGAACATCTCTGTCGACGGTTCGCTGTCGCGGCGGTTCGGTGTGTTCGTGATGGTGCTGTCCCTGGCCGTGACGGTGCTGGTGATGCTGCGCAAGGGTGGCCGGATTCCCGGGACGGCGACGGGACCGTCGCGGCGGCTCATCGGCATCACGCTCGCCGCGATGGGCCTGATGATGTTCACGCCCACCAAGTGGACGCACCACTTCGGTATCTACGCGGGTCTCGCCGGGTCGCTCGCCGTCCTGGCGTCGGTGGCGGTGAGCACCTCCGTGGTGCGCTCGCCACGCAACCGCGCCCTGTTCGCGGCCACCGTGCTGTTCCTGCTGGCGATGTGTTTCACCAGCACCAACGGGTGGTGGTACGTGTCCAGTTACAGCGTCCCGTGGTGGGACAAGCCGGTGTCGATCGCCGGACTCGGTGCGGGCACGATCCTGCTCGGCGCCACCCTGGTGATGCTGCTGATCGCGGGGTGGTGCTACTTCCGCGAGCCCTACACGCGGGGCGACTCCGTGCGCAGGCGCCGCGTGTGGGCACTCCCGCCGTTGACGGTGGCGGCCGCCGCGATGGTGCTGTTCGAGGTGCTGTCGATGGCGAAGGGCGCGGTCGCGCAGTACCCGGCGTTCTCTCTCGCACGCTCCAATGTCGACGCCGTCACCGGCGCACCGTGCGGCCTCGCCAACGACGTCCTGCTCGAGACCGATCCCAACGCGTCACTGCTGCAACCGCTGTCCGGTAACGCGGCGACCGCACTCGCGGGCACCGGCAGCGTCGGCTTCAGCCCGAACGGTGTCGCCGGAGACCTGAGCGCCGACGAGGAATCGTCGGATGCGGGTGTCGCCAACTCCGTCAAGACCGACAACACCGAGCAGACGACGTCGAGCAACGCCGCGGGCACCGGCGGCGGCGCCGGCGCGGTGGGCGTCAACGGCAGCGCCGTGGCATTGCCGTTCGGACTGGACCCCGCGAGCACCCCGGTCCTCGGCAGTGACGGCAGCGACGGCGACGCGTCGCTGACCACCGGCTGGTACCGACTGCCCGGTGCCGAATCGGATTCCGGTGCCGGTGACCTCGTCTCCATCGCCGCGGCGGGTCGCATCCGCTCCGTCGACGCGGACGGCGTCGTCACCTACGGCCAGAACCTCGAGGTGGAGTACGGCACCGCGCAGCAGGACGGCACGGTCGCGGTCGCAGGACGGGTGACGCCGATCGACATCGGTCCGGCGCCGTCGTGGCGCAATCTGCGGGTGCCGCTCGATTCCCTGCCGGCCGAGACGGATGTCATCCGGCTGGTGGCGTCGGACACGGACAGCGATCCGCAGCAGTGGCTGGCGGTGACACCGCCGCGGGTTCCGCGGACGCAGACACTGAACGACGTGATCGGATCCGAATCACCGGTCATGATCGACTGGGCTGTGGGCCTTGCCTTTCCGTGCCAGCGACCGTTCGATCACCGGGCCGGTGTCGCGGACGCGCCCGAGTACCGGATCCTCCCGGACCGTCCCGGCGCGATCATGACCAGCCTGTGGCAGGACCGGTACGGCGGCGGCCCCCTCGGCTGGATCGAGATGACCCGGGCGAGCCGAACCATACCGTCGTATCTGAAGAACGACTGGGACCGCGACTGGGGCGGAGTGGAGCAGTACTCCCCCCTCGACGCCGGTGCGACGGCCGCGGAGATCGACACCACCGGGACTCAGCGTTCGGGACTGTGGAATCCGGCGCCGATCATCACCGCCTACTGAGCGGTCGGTGACGCGCCCGCACCGGGCGCGTCACCGTTCACCTCAGAGTTCGAATTCGGCCGGCGCGATGCCGACGGCGAAACAGGCATCCCGCACCACGTTTCGTTCGTTCTGGTCGAAGTTGCCGTCGGCGCCGCCGATGACGATGCCGATCTGGATGACGGCCCGAGCCTGATCCTGCTTGGTCTTCAGCTTCGCGATGGTGGCGGTGGCCTCGATCTTGCCGAACTCGAAATCGGACTGCAGCTTGCTGCAGTACCAGTCGAACTTCTGGCTCAGCTCGTCCGACGGGAACACACTGAGCGCCTCGTTGCTGGTGATCAGCCCCGCAGTCTTCTGCCGCTCGGACGGGTCGATGGTCCCGTCCGCCGCGGCGATGAGGGCGCACATGGCCATCGAGGCGTTGGCGAACTCCTTGTTCTGGAACTGCGCCGTCTTCGTCTTGAGCTGGCCGTTCATCTCGAACGCCTTTGCCTTCAGCTGATCCCAGAAAGCCATTGGACTCCTTCTTCGTGTGCCCACGCACGGTGCGTGTGGTGTCCAATTTGCCAGGTTTCGCGGGCGGACGTCGCCGCGGTCGGTCTACCAGCGCAGTCGCATGCGGCTAGCTCTGGGTCTGACGGCGGACGATCTCGTTGATCCAGATCGGCGCGTACGGGGACGTGCACTTGGGCGGGGTCGGGTAGTCCTTCAGGACTTCGAGGCGTTCGCCGATGCCGATCGCGCGAGCACGCAGCTCGGGGTGATGGATGCCGATGTTGGCGAGGCATTCGTTCATCGCCCACTGCAAGCGGTCCGGCGCGTCCTTCATGTGCGCCTCGATCAGGTCGAGGAGTTCGGGCAGATCGAGGTCGCCGGAGTCCTTCGCCACGCGGTCGCTGGTCAGCGCCCACCCCGCGCTGGCGACGACCGGGTCGGCGTCGGCGAACCACGCGACGCGCAGTTCTTCGACGTGCGGGCTCTTCTTGACGACGTAGCTGACGAGCCAGCCGTGCACCTTGGGGACGCGTGCGTCACGGAGCATGGCGTCCAACTCGGACGCGGAGTACGCCTTGGGGCGGCAGATCAGGATCGCAACGAGACGGGCCGCGGTGTCACCCGTCCCCCACAGCTCACCGGCGAGATCGTGCTGGGTCTTCAGACTCTTCGCGACTGCGCGCAGCTTGGTGAGGTTGACACCGTGGTCGTCGCCGTGGCGTTCGTTCACGGCGCGGATCTTCGGATCTTCCAGGGCCGCCAGTTCCGCCATCACGTCGCCGACACTGGCCTGCGGTACCGCACGAGTCGCCACAACGATCTCCTCTCCTTCTCCGCCCGACAACGCGCCCAGCTTACGTCGACCGTGTGCAGGACCTCCTACGGCCGCAGCGACTGCAGGCCTGCCGTCGGCACGTGAATCCACCCCTCCCGCTCGGCGACGTCGCGGTCGCCGCCTTCGGGTAGTGCCGTGCAGCCGAGAGCCGCGGCCCGCGCGATGACGGCGGCCAGCACGGCGTCCAGGGCGTCGTCCGATTCACGGCAGATCGTCTGGAATGCACCGAGTTCCATCCAGTCCGCGGCCGTGAGAAACGCGTCCACCAACTCTCCCAACGTCCCCCGGTGCTGCACGCTCTTGTACCCGCGTGAGACCAGCCCCCAGGTGCGCAGCGCTGCCGCCGGATACGCCTCCACCACCCGCCCGTCGACGCGGCCGACGTCGACGCCCAGGTCGCCGAGTTCGGCGAGGATGCCGGCGCAGCGCAAGGCGACGTGTGCGATGAGGTCCGCCGACACGCTGAGCGGCGCTATTCCCGTCGCGGCCTGCACCACGAGGTCGGTGCGCCGCTTGGTCAGCGGACGACGTCCCTCGCGGGTCGCGAGACCGCCGGTTGCGGGCAGTCGGCCGGCGTGGTGTTCGGACACCATCCGGACGAACGCGTCGGGCCAGCCGAACGGTGCGTCGATACCGGCCCTGTCGCACGCCAGGACAGCCTCGGCGATGGCATCGTTGCCGACTCCCAGCCGGATCGACTCGACGCGGGCCACGCCGTCGGACCAGTCGACGACGGCCAGGGCCGTTTTCTTCGACTCGGCCGCCAGGTCGACTCCCACGGTGCGCACCGGACCAGGCTAGACCCCGGCCCGGGAATCGGTGCTGACCTGGCATTACGGTTATATTCGCGGTACTGCTCGCGGCGGTGTCCGCTCCGACCCGCGTCCCGGTCCGGGCGCCGAATGTTTGGGCTGGGTTTCGCGTTGTCCACCACCGGCGCCGCCGCCTCGTTAGGGTCGAAGCACACCCGCGTTCACCGGAGCAGAGAGTAGTCGCAGATGTCCAGTTTCCCGGGCCTCACCCACGTCGCGATCACCGTGTCCGACCTGGCGGCCAGCACCGCCTGGTACACAGCATTGTTCGGTTCGGCGCCCGTCCTGGACGAGGACGAGGAATCGGGGACGTTCCACCACACGGTGTTCGCCCTCGACGGGGGCATGCTTTTCGGCCTGCACACCCATCCCGACAGCGGCCCCCCTGCGAGGTTCGACGAACGGCAGGTCGGGCTCGACCACATCGCGTTCGCCTGTTCCCCCGACGCACTGCCCGGGTGGGTGGAGCGGCTCGACGCACTCGGGATCGAACACGGGGGCATCAAGACGGCGCACTACGGGTCCGGAATCTCGTTCCGCGACCCCGACAACATTGCGCTGGAGTTCTTTGCGCCTCCGGCACCCGTGAGTACTTCTTAACGTCGGGCGGTTAATAAGTACTCACGGGTGGCGGAGCCGCAGGCCGCGTCGTGCAGGGTCAGGGCCAGCGCGAGGGCGCCGTCGACGGCGGCGCGGTCGGCGGCGGGTGCGGCGCTGGCCGCAGCGAACTCGGCCTGATGGTTGACGGCGGGTGCCGAGTCGATGCCGATGTAGGGGTGGATCGCGGGAATCACCTGCGAGACGTTGCCCATGTCTGTGGAGGCCCGGTTCATCAGCGAGTCCGGGCCGGTGCGGAACACCCGGCCCAGTCCCTCCGCGTGCCGGACGTACGACGCGAGCAGCGTTTCGTCGGTGCGGAACTCCGAGTACGGTTCGCTTTCCGGGGCGATGGTCAGTTCGCAGCCGGTGGCGACGGCACCGGCCTCGAAGCAGCGGGCGACACGGGGTTCGATGCGGGCCAGCTCCTCCAGGGTCTCGGCGCGTACGTACCAGCGACCTTCGGTGCGCTGGGGAATGGCGTTGGGCGCTTCTCCCCCGCGGGTCATCATCCCGTGCACACGCGCACTCGGCGGAAGCTGTTGCCGGAGTAGCCCGATGGCGACCTGCGCGACGGTGAACGCGTCGGCGGCGTTGACGCCGCGCTCCGGGTATGCCGCCGCGTGCGCGGCCTTGCCGTCGTATCGGATGTGGCTGTGGGACACCGCGTACGGCTCGGCACGGGCGACGTCGACGGGTCCGGGATGGGCCATGACGGCGGCGTGGACGCCCTCGAACGCCCCGCGTTTCAGCATCTCGATCTTGCCGCCCCCGCCTTCCTCGGCCGGGGTGCCGAGCACCGACAGGGTGATGCCGAGGTCGTCGACGAGCGGCGCGAGGGCCAGCGCCGTCCCCACCGAGATGGCGGAGATGACGTTGTGCCCGCACGCGTGGCCGAGGCCGGGAAGCGCGTCGTATTCCGCGCACACCGCGAGGTGCAGCGGCCCGGTCCCGACGTGCGCGCGGAACGCGGTGGCCAGCCCGACGTACTGCTGCTCCACCGCGAAGCCGGCGTCCGCGAGCACACCGGCGACCCGGACGCACGAGCGTTCCTCCTCCCACGCGACCTCCGGGTGGGCGTGCAGGTCGTGCGACAGCGCCAGGATCCGGTCTTCGGCGCGCCTGACGCCGTCGCGAATCGCGGTGTCGGCGTTCACAGGTCACCCGGCACGCCGTAGGACGGGGCGGCCGTGGGGTCGACACCCCGCACCCGGTAGTCCCGCTTCTGCGGTTCCCACACCGTCCACAGCCGGCGCAGTTCGCCGACCGGGTCGTCGTGCCAGTCGACACGCAGATCGGTGACGGCCCACGGCACGTCCTCGACCACCTGCATTCCCGCGGAGTGCACGGGTCCGGCCTCGCCGCCTGCGGTGACCGCGGCGGTGAGGCCGTCGAGCAACCGGCCCTCGAACGTCGGGGCCGTGCTCGACACGTAGCCGAACAGCAGCGACCGGATGACGCCTTCGTCGCGGAGCATGTTGCCCGCGACGGCGGCCCCGCTGCCCTGCGCGCTGCTGTGGATGCCCAGCGTCTGCGCGCCCGAGTGCACCGCGGTGCCACCGTCCGCATCGACGACGACGATCTGCCGGTACTCCGGAAATTTCTCTTGCGCGAGTACCGATTTCAGCGCGGTCTCCGCGTTCTCACCCGATGCGAGCGCGTCCAGGCCGAGCGGTCCCAGCTGCGGATTGGTGACGTTCTGGGACGCGACGACGCCGACGCCGGACCGCACGTGCAGGCAGCGCGACGCCACGGCGGGACTGGAGGAGCACACGACCATCCCGAACGCGCCCCCGGGGTCACGGGCGACGAGTGAGAACGTCATGAGCTGATCACCGCCGTCGCGTCGATCTCGACGAGCCATTCGGGCCGGGCCAGGGCGTCGACGACGATGCCGGTGGATACCGGGTGCACACCCTTCAGCCAGCGCCCGACCACCCGGTAGACGGTCTCCCGGTACCGGACGTCGACGAGGTAGATGGTGACCTTGACGACGTCCTCGAGGCGGCTGCCCGATTCCTTCAGCAGCATCGCGATGTTCGCCATCGCCTTCTCGGCCTGGGCCTCGACGTCGCCGATTCCGACGGACTCCCTCGTGTCGAGGTCCTGGCCGATCTGCCCGCGGAGGTACACGACGCCGCCGGCGACGACGGCCTGCGCGAGATCGTTGTCGAGGTTCTGTTCCGGGTACGTCTCGCGGGTGTTGAACGGGCGGATGCGGGTGTGGGTGGTCATGCCGCACCTCCGTCGACGTTGTCCGACAGCCCCGCCGCGGCCTTGACGAGGCCGAGCGGCCCGTCGAAGTCGAAGTTGCGGTACACGGCGGCGAGCTGAGCGAACGGCGGCGACTGGGCGAAGAGCTGGAACGTCAGCCGGTGTCCGGCGTAGTCGCTGTTGAGCAGGTCGCGGGCGAACGCGAGGAGCTTGCGACGGTCGTCGGCCACCCAGTTGTCGTTGATCGAGTAGAACTTCTCCAGCCACGGCGCGACGTCCGGGTCGGCGAATGTGGCGGCGTCCGGGGTGATGCAGATCTGGCCGCCGCACAGTTCGCGGGCGATGTGCATCATCGCGGGCAGCTGGCTCAGCGCCATCACCCGACCGGTGTAGAGCAGCGACTGGTTGGGCATGAGCAGACCGCCGGGGCTGGGCTCGGCCAGCGAGATCGCGGCGGTGAGGTGGGCGTTGATCGTCTCCCGGTAGCACGCGAGCTGGGCGAGCTTCTCCTGCACGGCCTGCTGCTTCTCGAGTCCGCTCTGCTTGACGTTCCACAGCGCCGATCCGATCATGAGGTCGGCGAGGTGCAGGGTGCGCTGCACGAACGGGAACGCGCTGTAGCGGTGCAGGGTGGAGCGAATGAATGTCGCGGCCCGGGTATGCCGGTAGAACAGCACGTCTTCCCAGGGGATCTCGACGTCGTCGAACACGACGAGGGACTCGACCTCGTCGACCCGGTTGGCGAGCGGGTAGTCGGCGGCCGGTGCGCGGCCGGCGAACCCGTTGCGGGAGATGTACTTCAACCCCGGCGCACCCATGTCGAGCACGAATCCGACGGCGTAGTCGGACAGTTCGTTGTTGCCCCAGTTCGCGATGGTCGGCTTGGTGAACGCCTGGTTGGAATACGCGGCGGCGGTCTCGTACTTAGCGCCGCGCACGACGATGCCGTTGTCGGTCTCCTTCACGACGTGCAGGAGCATGTCGGGGTCCTGGTCCTGCGGGGCCTTGGACCGGTCGCCCTTGGGGTCGGTATTCGCCGACACGTGGAACGGATCCTCCCGAACCGACCGCTCGAGATGGCGGCGGATGTTCTCCGAGAAGCGCGGGTCCACCTCGTTGAGGACGTCCTGCCCGTCGAACAGCGACCACATCTCACCGATGGTCTCGTCACCGACCCGGGTGACCACACCCCGGGTGTCGTCGAGCACCAGGTCGACGGCGGCGCGCTTGTCGAGCCAGTCCTGCTGGGTGCGGGGCAGCTTGTTGGCGACGGCGTTGCGTTCACCGGAGTCGGGGTCGACGTACGTCATCGCGTCCTGCGTGGCCTCGTCGTGTGCGAGGTCGTAGATGCGGGCCCGGACGTCGACGATCGGTTTGAACATGGGATGGTCGGCAACGTCCTTGACGCGTTCCCCGTCGACCCAGACTTCACGGCCGTCTCTGATGGAATCCCTGTATTCGTCACCGGTGCGGATCATGTCGTGCTCCTGGTCCTGGGCGCGGGGTGTGCGTCCGGGTAGTCGGGAAAGGTGGAAGGTTCGAATGCTGCGGGCTTGCTGTAGGTGCGGGAGGCATAGACGAGTGGTTCCCCCGGGTGCGATTCCACGGCGGCGACACGCCCGATGTAGACGCGGTGGGTGCCGGCGTCGATGACCTCGTGGACGGCGCAGTCGAACGACGCGATCGCGTCGTGCACGCGGGGTGAACCGGATGCGGCGACGGTCCAGTGCCCGCAGGTGAAGTCCCACCGCTGCTTGCCGGGCCAGGGACGGCCCGCGAATGTGTCGGCGACGTGATCGTGCTGGGTGGCAAGCACATTGACGCAGAAGACGCCGTTCTCGGAGATCGCGTCGTTGACGGGGCTCCGTCCGTGGAGGCAGACCAGCACCAGCGCCGGGTCTGCCGACACGGAGCACATCGCGCTCACGGTCTGCGCGGCGCGCCCGCCGGGACCGTCGGTCGCGACGACGGTGACCCCGGTCGCGACGGCGCCCATGGCCGTGACGAAGTTCGCGGTCGAGTTGTCCGGCACCGGTGGGGCCACCGATGTTCGGGCCGTCGTTTCGACGGTTGAGTGGGGGTCGGCGATCGGCATGACGGGCTCCTTTCTGTGTGCGGTGAGCGGGGAGTTCGTGCCGTGGAACCAATCTTGAAGTCCACGGCGAAATCTGTACAACACAGATAAGTGGAGCACTGCATAACGAAAATCGATGCAGCGCGAACGGGTGACCCGCAGCGTTCGGACCAGCGATAATTCCTACATCAGCCGATGCGGACGGGGACGATCATGACGCCACTGCAGCGCTACATAGCCGAAGAGATCGCGATCGACCACGCCGACGGGCTGCTGACACGCCGGGAGGCGCTGCGCAGGCTCGGACTCATCGGCCTCGGCGTGGCGGCGGCGACCTCCCTGCTCGCCGCGTGCTCCAGCGGCAGCGACGAGCAGTCGTCGACGTCGGCGCCGGTGACACCCGGTGGAGCGACACCCCCGCCGCCCGGAACGGCCGACGCCGTGGGCACCGAGGCCGTGACGTTCGCAGGCCCGGACGGACGGGTCCTGCAGGGCGCCTGGGCCGAAGCGGCCACGCCCCGCGGAACGGTGCTCGTGATCCACGAGAACAAGGGCCTCACCGACCACATCCGTTCGGTGGCGGGCCGATTCGCCGGTGCCGGCTACTCGGCGCTCGCCGTAGACCTGCTGTCGGAGGAGGGCGGGACCGCGACGTTCACCGACCAGGCCCAGGCCACCGCCGCGCTGGCCACCGTGCCGCCGGAACGCTTCGTCGCCGACATGAAGTCCGGGGTCGACGAACTCGGCCGCCGGGTACCGGACAAGAAGGCGGCGGCGGTCGGGTTCTGCTTCGGCGGTGGGATGGTATGGCAACTCCTCGCCTCCGGCGAACCGCGACTGGCCGCGGCCGTCCCCTTCTACGGTCCCCTGCCCGAGGGCGCGGACTTCTCCGGGTCGAAGGCCGCGGTCCTCGCCATCTACGCGGAGCTGGACGCGAGGGTGAACGCCTCCCGCGACGCCGCCGCCGCGGCACTCGCGAAGGCGGGGCTGCCGCACGAGATCGTCACCGTTCCGGGCGCCGATCACGCGTTCTTCAACGACACCGGGCCCCGGTACAACGCGACCGCGGCGGCGGAGGCCTACGAAAGAGTCCTCGCCTGGTTCGGCGAATACCTGGGGTGAGGCGGGCGCATCAGCAGCGCCGCCACCAGGAAGCAGACGGCTCCCACGAACGTGCCCAGGTCCGCGACCGTCGCATTCTTCAGCACATCCGTGCCCGGCACGATGTACGCGCCGACCGCGGACACCCCGAACGCCACCGACCCGATCATGTTCAGCCAGGTGCTGCGCCAGTTGCGGGCGTGCGGATCCCACAGCTTGTCGGTTTCGGTGGTGGCCACCACCGCCAGACCGCTGGCGACCAGGAACGCCGTCGACCCGAAGAGGTCGGGCCGCCACCCCCACACCCGGTCCTGTTCGGCGGTGAGCCCCTGGATCAGAGCGACCGCCGTACTCACGTTGAACAGGAGGGTGCCGACGAACTGGATCAGTGCGGCCCACCAGTCGTAGCGTTCCACCCGGTGCGATTCCGCCCCGGGCACCGGTCGGCCGCTGAGCGACAACTGGATGAACCCGGCGACGGTGAAGAACAACGATCCGACGAAGTAGGTGATGTTGTCGAGTTCCGGGCCGACCGCGTCGCCGTACACCCGCGTGGCCGCGAGTCCGAACAGGAAGGAGCCGATGACGAATCCCCAGGACTCCCGGCGCAGGCGCAGCACCCGGCGCGGCGAGGTGCGGTCCTTCGACATCGTGACGTCCCCCTCACCCGTCGGCCCGGGTCCTCAGACTCTCCGAAGACCCGGGCCCGGTCAAGCCCGGGCGCGGAAATTCGGCTGCGAGTCCACGCGGGGTGTGCCAGTGTCGAACCATGACGAGCATCGGCGGAATCACGATCAGAACTGCGACCGAGCAGGACTGGCCGAAGATCGTCGTGCTCAACGAGATCTGCTTCGTGACACCGCAGACGGAGGAATTCACCGCCCACTGGAGGCAGCTCGTCAGCGGCGAACCACCGGTGATCGCACTGGACGGGGACGAGGTCGTCGGCGCGACGATGGACATTCCCATGACCGTCACCGTTCCCGGCGGCGGCAGCGTCGCGGCGGCGGGCGTCACCGCGGTCACGGTCGCGCCCACCCATCGTCGGCGCGGCGTTCTCCGCGCGCTGTACACCGAACACCACGCACGGATCCGGGAGTCGGGCGTGCCGCTGTCGATTCTCACCGCCAGCGAGGGCGGCATCTACGGACGGTTCGGGTACGGACCCGCGACGGTCGAGTCGACGGTGAGCATCGACCGCCGGTTCGCCGTCCCGCACCCGAAGGCGCCGGACCCCGGCGGTGTGCGGATGGTCCATCCCGCGGAGGCCCGGCCCGCATTCACGGACGTCTACCACCGCTGGCAGCAGGTGACGCCCGGTGCGCAGGTGCGGCCGGAGATCGTGTGGAACCGGATCTTCGCCGACCGCGAGAGCGAGCGCGGTGGCGGCACAGCCTTGTTCGGGCTGGTGCACGACGACGGCTACGTGCTGTACCGCCGCGCCTCCGGCGACAACGGATCGTTCGCCCGGGTGGAGGAGATCCGCACGGTCACCGGCGACGCCCACGCTGCGCTGTGGCGGGCGATGCTCGGCCTCGACCTCGTGCGCCGCATCGAAGCGAACCTCACCCCCGAGGATCCGCTGCCCTATCTGCTCACCGACGGCCGGCTCGTGCGCACCTCCTCGCGTCACGACGAGTTGTGGGTGCGGATCATGGACGTCCCCGCCGCGCTGGAGGCCCGCACGTTCCGCGGCGACCTCGACGTGGTGGTGCAGGTCGACGACGGGTTCCTGGACGCCGGTGGCACATTCGCCCTCACCGTCCGGGACGGCAAGGCCGTGTGCACACGGACCGACGCCGCACCGCAGGTGGTCCTCGACCTCGACGTGCTCGGCAGCCTGTACCTCGGGGCGCACCGGGCGCGGACGTTGGCGGCCGCGAACCGGATGTGGGCCGCCGACGCCGACGTCCTCGACCGGTTCGAGCACGCGTTCGGCTCCGACCGCGATGCCCAGATGGGCTGGGGGTTCTAGCCCGCCGTCCGTGCCTGTTTCGCGAACACGGCCCGCGCCCGCTCGGCGACGGCCCGGGCCCGCGCCGTACTCCGGACCCCTTTGAGCCGGGCGAGGACGACGGGGAGTCCGGGAACGTCGTCGGCGATCGGCAGTGTCGCGACCCTCCCGCCGTCGTACGTCCGGCCCTCCGCGGGCCGCTGGTTCAGGATCGAGAAGCCGTGGCCGCGGGCGACGAGCCCCCGCACCGTTTCGTAGCTCGCCGACCGGTAGCGGACCATCGGGGTGACCCCCGACCCCGACAGCATGGCGAGGAAGTAGTCGCGGCTGCTCGGCAGGTCCAGCAGCACCATCGGTTCGCCCTCGAGGTCGGCGAGCGCGATCGCATCGTGGCCGGCCAGCCGGTGGTCCGGCGGCAGGACGACGTGTGGCCTGGCGACGCCCAGCGTCTCCGTCTCCATGTCTTCGCCCAGCGCGAGGTCGTAGGTGAGGGCCAGTTCCGCGGTGCCGTTCCGCAACGCCGCCCGCACCGCCTCCGCCTGGGTCTCGACGACCTCGACCTCCAGGTCGGGGTGCTGATCGCGCAGATCCGAGATGAGCGTCGGGAGGATGAACGGGGTGAGGGTGACGAAGCAGGCCAGGCGCACCGTTCCCCGGACGTTGTCCTCGTGGCCGCGCGCCGCGTCGAGGACCTCCCCGAGATGGGCGAGGACGCTGCGGGTGTCGCGGAGCATCTCCTCCCCCGCCGCCGTGAGAACGAGCCCGCGGGACCGTTGCCGGATGAACAGCTGGGTGCCGATCTGGTGCTCGAGTTGGGAGATCGCCGACGAGACCGCCGACTGCGCGACCATCAGTTCGTCGGCGGCCTTCGTCATGCTGGAGAAGTTCGCGGCCTCGACGAAATACCTGAGCTGGGTGAACGTCACGTCGGGTCGTCGTTGCATGCGCTCTCCTCGGGATCTGAGGCCACCAGGATCGCAGGTCTCCGACCGGGGAGCCACCCACGGCACCCGGGGTGGCCGCGACGCCCTCAGCGGACGTCGGCCTTCACGAGGCCGGGGTCCGGCTCCGAGCCGGGGCCGTCCTCCCGCGCGGTGCGCGGGCCGGTCGCGGACCGCACCGACGCGCCCCGCACGTAGCCGACCGCGCCGAGGAGCGCGAGCACGGCCAGCGTTCCGAGGGTGAACAGTTCGAACGTCCCCTGGCTCACGCCCCAGATCTCCGCGAAGTCGTAGTCCAGGCCGAACACCGATTCCAGCGTGCCGGGGAACACCGCCACCCAGGAACCGAGCAGCACCCAGGCGAAGCAGAGGGAGCCGAGGACGCGGAAGCCGACGTTCCCGGTGGGCACCCGGAAGGGCCGCGCGACGTCCGGGAACCGGGTGCGCAGCCGGACCGCGGACGGGATGACGATCAGGTAGCTGAGCAGGAACGTCGAGATCGAGATCGTCAGCACCACCGCGAAGATGGAACCGCCGGACCCGGTGATCTGCATCGCCGCGATCATGAAGACGGTGGCGACGACTCCGGACAGGAAGTTGACGCGCACCGGCGTTCCGAGGCGGGGATGGAATCGGCCGAAGAACCCGCCGAAGAAGGCGCCGTCGGCCGCGGCCATCGCCTGCATGCGGTCGCTGATGATCATCCACGCCGCCCCCTGGGTCATCAGGATCACGGCGAAGATCACCCCGGTCACGGTCAGCATGGCGGGCGCGGCGGGTCCGTACACGCTGTACACGGTCGCGACCGCCTCGAGGAGGCCGCCGACACCGGTGATGTCGTCGGCGGGCACCACCAGGAGGATCGCGAAGATCGGCAGCAGGTAGGACGCGGCGGCGATGCCGCAGGCGCGGGCGATCGAGATCGGGACGTCGCGGGCGGGGTTCTTCATCTCGCCGGCGGCGCTGTTTCCGGATTCGAAACCGAGGTAGGAGAACAGCAGCAGCGGCGTCACCCCGAGGAGCCCGGTGAGGGTGGGACTGAAGTCGCCGGCGGAGATGCCGGCGAAACCGTTCTTCGCGGCATAGATCCCGGTGGTGACGAGGAAGAACAGCAGGAAGACGATCTTCAGGAACGCGCCGACCGTCGGAATCCATTTGCCCCGTGCGAGACTCACCACGGCCGCGAGCACCGTCAGCCAGATGAAGACGAGCTTGAACAGGTAGTCCGTCACCGACCCCTCCTCGAACGCGGTGACGTAGTGGTTCCAGGTCTCGGCGGCAATGAACGCCATCGACCCTCCGACCCACACGGGCTGGGTCACCCACGTCAGCAGCGACGCGAGGGCCGCGAGCGGCCGGCCGAACGCCCGCCGGACCCACACGTAGACGCCGCCCTCACCGGTGAACGTGCTGCCGATCTCGGCGAAGATCAGGCCGTACGGCAGCAGGAAGAACACCGCGAGAACCAGTGCCCAGGTGAAGGTCTCCGCGCCGAACGTGGAGACCTGACCGAGAACCTCGACCGACACCACCGCCGCGACGATGAGGAAGACGATGTCGAAACGGCCGAGGGACTTCTTCAGGTGTCGTGTCTGTTCGTCCGCCAGGGCGGTGGGGGTGTTGTCACTCATCGGTGCACCTCGTTGCTGGAGTCGATAGGAATGCGCTTGCGCGTTACCGTGTTTCGGCCGGAACGGTGTCGGTCTTCGGCGGCAACGTTGCAGTGATGCCGGTCACTACTCTCGTCCGCACCTCGCAAATCTGTACAGCACAAAGATCCGGGGTAGTGCATCAGTTCTGCAGATGCCAAGGCTCCGGTGAATCCCTGCGGCTAGTCCGCGGTGAACTCGGCGATCGAGCACGACAGCACGGCGCCGAGGTAGCGAAGGACGCTGTTCCGCGCGGTCCACGGCTCGATGCGCCGGTTCCGCGCGATGATGTGCAGGCCGTAGGCGTCCTCGAGGCTCACCGCGGTGCGGGCGATCTCCTCGGTGGGCATCGACGGCGTGAACACACCCTGGGACCGGCCGATCTCGAGCACCGTGCTGTACAGCGACACCTCCAGGTCGAACAGCGTCGACAGCAGCGCGGAGTGCGTCGCGTTGCGGCTCGCGTGGAGGTGCAGTTCGTAGAGGACCGTACACAGCGGATCGTCGGCGGCATCGGGGATGCCCAGCCGCACCGTGGTGCGCAGCCGCTCGACCGGATCGGCGAGATCCTGCACGGCGTCGTGCCTGCGCCGGTAGAACCGGTCGACCGCGTGCTCGTGCACCTCGACGAGCAGGTCCTCGAGTGACGGGTAGTAGTAGCTGACCAGACCCGCCGACAGGCCCGCCTCCTCCGCGACGTCCTTGATGCGCAGCCCGGTCATGCCCCGCTTGGTGATCGCGGTGGTGGCCGCCGTGACCATCTCACTGCGCCGGACTCCCTGCCTCTTCGGACGTGCCATGACCACCATTATTGATGAACTTCATCAATAAACAAGTAGCGACTGGATCGGAATTTTGCCGACCGAGCCTGGACTTTCCCTACTCGATCGACAATTATTTGAGACAGATCGCAAAGAATCGCCGTCTCGGCGACAGTGGAACGGCCGGCCGGCCGAGTGCGCAGGCCACCCACAGCGACCCCACTTTCCGTCTCCAGTCAGGAACCCACCGTGCGTGATCCGCGATACGACATCCTGTTCGAACCGGTCGAGATCGGACCGGTCACCGCCCGCAACCGGTTCTTCCAGGTCCCCCACTGCAACGGCATGGGCTACCGCGACCCCACCGGCGAGGCCTACATGCGGCGAGTCAAGGCCGAGGGCGGCTGGGCGGTCGTCTGCACCGAGCAGGTCGAGATCCACCCCACCTCGGACATCGGCCCGTTCATCGAACTGCGCCTGTGGGACGACCAGGACCTGCCCGCCCTCACCAGGATCTCCGAGAAGATCCACGAGGGCGGCTCCCTCGCAGGCATCGAACTCGCCCACAACGGCCTGAACAGCCCCAACCTGATCAGCCGCGAGACCCCGCTCGGCCCGCAGAATCTGCCGGTCGTCTCCTGGAACTACGACCCGGTCCAGGCCAGGGCGATGACCAAGTCGGACATCGCCGACCTGCGGCACTGGCACAAGGAGGCCGTGCGCCGGTCGCTGAAGGCCGAATACGACATCGTCTACGTGTACGCCGGGCACGCGATCGGCGGCCTGCACCACTTTCTGTCCCGTCGCTACAACAACCGGACCGACGAGTACGGCGGCAGCCTCACCAACCGCGTGCGCCTGCTCCGCGAGATCCTCGAGGATTCCCGCGAGGTCGCCGACGGCACGGCCGCGGTCGCGTGCCGCATCTCCGTCGACGAACTCCTCGGCGACGAGGGCATCACCCGCAGCGAGATCGAGGACGTGATCGGCCTGCTCGGCGAGACCCCGGACCTGTGGGACTTCGTGCTCGGCAGCTGGGAGGACGACTCCGTCACCTCGCGGTTCGGACCCGAGGCGGAGCAGGAACCGTACGTTCGGGGACTGAAGCAACTCACCACCAAACCCGTCGTCGGTGTCGGCCGTTTCACCTCGCCCGACACGATGCTGCACCAGGTCAAGAGCGGCATCCTCGACTTCATCGGGGCGGCCCGCCCGTCGATCGCCGACCCGTACCTCCCCCGCAAGATCGAGGAGGGGAACCTCGAGGACATCCGCGAATGCATCGGCTGCAACATCTGCGTGTCCGGTGACTTCACGATGTCTCCGATCCGCTGCACCCAGAATCCGACGATGGGCGAGGAGTTCCGCCGCGGGTGGCACCCGGAGCGGATCAAGGTCCGGTCGAGCGAGTCGAACGTGCTCGTGGTCGGTGCGGGTCCCGCCGGACTCGAGGCCGCACGTGCCCTCGGGCAACGCGGTTACGCCGTGAGCCTCGCCGAGGCCGGGAGGCAACTCGGTGGCCGGGTGACCCGGGAGTCGAAGTTGCCCGGACTGTCCGCCTGGATCCGGGTGGTGGACTACCGGCAGCAGCAACTTCGCACGTTGTCCAACGTCGACGTGTTCATGGAGAGCGAGATGACCGCCGACGACGTCATCGACAACGACTTCCACCACGTGGTCGTCGCCACCGGTTCGAGTTGGCGCCGCGACGGCGTCGGCCGGTGGCACACCCACGCCGTGCCCGTCGACGACCACGCCGACGTCCTCACACCGGACGACGTGATGGCGGGGCTGCGACCCGCGGGCAACAAGGTCGTGCTCTTCGACGACGACCACTACTACCTCGGGGCGGTCGTCGCCGAACTCCTGGCGAAGGAGGGGTTCGACGTCACCCTGATCACTCCGGCCGCGCACGTGTCGCAGTGGACGACGAACACCATGGAAGTGGTCCGGATCCGCAAGCGAATCATCAAGGCCGGGGTCCACGTTCAGGTGAACCGCGCCGTCACCGCGATCACCCCCGAAGGTGTCCGCACGGTGTGCGCGTTCACCGGCGACGAACAGTTCTTCGACGCGGACGGCGTCGTCCTCGTCACCGCCCGGCTCCCGCACGACGGACTGTTCCACGACCTGCAGTCGCGCGAATCCGAGTGGGCCGCCGCCGACCTGCGCAGCGTCCGCGGCATCGGCGACGCCTGGGCGCCGTCCACCATCGCAGCGGCCGTCTGGTCCGGGCACCGGTATGCCGAGGAACTCGACGAACCGCCCGCGCCGGGCCCCGTCGCCTTCCGCCGGGAAGTCACCGGCCTGTCGATCGAACCCGTCAGCACACTGACGATCCCCCCGTTCGCCAACGCACAGAATTGAGGAACACCGCGATGACCGGAGTACACCCGATCCCCACCGACGCCGAGAACGTCGCGGCGATGACCCCCAGCGCCTACGTCACCGCGGAGACGCTCCGGGCGGGCGATCCGCAGGAACACGAAATGGTCCACCTGAGCAGCGGCGACGAGAAGTTCACCGTCGGCTCGTGGCGCGCCGAGCCTTACCGCGAGTTCATCGAGTCCTACCCGGGCGACGAGTACACCCGGGTCCTGGAGGGCTCCGTGACGTTGACGGCGGACGACGGCATCGCCCACACCTTCGGCCCCGGCGACGCGTTCACCCTGACCAGGGGGTGGCGCGGGGAGTACCGCGTCGACGAACCGCTGCTCAAACAGTTCGCCATCTACGTTCCCTGACCACCACTTTCGAGCACGAGGATGACGATGCCTGATCCGACCACACTCGACGACTGGACAGCACTCGCCGCGACCATCACGCCGCGCCGCGAACTGTTCGTCGACGGCGCGT
Organism: Rhodococcus sp. T2V; assembly: GCF_029269925.1. Lineage (NCBI taxonomy): Bacteria > Bacillati > Actinomycetota > Actinomycetes > Mycobacteriales > Nocardiaceae > Rhodococcus > Rhodococcus sp. T2V. Next base: position 63,592 of record NZ_JARJBD010000003.1, read on the forward strand.
TCCGTCCCGCGAAATCGGACGAGACGTTCGATTCGATCAACCCGGCGACCGGTGAACTGCTCGCCCGGGTGTCCGCCGCGGACGCCCCCGACGTCGACGCGGCGGTCCGGTCCGCGCGGGAGGCGTTCGACTCGGGTATCTGGTCGCGCAGCCCGGCGTCCCACCGCAAACGGGTCCTGCTCCGGCTCGCCGAGCTGATCCTCGAGCACCGCCACGAGCTCGCCCTGCTCGATTCCCTCGACATGGGCAAGCTCGTGGTGGAGGCGCTGACCGTCGACGTCCCCTCGGCCGCTGCGCTTTTCACGTTCTACGCCGAGGCCCTCGACAAGATCGGTGGGGAGATCGCGCCCACCGATCCGGGAAGTCTCGCGCTCGTCTCCCGCGAACCGCTCGGTGTCGTCGCCGCCGTGGTGCCGTGGAACTTTCCGCTCGATCTGGCGGTGTGGAAGCTGGCGCCCGCTCTCGCCGCAGGAAACAGCGTCGTCGTCAAACCCGCCGAGCAGGCCCCGCTGTCGGTGCTGCGCCTGGCCGAACTCGCGGCCGAGGCGGGCCTGCCGGACGGCGTCCTGGGCGTTCTTCCCGGGCTCGGCGCCGCCGCCGGCGCCTCGCTCGGCCTGCATCCCGACGTCGACGTCGTCGCCTTCACCGGCTCCACCGAGACCGGGAAGAGGTTCCTCCGGTACGCGGCGGACTCGAATCTGAAGCAGGTCTGGCTCGAATGCGGCGGCAAGAGCCCGAATCTCGTGTTCGCCGACGCCGATCTCGACGAGGCCGTCGAGAAGGCCGTGTTCGGCGCCTTCTACAACCAGGGGGCGGTGTGCTCCGCCAACTCCCGGTTGCTGGTGCAGGAGTCGGTCGCCGATCAGGTCACCGACGCCCTCGTCCGCCGGGCGTCGTCGATCCGGCCGGGCAACCCGCTCGATCCCGGGTCCACGCTCGGTGCCATCGTCGACGAGAAACACACCCGGACGGTCGCCGGTGTCATCGAGCGCGCCCGCCCCGACAGCCGGGTGTTGCTGGGCGGCAACCGGACCACCGTCGACGGCCGCGGATGCTTCCTCGAACCGACGATCCTCGGCGACGTCGCCGAGGCCGCCGAGGTGGTGACGCAGGAGGTGTTCGGACCGGTCCTCACCGTCCAGACGTTCACCGACGAGTCCGACGCCGTCCGCATGGCCAACGACAGCATCTACGGGCTGGCGGCGTCGGTGTGGACGGAGAACCTGAACCGGGCCCACCGCGTCTCCTCCGCGCTGCGGGCGGGCACCGTCTCGGTCAACACCGTCGACGCCATCAGCGCGCAGACGCCGTTCGGCGGGTTCAAACAGTCCGGTTTCGGACGCGATCTGTCCCTGCACGCGATGGACAAGTACACCGGGCTGAAGACGACGTGGATCCGGCTGCGGTGACGCGCGGGCGAACGTACCTGTCGGCGCACCCGCGGCGCCCGGCGGTGCATCCGCCCCGAAACGTGGCACCCCACACCGGCCCGTCGAGCCGCTAAGCTGGCGCCATGTTCGCCCCCGTCCCTCCGGAACCAGATCCGCGATTGCGTTGTACCACAGCACTTCATGGCAACACCTCCACGATGGAGGCGATCACGGTACGCCGGCTCGCCGCGGCCGACTGGGAGGCGGTGCTCCGGATCTACTCCGAGGGGATCGCGACGCGACGGGCCACGTTCGAGACGGTGACCCCGACCAGGTCGGAGCTGGACACACGCTGGCTGGACGGGCACCGGTGGGTGGCCGAGGTGTCGGGGACGGTGGCCGGGTGGGCCGCCCTCTCCCCCATATCCTCGCGACGCTGCTTCCGCGGCGTCGCCGAGAATTCCGTGTACACCGCCCGGGAATTTCGCGGGGAAGGTGTCGGCACCGCACTGATGCGGCGGCTCATCGACGAGGCCGACTTCGCCGGACTGTGGACGCTGCAGGCCTCGGTGCTGGCGGTCAACACCGGCTCGGTCGCCCTGCACCACGCCGTCGGCTACCGGACGGTCGGCGTACGGGAGCGACTCGCGCAGATCGACGGCACCTGGCACGACAGCGTCCTGCTCGAGCGCCGCCGAGACGCCTGACACGGCAGCGCCCCGGGGATACCGTGGAGGAATGCTCCCCATCGTGGATCTCGCCGAACTGGACACACCGGCCGGGCGGGAGCGGTTGCGGGAAATCACCCACCACGTGGGCTTCTTCTACCTCGACGGGCACGGCGTGGACCGGGAGTTGCTCGACCGCGTGTTCACGGTCGCACGGGAGTTCTTCGCACTGCCCGAGGACTCCAAACAGTCCATCGCGATGCTGAACAGCCCGCACTTCCGCGGCTACAACCGCCTCGGCGGCGAGCTGACCAACGGTGAGACCGACTGGCGCGAGCAGATCGACATCGGGCCGGAACGGCCACCGATCCCCGGCGCCGTGGACTACCTGCGCCTGCAGGGTCCCAATCAGTGGCCCGGCGACCTTCCCGACCTGGAGAAGACGATCGAGGCGCTCGACGCCGCGTTCGCCGACGTCGGCATGCGACTGCTGCGCCACTGGGCCGCGTCGCTCGACGCCGACCCGGCGATCTTCGACGACGCGTTCGCGTACGCCCCCGCCACCCTGATCAAGGTGGTCCGCTACCCGGCGCGGCCGAGCGCGGACCACACCGGCGAGCAGGGGGTGGGCGCCCACAAGGACTCGGGTGTGCTGACGATGCTGCTCCTCGAGCCGGGGTCGTCGGGACTGCAGGTGGAGACCGAGGACGACGACTGGATCGACGCGCCCGCGCGGGCGGGGTCGTTCGTCGTGAACATCGGCGAACTGCTCGAGGTCGCGACCGGTGGCTACCTCCGGGCCACCCGGCATCGGGTGCTCACGCCCGCCGGCGCGCCCGAGCGATTGTCGGTCCCGTACTTCCTCAATCCCGCTCTCGACGCCACGGTCCCGGTGATCACCCTGCCACCGCATCTCGCCGCGCGAGCCCGCGGAATCGAGGACGACCCGTCGAACCCGCTCTACAACACGTACGGCGAGAACGCGTGGAAGAGCCGCACCCGCGCCCACCCGGACGTCTACGCACGCTGGTATCCGGACGAGGCGGAACCGGGGTAAAACTCCCGCCACCACCGGGAGTAATGTTCCGGCAGTGTTGCTCCTGACCTCTCGGCGTTACGTCGACCTCCGCCTGCAGGCGAGTGCCATCTGTCCGCGCTCGCGCTGACGCACCGCATCACTCAGGACTCTCTCTCGCCGTCACCGCCCCACCGGGCGCAGTCTCACGGCCCCATGCGAAAGGCACACCCATGCCCAGCCCCGCGCTGTCCACGCGCGCCGAGACCACCTCTCGGCGCCGACTCCCCCAGTGGGCCACGTCGTTCGGCCCCCAGATCGTCACCGGACTCGTCGTCGGCGTCGTCCTCGGTCTCGTCGCCCGCGCCATGCCCGTCGCCGCCGACGGCAACGAGAACTGGCTCGTCGGAACCGTCCACACCATCGGTTCGAGTTATGTGAAATTGCTTACCGTCGCGGTGATTCCGCTGGTGTTCACGGCCATCGTCAGCTCGATCGCCAACCTGCGCGAGGTGGCCAACGCCGCCCGCCTGGCCGTGCAGACGCTGCTGTGGTTCGCGATCACCGCGTTCGTCGCCGTGATCATCGGGATCGTCGTCGGGTCGATCACCCAGCCCGGAGCCCGCACCGGCGTCAGCGCCGCCACCGAAAAGGCGCCCGGCACCACCGGTTCGTGGTGGGCGTTCGTCACCGGACTGGTCCCCAGCAACTTCCTCGGACTGAACGCGAAGACCACCGTCGCCGAGGGCGCGGCCAGCACGTCGCTGAGCTTCAACGTGCTGCAACTGCTCGTCGTCGCGGCCGCGATCGGCATCGCCGCCCTGAAGGTCGGGGCGAAAGCCGAACCGTTCCTGCAGTTCAACGCATCACTCCTCGCCATCGTGCAGAAGGTGCTGTGGTGGATCATCCGTCTCGCGCCGATCGGGACCGCGGCACTGATCGCGAACGCCGTCGCCACGTACGGCTGGGACGCCATCGGCTCGCTCGGCTGGTTCACCGCCGCCGTGTACGTCGGCCTGGCCATCGTGTTCTTCGTCGTCTACCCCGTCCTGATCCGCGCGCACGGACTGTCGGTGCGCGCCTTCTACTCCGGCGTGTGGCCCGCAACACAACTCGGCTTCGTGTCGCGGTCGTCGATCGGCACCCTGCCCCTCACCGAGCGGGTCACCGAACGCAATCTCGGCGTCCCCCGCGAGTACGCGTCGTTCGCCGTGCCGCTCGGGTCGACCACCAAGATGGACGGCTGCGCCGCGATCTACCCGGCGATCGCAGCGATCTTCGTCGCCGAGTTCTACGGTGTGCCTTTGTCGTTCACCGACTACCTCCTGATCGTCGTCGTGTCGGTCATCGGTTCCGCCGCCACCGCGGGCACCACCGGAGCCACGGTCATGCTGACGCTCACGCTGTCGACGCTGGGGCTCCCCCTCGCCGGTGTCGGTCTGCTGCTCGCGGTCGAGCCGATCGTCGACATGGGCCGCACCGCGGTGAATGTCACCGGTCAGGCGCTCGTCCCCACCATCGTCGCCAAGCGGGAGGGCATCCTCGACGAAGCCCGCTACAACGCCGAGCGCACCGGCGACCCGTTCCAGGACGACGACACGGTCGTCGCGGCGTAGCGAACGCTCGACGAGAGCCTTCCCCCGTGGAAGGCTCTCGTCATGGCCGACCTCAGCGCGATCAAACGACGGATCGTCATGCAATTCCAGCGGCACGTCGCCAACCCGCTCACCGCGCGGCTGTCGAGCCAGACCCTCCTCGAGACCACCGGCCGGGTGAGCGGGCAGCCCCGCGTCACGCCCATCGGCGGCCGGCGCACGGGCACCGAGTTCTGGCTGGTGTCCGAGTTCGGGGAGAAGTCGAACTACATCCGCAACATCCGTGCGAACAATGCCGTTCGCCTGCGGATCCACGGTCGGTGGCACACGGGCACGGCGACACTGCTGCCCGACGACGACACGAGGGCGCGGCTGGCCCAGCTGCCCCGGATGAACAGCACCGCCGTCCGCGCGGTCGGTACCGACCTTCTGACGGTCCGGATCGATCTCACCGACTGAGTGGCCGAGACCCCACAGACGCCCACCGAATTGCCATCCGCACACGCAATAGCGTCAGCGTCCGGCCAATCGCTGTGCATCTACGGACCAGTCAGTCCGAACGGCCGTTCGGACATGCACGTTTTGCGGCCTGGCCAGGTGTGATGTTCGCAACTGCGCGTTCGGCCTGCACGCCGGGCGCGGATTTGCTACCGCTCGTCGCGCTCGAATCGAGCAGCTTGCAGATCCGACTTAGCCTCCGCTAATCTGCGGTTTCGCGTGGACATGCCAAAGTCCGCATTTCAGACAACGACGTCTGCCTCACCGGCGCATCGGTACGGGGCCGGTTCTCTGCCGTGATCCTCTCGCCGACGCCACCCGTGCGTCCAGCACGGACCCCAATTCGGCGAGTATCGCGAGGAGACAGTCGGTTGAACACGAGTGCCACCGAGTCCGGCCTGTACGACAGGACGCTCGACAAGAGCAGCTGCGGTGTGGGCTTCATTACCCGCAAGGACGGCATTCAGACCCATGACGTCCTCCTCCGCGGCCACGAGGCCCTGTGTGCCGTTCCTCACCGCGGTGGCATGTCCGCGGAGGGTGTCGGCGACGGCGCCGGCGTGTGCGTCGACCTGTCGGTGCCATACTTCCGGGCCCTGACCGGTGACGGCGACCTCGAGGCGGGCCGCTTCGGGGTCGGCAACTTCTTCCTCCCCACCGACGTCGCGTTCCACGGCGACGCGGAAGCCGTCATCGAGCGGGCTCTCGCCGAGCAGGGGTTCCGGGTGCTGCTCGAGCGGGACGTGCCCGTCGACGCCACCGTGCTCCGGCCCGCCGCGATCCGGCACCAGCTGCCGATCCGGCAGTGGGTGTTCACCGCGCCCGACGCGTGCGCCGACGAGACCGAGTTCGACCGCCGCATCCACGACGCCCTGCTCGCGATCGAGGCCGTCGCGTACACCCAGCCGGATCTGGCCGGGCTGTACCCGCTGTCGCTCAGCGCGCGCACCCAGGTGCTCAAGGGCCGCCTCAACTCGAACGAGGTGATGCCGTACTTCCAGGACCTCGTCGACCCGGCGCACGCCATCCACACGCTGTACTTCCACACCCGGTTCTCCACCAACACCGATCCGCATCCGACGATGGCGCAGCCGTTCCGTCTGATGGCGCACAACGGTGAGCTCAACACCGACAAGAAGAACCGGCTGTCCGAGACGGCGCTGGCCCGCGCCCGCAATCGGGAAATCGTCCGTCCGCACGGTCAGTCCGACAGTTGTCGCCTCGACCAGACGCTGCAGAGCCGCGTCGTGGAGGACGGTCTCGACCTGGTGACCGCGGTCGTGTCGATGATGCCGCCGGCGTGGGAGAACGATTCCACGCTGTCGCCCGAGGTGCGGGCGATGCTCGAGTACTTCTCGCTGTACGAGGAGAAGAACGACGGCCCGGCCGCGCTGATCTTCGGTGACGGCACCGTCGTCGGCGCCCGGCTCGACCGGCTCGGTCTGCGGCCGCTGCGTTCGGTGGAGACGGACGAGTACCTGTGCGTCACGTCGGAGGCCGGGCAGATCGACTTCGACCCCAACACCGTGCTGCACCGCGGACGCATCGAGGCCGGCGGGATGCTGTACTTCGACCACCGCGTGGGTCGCTCGTACTCCACCGACGAAGCCCTCGAACTGCTCGCCGCCCGCAACGACTACCCGACGCTCGTCGCGGAAGCGCGCCGGACCATCGAGGCGCTGCCCGAGGTCGAGGCCGAGCCGGGTCCGTTGCGCTACAACGGCGACCTCGAGCGCACCCAGCGCTACGTCGCGTACTCGCACAACCAGGAAAGCTTCAAGTTCATGATGGACCCGATGCTCGCGTCGGGTCAGGAGAAGATCTCCGCGATGGGCTACGGCAACGCCATCAACGCGCTCTCCGATCAGGAGGGTGGTGTCGCCAAGTACTTCTCGCAGCGTTTCGCGCAGGTGACCAACCCGTCGCTGGACAGCATCCGTGAGGCCGACGGCATGACACTGCGCGTCGCGCTGGGCGCCAAGCCGAACAGTGGCGCCCAGTCGGCCCCGCAGATCGTGGTGCCCTCGCCGATCCTCACCCACATGGACATGCTGCGGATCCGCAAGCAGTCCGAGACGCCGGTGCAGCGGTTCCCCATGCTGTACACCCCGGTGCACGGTGACTCCGCCGCCAACGCGGCGGCGCTCGAGGCCGCGGTCGACGGGCTCTGCGACGAGGTGGAGGCGTTCGCCCGCGAGCAGGGCGGCATCGCGATCCTCACCGACCGGCACGTGGCCACCGACCGCGCCGCGCTGCCGATGATCGTGGCGATCTCCGCGGTCAACCAGCGGCTGATCGAGGAGGGCCTGCGCCTGCGGGTGTCCGTCGTCGCCGAGAGCGGTCAGATCTCGTCCTCGCACCACGTGGCCGCCGCCCTCGGTTTCGGCGCGGCCGCGATCTACCCCCTCGCCGTCCGTCTGCGCGCCGAGGAGAAGTTCGCCGACGACGCCGACCAGGCGTTCAAGCGGTTCGCGAAGGCCGCCGAGAAGTCGCTGATGAAGACGATGGGCCGGGTCGGCCTGTGCACCGCCGAGAGTTACATCGGCGGCGAGTTCTTCGAACCCAACTACCTCGACACGGACGATCGGGTGCTGCGCCGCTACTTCGCGAACGTGAACACCCCGGTCGGCGGTGTCGGGTTCGCCGTCATCGCGCAGGCCGTCGCGGACTGGCATCAGCGCGCGCTGTCGGTCACCGGGGAGAAGGACGTCCCGCTGCTCGGCCTGTTCAAGGAGCGCGCGGAGGGCGCAGGCCACTCGTACGGCACGGCAGCCGTGCGCGGCTTCGTCGACCTCACCGAGGAGCCCATCGCGTTCGACACGGCGGGCACGCAGGACCACACGGAGTCACTGCGACTGCTGCCGCTGAACCGGCTCGAGGACGCGTTCGGTCTCGACGACGACGCGTACCGCAACGCCGGTTTCCAGACGCTGACGCACGAGGCGATCGACCGCTTCGAGATCACCCCCGGCTACCGCGCCTTCGCGCGGACGATGGCCGACGAGCGGACCCGTCGTCCCGCCGCGCTGCGCGACGTGCTGGATCTGCCCGCCGACGTCACGTTCCTCACCACGGCGGCGGAGTTCCGCAAGCAGATGGGCCGCTTCTCCCGCAAGGGCAACAACAGCTTCGCGGTGCGCGGACTCGCCTCCGAGGCCGTCGGCGACGACGGGTTCCGGCTCCGGCTCACCGGCCCCCATGCGGGCGAGGCCTCCGTGCTCGCGGCGCTCGGCGAGTCGCTGGTGATGCGGTTCGGCGACGACCTGCGCGAGCACCGCGTGGACGGCGACACCCTCGTGGTGCGCACATCCGGTGAGGCGCTGCGATGTCTGTCGCTGCTGCGCACCGCTCCGGCGAGCCTGCCGATCGACCGGGTGCAAAAGGCCAGCGAGATCACCCCGTTCCTCACGTCCGGCGCCATGAGCCACGGCGCGCTGAATTCCAACGCGCACGAGGCCGTCGCGCACGGCACCAACATGGTCGGCGGGATGTCGAACAGTGGTGAGGGCGGCGAGCACATCTCCCGTTACGGCACCATCCGCGGTTCCCGGATCAAGCAGTTCGCGTCGGGCCGCTTCGGTGTGTGGGCGGGCTACCTCGCCGACCCGATGCTCGAGGAACTCGAGATCAAGATCGCGCAGGGCGCCAAGCCCGGCGAGGGCGGGCAGCTGCCCGCACCCAAGGTGACCGTCGAGATCGCGGCCGCGCGCGGCGGCACCCCCGGCGTCGAACTCGTCTCTCCCCCACCGCATCACGACACGTACTCCATCGAGGACCTCGCGCAGCTGATCCACGACTGCAAGGCGGCGCGGGTCCGCGTCATCGTCAAGCTCGTGTCCTCGGAGGGCATCGGCACCATCGCGGTGGGTGTCGCGAAGGCGGGAGCCGACGTCATCAACGTCGCCGGCAACACCGGCGGCACCGGTGCCGCCGCGGTGACGAGCCTCAAGTACGCCGGACGTTCGGCGGAGATCGGCGTCGCCGAGGTCCATCAGGCGTTGTGCGCCAACGGTTTGCGGCAGAAGGTGCTGCTCCGCTGTTCCGGCGCGCACCAGACGGCGAGCGACGTGGTGAAGTCGGCGCTGCTCGGCGCGGACAGCTTCGAGTTCGGCACCACCGCCCTGATGATGCTCAAGTGCGTCATGGCCAAGAACTGCAACATCAAGTGCCCTGCCGGCCTGACCACCAACCCCGAGCTGTTCGACGGCGACCCGCGGGCGATGGCGCAGTACCTGCTCAACATCGCGCACGAGACCCGTGAGGTGCTGGCCGAGCTGGGTATGTCCTCGTTGCGTGAGGCCCGGGGACGCTCGGATCTGCTGCAGCTGCTGGACCACCCGTCCAGCGTCGGCCAGCTCGACCTGCGCGCGATGCTCGCCGTGGTCGACGAGGTCACCATCGGCGATCCTGTGTACCTGGAGAAGGACTACACGCTCGACGACGGCTGGCTCGTGCAGCTGCGTGCCGCGCTGGTCGAGCAGGGCGAGGCCACGGTCGAACTCGGCGACGGCGTGCACCTGAGCAACCGCAACAAGAGCGTCGGCGCCCAGCTGGCGGTCGACATCGAACGGATGCTCAATCACGAGCTCACCGACGTCGCGTTGCCCGCCGTCCTCCGCGACGAGCGCGGCCGCGGCTACCTGCGCGACGGCAGCGTCCGGATCGCGACGTCCGGGTCCGCGGGCCTGTCGTACGGCGCGTTCTGCAACGACGGCATGGCCCTGGTCCACACCGGCACCGCCAACGACGGCGTCGGCAAGGGCGCGAACGGCGGCAGCATCGTCGTCCGCTCCCCCGGTGGCGGTTCGGACCGCCACGGCGGCAACGTGCTGATCGGAAACTTCGCACTGTTCGGCGCCACCGGTGGCCGCACGTTCGTCGAGGGCCAGGCGGGTGACCGCTTCGCCGTGCGCAATTCGGGTGCCACCGCGGTAGTCGAGGGCGTCGGCGACTTCGCCTGCGAGTACATGACCAACGGCGCCGTCCTCAACCTCGGCGGCTTCGGCAAGGGCGTCGGCAACGGCATGAGCGGTGGCTTCGTCTACCAGTACGACCCCGAGAACAAGTTGCCCGGCAAGGCCAGCGCCGACTCCATTCTGCTCGGCTCGATCACCGGCGACGACGAGCACGCCGCCCTGCACCGTCAGGCCGTGCACGTGCTGCTCGGGTGGCACCTCGAGGCCACCGGCTCCGCCAAGGCGGCGTGGCTGCTCGAGAACTGGGAAACCGAGCAGCACCACTTCGTGTACGGCATGCCGCGCGCGCTGCTCCAGTACCAGGACAGCGACGAGATCCTGAAGGCCAAGCCCCGCAAGGACCTGGCCGACGAACTGGCCGCCGCGCTGGTCGCGCACCAGGTGCGCAAGTTCAAGCTGGACTACCGGGACGGTCACGCCGTGCTGGACGGCGCCGTACCCGGCTACGGCGAGGCCGACACCGAGGCCATGTTCGCGCTGCTGAACAATTACACCGTGCTGAACGCGGCGCAGGAGATGGCGCTGTCCAAGCTGCCTGGTGTCACGGATCCGTCCGACCCGGCCGTCGACAAGGCCGTCCGCAACCTGCTGCTCACCGAGGACTTCTTCCTCATGCAGCGGTTGCAGCGGTACGCACGGGAAGCGTTGAAGGACTACAGCGACGAGGATCTGGCCGTGATGGTGGCGGCCAAGCGGCTCGCCGACTACAAGGATGCGCTGCGCCGTCGCAACGTCCGGTCCATCGACGCCCCCGGCACGTACGGCTGGATCCTGCACCAGGATGCGAAGAACGTCGACAAGATCGGCCGGCTGCCCGGTTTCGAGGAGCTGTTCGCGCAGCACGCCCTCCCCGATCTGATCCCCACGAGAGACATCTCCACGAAAGACGTGGTGCCCTCATGAAATTGCCCTACATCCCCCAGGACGCCCCGTTCAGCGAGGACCAGCGTATCTGGCTCACCGGCTTTCTCGCCGGAATGAGCTCGCGTCTGGTCGTCGGCGGCTCCGACGCGCCGGCCACGGCGGCGGGTGGTCAGCTGCCCGCCATGCACGTGCTGTACGGCAGCCAGACCGGGAACGCCGAGGGTGTCGCGGAAGACGCTGCGGCCGCGGCACGTTCGCACGGCTTCGCGCCGGTCGTGAGCGCCCTCGACGACGTCGACACGGACGCACTCGCCGCGATGCAGCGCGTCCTCGTCGTCACCTCCACCTACGGTGAGGGTGAGATGCCGGACAACGCCGAACTGTTCTGGCAAGCGCTGGCCGCGGAAACCGCACCGCGGCTCGAGACCACGGACTTCGCGGTGCTCGCACTCGGCGACACCGGGTACGACGGGTACTGCCAGGCGGGCAAGATGATCGACACCAGGCTCGAGCAGCTCGGGGCGCACCGTGTGACGCCGCGCGTCGACTGCGACGTCGACTACGAGGACGCCGCCGCCGCGTGGGTCGCCGACACGCTGCCGCTGTTCGCGGCCGTCGAGGGCATTCGCGGCGAGTCCGCCGTCGCCGACGTCGCCGAGCCGGTGACGAAACCGGCCCGCACACGGTCGCAGTGGAACCGCAAGAACCCCTACAGTTCCACGCTGTCGGTGAACCGGCGGCTGTCGAGCGAGGAGTCCGCGAAGGAGATCCGCCACTACGAGTTCGCGCTCGCCGACAGCGGCCTCGACTACGAGGCCGGTGACGCGCTCGGCGTGATGCCGATCAACGATCCCGCCCTCGTCGACGCCCTCGTCGCCCGGCTGGGCATCCCGGCGGATGCCGCCGTCACTGGCAAGGAGCGGCCGTTCAGCGACCTGCTGCTGCACGGGTACGAGATCTCCACGCCGAGCCACGAATTCATGGACGAGATCGAGAAGCGGGCAGGCGACGAGGAGCTGAGTCACGTGCTGCGGCACGGCGACAAGGAAGCCCTCGACGCGTGGTTGTGGGGCAAGGACGTGCTCGACCTGCTGCTCCTCGAACCGTCGGTGACGCTGACGGCGGACGAGTTCGTCGGGCTGCTGAAGCCGTTGCAGCACCGGGCGTACTCCATCTCCTCCAGCCCGCTGGCCAACCCGGGCAGCGTGCACCTGACCGTCGCCAGCGTCCGCCACAGCTCGGCCGGACGCGACCGCGGCGGTGTGTGCTCCACCTTCCTCGCCGATCGGATCGCCGAGGGCGGCAACGGCGGCATCTTCGTGTCGAAGAACAAGTCGTTCCGGGTCCCCGCGGACGACGACGCGCCGATGATCATGGTCGGCCCCGGCACCGGTATCGCGCCGTTCCGTGCGTTCCTGCAGGAGCGGCAGGCGCGGGGCGCGTCGGGACGCAACTGGCTGTTCTTCGGCGACCAGCACCGCGCGTCGGACTACATCTACGAGGAGGAGATCGCCGCGATGAGCGACAGCGGTCTGCTCACCCGCCTCGACCTCGCCTTCTCCCGCGACCAGGCGGAGAAGATCTACGTGCAGAACCGGATGATCGAGAACGGCGCCGAGTTGTTCGCCTGGCTCGAGGACGGCGGCCACTTCTACGTGTGCGGCGACGCCACCCGCATGGCGAAGGACGTCGACCGGGCACTGCACGACGTCATCGCCACTCATGGCAGTCTTTCCACCGAGCAGGCCGCCGACTACGTGACCAAGCTCAAGAAGGAAAAGCGCTACCTGCGCGACGTGTACTGACCACGTCGGCAGCAACTCACGAGGAGCAAGAACAATGGCAGTGGTGATTCTGTACGGCAGCGAGGGCGGGACCTCCGAGCTGGTGGCCGACAACATCGCCGACGTGCTCGGCGACTACGGCGACACGTCCCTGTACGACATGATGGAGTTCGACGCGGGTGATCTCGACCCCGCGAACTTCCACGTCATCGTGTGCTCCACGTACGGTGAGGGCGAGCTGCCCACCGGCGCGGAACCCTTCTTCGAGGGCCTCGAGGAGGACGAACCCGACCTCACCGGCATGCAGTTCGCGCTGTTCGGCCTCGGCGACAAGGTGTACGAGGAGACGTACAACCGCGGCGGCGAGATCATCGCCGAGAAGCTGATCGCCCTCGGCGCGGTCCAGGTCGGCGAGCACGGCAGGCACGACGGCTCCAGCTCGATCCGCCCGAAGGATCAGGCCGAGGAGTGGGCCAAGAACATCGGCGAGGAATTCCTGGGCTGACCCCCTCAGGCCGGGAGCCGCGACTGCACGCTCCGCACCCAGTCGCGGCTCCCGGCGAGGTAGCGGTCCCGCGCCGACGCGAACAGGTGAACGCTGTCGGCGCCGGGCCAGTCCGCGGGCAGCATCGCAGCAGGCAGGCCCGGGTCGATGTACGGGATGATGCGCCATTCGTCGAGCAGCGGCACGAAACGCACGAACGCGTCGCGCGGCGACACCTCCCCCGCGGCGGACAGAGCGGCGCGGTGGCGGTCCAGGAAGTCGCGGTGCCGCGCGGCGATTCCACCCAGATCCCACCACCGAGCCGCCGCGTCCCCCATCGAATCGGGGACGAACACCGACGTCGACACGAACGTGGTCACGTGCTCGGACAGGCCCAGCGCGTCGACGATGTCCCCGACCTCGCGGGCGAGGTATTCGGGGGCGATCCACAGCCCCGGCGACACGGTCCCGCAGCCGATCCAGCCCAGCCGCCTGCGCAACTGGTGCCGCGCCGCTCGCTGCGATTCGGGGATGGTGAACGAGATCAGCCGCCACGGATCGGTGTCCGCCATCTGACGGAAACCGAAGATCCTCGGATCGCCGCGGGTGAACATCGACTCGGCCTGCTCGGTCACCTCGTACCCGCTGCGGCCGTCGCGGGCGCGCGGTCGGAGCACCCCCTTCTTCTTCAGCCGAGCCACCGCGATGCGCGTGGATTCGGGCGGGATACCGACCGCCTGCATCACTTCCACGAAGTCGGCGATCGCCACCCATCCGCCGAGGTCGCGCACGTACGCGCCGAGCACGGTTCGGATCAGCGACGTGGCGCTGCCGGGTCGCGAATCGAAGTCGTCGAGGATCGCGCTCGCCGGTTCAGTCGGCGAGTTCATCACGGATCGCGAGTATCCCTGTGCACACCTCGCCGAAGCTCGTGCTCAGCGGGCTCAGGCCGAGACGCAACCCCTGCGGGGCACGGAAATCGGGGATGACGCCCTTCGTCCACAGTCGCTGAACGACTGCCTCGAACCGCGGGTGGTCGATGATGACGTGACCACCCCGCTCGGCGGAATCCTCCGGCGAGCCGATCTCCACGCCCAGCGGAACCAGCACCTCGCGCACGAGGTCGAGTGCGTACTCGGTCAGGGCGATCGACTTGGCCCGGACGGCGTCCATCCCGACCTCACCCAGGAGGTCCAGAGTGTCCTGCAGTGCGATCATGCCGAGTACCGACGGCGTTCCGCTGATCACGCGCCGGATGCCGGGCGCCGGCTCGTAACCCTGCGCCATCGCGAACGGGTCGTGGCGCCCCATCCAGCCCCAGATCGGCTGCACGAAGTCCTGCTGGTGGTCGGCCCGGACGTACGCGAACGCCGGTGAGCCGGGTCCGCCGTTCAAATACTTGTACGTGCACCCGACCGCCAGGTCGACCCCCCACGCGTCGAGTTCGAGGGGAACCGACCCGACGGAGTGACACAGGTCGAGCAGCAGGAGCCCGCCCGCCTCGTGCACCACCCGGGCGGCCCTCGCCGCGTCCACCAGGTAACCCGAGCGGTACGCGACGTGGCTGAGAACGACGAGCGCGGTGTGTTCGGACACCACGGCCTTCAGGTCGTCGACGGTGACGCCGCCCCGGGTGTCCGACTCGATCCACCGGAGCGTGAGCCCGAGTTCCCCGGCAATGGACTCGAGCACGTACCGGTCCGTCGGAAAGTTGTCGCGGTCCACGACGATCTCGGTGCGACCCGGCCGCAACGCGAGCGCACCGCGCGCGAGTTTGTACAGCAGGACCGTCGTCGAGTCGCCGATGGTGGTCTGCCCGGCGGCCGCGCCCAGCGACACCCGCGCGAGGGTGTCGCCGATCGTGATCGGCAGTTCGTACCACTCCTCGTCCCACCCGCGGATCAGCCGGCCGCCCCACGACTGCGTGACGAACGCGGTGATGCGCTCGGCGCTCGCCTTGGTGGGCCTGCCGAGCGAGTTCCCGTCGAGGTAGGCAGGCACCGCGGGGTCGTCGGCGCCGATGAACAGGGTGCGGTACGCGCGCAGCGGGTCCGCGTCGTCGAGTTCCGCGGCCCGGGCCGCCAGCACCTCCGTCGACGCGGTCATCGTCGTCCGATCTCGGTGCGCACGGCCAGCAGCTCCGGGAAGAACGTCAGTTCGAGGGCCTTCTGCAGGAACCCGACACCGCTGGATCCTCCCGTTCCGGACTTCATCCCGATGGTCCGCAGCACCGTGCGCATGTGGCGGAACCGCCACAGCTGAAAGTTCTCCTCGAGGTCGACGAACTCCTCGAACGCCTCGTAGACGGCCCAGTGCTCCTCGGAGTTCTCGTACACGAACTTGATCAGCGGCATCAAGTCGTCGTTCAGGCTGTAGGCGGCGGTCACGTCGCGGTGCAGCGCGGATGCCGGCACGTCGTACCCCAGCCGCGACAGGCACTGCCAGAACGCGTCGTACAGACTCGGCTCACGGAGCAGCCGGTCGAGCAGCTCGTGGGCGGCGGGATCGGCCTCGAACACCGTCAGCATCCCGGCGTTCTTGTTGCCGAGCACGAACTCGACGGCGCGGTACTGATAGGACTGGAACCCGGACGAATTGCCGAGGAACTGCCGGAACTCGGAGTACTCGGTGGGCGTCAGCGTGGCCAGCACCGACCACTGCTCGGTCAGCGTCTTCTGGATGTGCTTGACGCGCGCCACGCATTTGAGCGCCCTGCCGATGTCGTCCGCATCGAATGCGTCCCGGGCCGCGAGGGTTTCGTGCAGGACGAGCTTCAGCCAGAGTTCGGTGGTCTGGTGCTGGATGATGAACAGCAGTTCGTCGTGATGCTCGGGCCTGCTCACCGGTTTCTGCGCGCTCAGCAGGGTGTCGAGGTCCAGGTACGAGCCGTAGCTCATCCGCTCGCTGAAATCGGTGACGATCTCTTTCTCGATGGCTCTGGTGTTGGCCTGCACGCCCATGGCCGTCCTCACTGCTGGTGTTCGAGTACCGGGCTCCGACCTCCATATTACATAATCGTGGCGACCGCCACAGTCGTCGAATACGTGCCGATGCTCGCCGCGGACCTCAGGCCAACTCGGCCGCCCAATCGGCGAAGCTCTGCCAGCCCACCTCGGGATAGAGCCGGCGCAGTTCGCCGATGTTCGCGTCGTACCCCGTGTCGGTGAGGAAGCGGAACATCGCGCGCATGTCCGGCGATGCGATGGCGTCCGCGTCGGACGAATGCGCATGTACCTGTGTGCCCAGCACCTCACCGAGCACCTCGGCCATTCGACGTGGCGTCGGATCATCCGAAGCCAGGTCGACTCTCGTCCCGGCAAATCGGTCCGGATCGTCGAACACGAGGGCGACGAACCGACCGAGGTCTCGGCGCGACAACTGCTGCAGCGGGGTATCGACGGGCAGAGGCAGGTCGAGCCGGCCGTGGCGGATGCCGTCGAGGCCCCCGAGCAGGTTGTCGTAGAAGTAGGTCGGGCCGACGATCGTGTACGAGACCGAAGATTCTCGCAGCAACGCCTCGGTCACGGCCTTCGTGTCGAAATGTGGCACCCCGGTGCTCTTGTCCGCGTCGGCCACCGAAGAGAACACCATGTGGGGAACACCGGAATCACCGAATGCGCCGACGAGCGCAGCGCCCTGAGCGATCTCCGCCTCCGGGCCGTCCTCGAAAGGCGTTGTCATGGCGAACACGCCCGCACACCCGTCGACTGCAGACGCGATCGCCGCCCGATCGGTGATGTCGGCCACGGCGATGTCGACGCCTCGCAGGCGCAACGCCTCCGAACGAGAGGAGCTTCGACGGACGAGCGCTCGGACCTCACGCCCTCGCTCGAGCAGCGCATCGACGACAGCGCCTCCTTGACCACCCGTCGCTCCGACGACTGCGTACGGCTCACTCATGGGCACAACCTTTCTCCTTCTCGACCGCGCCAGCGTACTCGCAGGCTCCACCACCGACAGCCCGCGAAATCCGCAGTCACCCTTTGCGGTGGCAGCCAGTTGGCACACCCGGCTCGAACCGGGCCACGACATCGAAACTGCCGACCGCGACCGGCCGGCGATGATTTTGCGGTCGTGGCGGTGTCAGTATTCGTATGAGAACACTCGCGATCACCCAGAACATCACCCTCGACGGCTCGATCGAGATGCTCGGCGACTGGTTCGACCCGGCGGACCAGGATCCAGAGTTGCTGGAGGCGACCAACCGGCAGTCCGAGCGCGCGGACGCCATGTTGCTGGGTCGGCAGACGTTCGAGGACTTCCGCAGTTACTGGCCCCGACAGACCGACGACCAGACCGGGATCACCGATGAGCTGAACCAGATTCAGAAGTACGTCGTCTCCTCGACCATGTCCGACCCCGAATGGGGGAACTCGACCGTGCTCACGGGCGACTGGATCGCCCAGGTGCTGGCCCTGAAGGGGCAGGAGGGCCGCGACATCGTCGTCACGGGCAGCATCACGCTGACCCATGCCCTGATCGAGTCCGGCCTGGTCGACGAGTACCGGCTGTTCGTATACCCCGTCGTCCAGGGTCGGGGACGAAGGCTGTTCCCCGATGGGTACGAGACGCCGAGGCTCCAGCTGGTCGAGGCCCGTGGCTTCCGGAACGGCGTCTCCCTGCTGCACTACACCGTCTGAGGGCTCCGCCGAGGCCAACGAGTCGTCACCGCCGCACCTACCGCTCCGCGTCAGCAGGAGCTGTGAGCGTGGTGGTGGTGGTCGTCGGTGTGGGTCTCTTCGTCCGCGTCGGTAGCTCTGGTGGTGGCGGCAGCAAAAAGGTGGTGGTCGGCTCCGACGAGCGTGTCACGGGGAGTACCTCGAACGTCGTCTGCACCACCATCGACGGGATCGGCACGCACCGCAGCCCGGCCACCTGGAAACCGCGACTGCCGCGGTTCGGCACCGTCGCGCGGAAGTCCGCGACGCTGCCGACCTGACGGGTCTCGCCCAGGACCCGATCGCCGAACTCCACCGACCACGGTCCACCGCAGGTCGGAAGATTCGTCGCGTGATATTGGATGCGGTCGCCCGGCTGCCCGCTCGGCGGAGTGACGAAGAGGACCGGTCCAGCGGGATCGAGCATGCGCGTCGCTTCCCTGTCGGGCTCGCTCGACGCACCGCCGCCGGTGTGGACGGCGAGCAGGACAGCAACGGACCCGACGAATGCCGTCGCCGCCAACCAGGGTGTCTGTCGCACCGGTCTCACCTCGCACCCTCAATTATGCGGCTTCGCCGCCCACTGCAGGCCGGCCTCGTCGTCGTACAGCGTGGGCGACGGGTACCAGTCGGGGTGCGGGGCGGCCCGTCCGGTTACGCGGCGGTACTGCGCCGACCACCGGTCGGCGACACCGAAGGCGAAGGCGTAGGGGACGGCGGCGAGGAAGCACTCACGGACCGCGGCTGACCCGATCGTCGTCGACCGGCCCGACAGCACGCGTTCGAACCCGGCGGCGGCCGCCGATACGTGCTGCCCCGTCGGCGTGTGCCGAAGGCCCGTTCCCGCCGCGAACACGCCGAGGGAGCCGGCGACGAACGCGACGAAGGGAACACCGAGGATCGTGGGACCGAGTACGCCGAGGAACCCGAGCGCGGCGACACCTGTGCACAAGCATGTCATTGCCCGCCCGATCCACGTCCTGATCGAGGGTACGAGCAGGTCATCCTGCGCCGCCCACGATCGGCATGCGTCGGACATCGCGCGCATGCCCTCTCTTACCGCGTAGCCGGATGTCGGCGAGCCGTCGGCGACGAATACCCCACCCGGCGAACGGATTCCGAGGCAGTCGGCCAACACCCGGGAAATGGGATCGATCTGCCTCCACTGTTGTGGGGTGCCGATCCCCTCGATCTGCCACAGACCGTCGTCGACCAACGTGAGCCGGACTACCGACTGCTCGGCCAGGTGGAGCAGTGTCGCCGTCGGCGCGCTGTCGCCGATCCACTTCCGCACGACGTATTCGGTCTGCGCAGGCCCGAGACCGGGAACGGGTCCGTACCGCACCGGCGCCTCGGGGAGTTTCTCGCGGGCACTTCGCGTCCACAGAACACCCAGACCCCATGCGACGACCGACAGACCGACGGCGACCCCGGCGAGCACGAACGAGTCGCCGACGATCGCGGCGAGTCCAGGCGCATTCGACGTCGGCCCCCACACCAGGGGCAACAGCAGTCCTGTGCAGGCCGAGGCACCGAGGAGTACGGCAACGGCAACGCGCATCCTCGCCGCATCCGCAGCGCGACCCTGCGCCGCGCTGCGGCCCGCCCCGCCGGAATCGGGCTGGTTCTCATCGCCGTTGTCGTACATTCGCTGACCTCGCTGCCGGGGATATTCGCTGATATCGCAATCCTCGGCACACTCACATCCGGCAACCAGCTGACACAGGGACTACCAACCGCACCTCGAGGTGCACGAATCCTCACCCCATCGGGGACGACGCTCCCGCGCACGGTGTGTTGCGTCGACACCTCTGTCCGGTCGGTGACGGCGAACGCGATTCACCAGTCCGCGATCACCGGGACGACGCGGTCGCCCAGGATCTCGAGGGGCGTGATCGACGCGACCTGCGGCACCCATCCGTGGACGTGGGTTATGCCGAGCTTCGACAGGTCCTCGAGCTGACCGAGCAAGGTGTCCACATTCTGTCCGTCCGCACCCGGGTCGAGCGGGAACATCACGGTCTTCTCGATGGCGTCGTAGTCGGTACCGAGCGCACTGCAATGATCCCTCAGCACGTCCAGTTTGTGGGCGACCTCGGGTCCACCGAACACATTGCAGGCCTGTGCATACTGCGCGACCATCCGAAGCGTCTTCTTCTCACCCCCGCCGCCGATGAGGATGGGCGGGTGTGGGCGCCGTAGGGGCTGCGGAACGTTCATGGTGCGGCCGAGCTGGTAGTGCTTTCCCTCGAACGGTCCGTCGTTCTCGCTCCACATCTGCAGGCAGATCTGCAGTGTCTCCTCGAGCCGTTCGAAGCGTTCGGCCGTCGGCGGGAAGTGGAGACCGAGGCCGACACTCTCGTCCTCGTTCCAGGCGGCGCCGATCCCGAGGTACGCGCGACCCTTCGACAGGACGTCGAGCGTGCTCACGGCCTTGGCAAGGAGGCCCGGCTCGCGATAGACCGTGGCCGTGACCCAGGCCAGCAAGTCCACCTTCTCGGTGACGGCAGCGAGAAATCCGAGGGTGGTGTACGCCTCGAGCATCTCGGTGTCGATCGGTCCTACCGGTTCGATCTGCCAGAGATGGTCCATGACGCTGAGCTTGGAGAAGCCCGCGTCCTCGGCGGTGACGGCAATGCGGCGCAGGTCGTCGGAGAGGTTCGACGGTCCGGCGGGAAAGGTGAAGTCGGCGATGTGCAGTCCAAGTTCCATAGCTCTCCACGCTAAACCTGTTGCCGCCCGCTACCCAGGGATCGTCAGTACCACCCACACGTGCCCTCGCCAGATGTCCTCACGGGTACGTACGGTGACCCGGTGACCGAATCCGCTCGCCGACTCGACGTCGTCTTCGCACCCGGGACCGTCGCGCACAGGGGAACCGCCGCGGAACTCCTCGGCCGGGTGCTCGATGCGCGGGGCCTCACCGGCGAGGTGACGTTCGCCGCGGACACTGCGGATCTGCGGCGCGCCGTGCAGACGGCGGCGGGCCGGGGCGAGTTCGTCGTCGTGCCCGGCGCGGGCGCCTCGTTCACCGCACCGGCCTGTGGGGCGATCCGCGTCGATTTCGGGGACTGCGAGCCGGACCCCTCCGAGGGCATCCGGGCCCACATCCGCGGGCGCGGACTCGACGGACTCCGATTCGCGGTCGACACCTGGTACCACCACCGCTTCCACCCGGGGACGATCGTCCATTACGGCGACGACCCCGATCAGCGCGCCGAACTGCGGGTCCCGGACGGCGACGGACCGTTCCCCGTCGCCGTGCTGATCCACGGCGGATATTGGCGTCCCCGTTGGGAGTTCGACCTGATGGACGGTCTGGCGGTGGACCTGACGGCCCGCGGGTACGTGACGTGGAACGTCGAGTACCGGCGCCCCGCCGACGACCGATGGGCAGCGATGACGTCCGATGTCGCCGCCGCCCTGCAGGCCGCCGGGTCCGTCCCGGACGTTGATCCGGGGCGCGTCGTGATCCTCGGCCACTCGGCCGGCGGACAACTCGCCCTGCGCGCCGCCGCCGATGCCGTCGCCGACGAGGCGGCGGTGCATCCGGCGCTGGCGGTCAGCCTCGCCGGGGTGCTGAATCTGCGACTCGCCGACGAACGCCGACTCGGCGAGGGCGCGGTGGCGAACGCCGTCGGCGGCCACTGGGCCGAAGACCGGGCGGCGTACGAGCGGTCGTCACCGCTCCATCGGCTGCCGCTCGGCGTCCCGCAACTCGTCGCGTGCGCCCTGGGCGACGAACCGGATCTGCTGGAGATGAGCAGGGAATACCACGCGACCGCAGCGGGGACTCCCGACGACGTCACCCTGATCGAGGGCCCCGGCGATCACTTCGCCGTCATCGATCCCGCGAGCGAGATCTGGCGAAGGATCGCCGGGGCCCTCGATGCCCGGATCAGACCTCGGACAGCGTAGACGCCGCCGACCGCAGCCCGGCCCCCGCGCGACCGCGCAGCAGGTCCGCACAGCGCTCGGCCATCGTCATGACGGTGATGTTCGGGTTGACGTGCGGCAGTTTCGGCATCGCCGACGCGTCGACAACCCGGAGTCCCCGCACCCCCTTGACCCGCAATTCCGGATCGAGCACCGCCATCGGATCGTCGACGCCGCCCATGCAGGCCGTGCCCGCCGGGTGATACACCGTGTTGTGGGTCTTGTGGATGTAGTCGAGGATCTCGTCGTCGGTCACCGCATCCGGTCCCGGCGCCAGTTCACGGGCGATCCACCCGCGCAGCGCCTTCTGCTCGGCGATCGTGCGGGCCAGCCTCACACCGGAGAGCATCACCCGGTCGTCGTGACCGTCGCTGTCGGTGAAGTACCGGGGATCGACCTTCGCGCGGTCGCGGAAGTCTCGCGAGCGCAGCCGCACCGTGCCGCGGGAACGGCCCTGCGTGACGTTCGGTGTCAGGCAGAATCCGTTGTCCGTGGTCGGGTAGCCCCACCGGAGGGTGTTCATGTCGAACGGCACGCTGCCGTAGTGCATCATCAGGTCCGGATGGTTCAGCCCGTCCTCGGTGGTGGCGAACAGGCCGATCTCCCACCACTGAGTCGACTCGGTGACCATCGGCCGGGACGCCTCCCAGAACACGAGACCCTCCACGTGGTCGTCGAGGTTCTGCCCGACCCCGGGCGAATCGACGCGGACCGGAATGCCGAACTCCGCGAGATGCGCCGCCGGACCGATACCCGAGAGCATCAGCAACTTCGGGGTGTCGATGGCGCCCGCGGTGACGATCACCTCGCGGCGGGCCGACACCGTGTCGTACCCGGTGAGGTCGGGACGCTGGTAGCGCACGCCCGTCGCCGCCTGCTGATCGTCGAACAGGATCTCGCTGACCCAGCAGCCGGTCCGGACCTCGAGGTTGGCGCGGGTGCCGAGGATCGGGTGCAGGTAGGCGTGCGACGACGACATGCGGGTGCCGTCCTCGGACGCGTTGATCTGGAACCACCCCGCGCCGTTCAGCACCGTCTTGCCGCGGTTGAACGCGACGGTCGGCAGGCCGACCGCGGCGGCAGCGTCGAGAACCGCGTGGCCGCACGGATCGTTCGGGGGGACGTCACGCAGCCGCACCGGACCGCTGCGGCCGTGGCCGTCACCGGGGGCGTCGTTGTTCTCCAGCCGGCCGACGTACGGCAGGATGTCGCGTGCACCCCACCCCGACGCACCCATCGCCTCCCAGTCGTCGAGCACCTCGGCCGGTGGCCAGAACGCGATACACGAATTGTGCGACGAGCAGCCGCCGAGCACCTTGGCCCTGGCGTGCCGCATGAAGCTGTTGCCCCGCTCCTGCGGCTCGACCGGGTAGTCCCAGTCGTACCCGGAGTCCAGCAGGTGCATCCACTGCGACAACTCGAGGATGTTGCGGTCACCGACGTCCGACGGTCCCGCCTCCAGCAGGCACACCGTCACCGACGGGTCCTCGCTCAGGCGGGCCGCGAGGACGCACCCCGCACTGCCGCCACCCGCGATCACGTAGTCGAATTCCCCTGCAGTGCTCTTCGATTCGCCGTCGGTCATCGGGCGAGCTCCTTGTCGTTCGGTTCCGATTCTGGCGCGGGAGTGACCACCGCCGCGCAGTGTGACGTCAACGTTCCGATGTGGTGCCGGCCGGTGGTGAGGTACCAGAGCAGTCCGAGCCCGAGGATGACGCCGATGTAGACGAAGGCGCCCCACGTGTTGTACCAAGGCTCCCCGTAGACGGCTTCACGCGGCCAGGCGAGGTTGACTGCCATGCCGATTCCCCACACCACGGCGACGATGTTGACGGGCAGACCCCATCTGCCCATCGTGAAGTAGCCGCCCTCCTTCAGGTCCCGCGGCGGCCACTGGCCGCGCAGCCTCCGCTTCAGCATCGGGCCGGTCACCATCAGGTAGGCGAGGTAGATCATGATGATCGCGATCGAGGTCAACACGGTGAAGATGTGCGGTTGGCCGATGTTGACCACCAGGATCAGCGCGGCCACCACTCCGATCGTCACCGCGGGCACGACGGGTGTCCGCGTCTTCGGGTGAACGCGGGCGAGCCGCTCCCCGAACGGGAGTGCGTTGTCGCGGGCCATGGCGAAGGTCAGCCGGATGGCTGCGGTGTGCACCGCCAGCGAGCACACCGTCACGGCGATCACGATGCAGATCAGGAAGATGGTTCCCAGCGGGCCCCACATCACCTGCTCCACGATGTACTGCAGGCTGCCGTCGGACGCGCCGATCTTCGGATCGTCCAGGTCGGGCGCCGCCATCACGGCGAAGACGAGGATCGCGCCGCCGATCACGAACGAGGCGAGGATCGCCCGGAGGATCGCCTTGGGGGCGGTGCGGCGCGGTTCCACCGTCTCCTCGCCCAGCGAGCTCGCGGTGTCGAAGCCGTACATCACGTATCCCGACGCGAGAGTGGCCACCAGGAACGCCCCGAGGTATCCACCACTTTCGCCGGCGCCGTACCCGTGGGTGGAGAAGAACACCTGCGGGCCGCGGGTCGCGTTGGCGGCGAGGATGATCGCGATCAGCACCGCCGCGATGAGTTCGATGAACACCCCGGCGCTGTTGATCATCGCCATGAGGCGGACACCGAGCGCGTTGACGACGGTGGTGAAGCCGATCATCACGGTCCCGAGAATGACGGCGTTGGTGGCGAAGTCGTGTTCCCCGGTGCCGTCACCCACGATCTGGAAGCCGCTCCACAGCCGCGGCAGATTGAGCTGCAGCGCCAGCACAACGGCCGACAGGGTGACGATCGACGCGGTGAGCATCAGCCAGCCCGCCGACCACCCCACCACTCTGCTGCCGAGCGTTTTCGCCCAGTTGTACACGGAACCGGCGATCGGATACTTGGCGGCCAGCTCCATGAAGCACAGTGCCACCGAGAGCTGGCCGAGGAACACCAGCGGCCACGACCACAGGTATGCGGGGCCTGCAGTGCCGAAACCGAAGTAGAACAATTGGAAAGTGCCGGTCAGGATGGAAATGTAACTGACGCCCGCGGCAAAACTCGCGAACTTGCCGATACTGCGATCCAGGGACTCCTTGTACCCGAAATTTTCGAGTCCACTGTCCTGATCGCCGGTCGTGTTGTCGGGTCTGGTCATTCGATCACTTCCTGAGAAGTCGATGGGGTCTGCTCGCGCGCCCTGCCGAGTGCACGTCAGGTCGCGGTGAACCACCCCGCGAGAGGTGAGGTCGTGTTATTCCAGATGTGTTTGACTTCCTGGTATTCGGAGAGCCCGGCAGGTCCGAGTTCGCGTCCGTTGCCGGACTTCTTGAATCCGCCCCACTCCGCCGCCGCCGTGTAATAGCCGAAGTCGTTGAGCCACACCGTTCCGTGGCGCAGACGGCGCACCACCCGCTCGCCGCGGGCGGCGTCCGACGTCCGGACCCCGGCGGCGAGGCCGTACTCGGTGTCGTTGCCGAGCCGGACCGCGTCCTCCTCGGTGGTGAATCGCTCGACGGTGAGGATGGGCCCGAACGTTTCCTCCTGCACGATCCGCATCGTGCGGTCGCAGTGGTCGAAGATGGTGGGCAGGTAGTAGCTGCCGCCGTCCAGCGCGGGATCGACGGGCCGGGAGCCGCCCGTCCGGAGCGTCGCTCCCTCGGCGATGCCCAGTGCCACATACGCTTCGATCTTGTCGCGTTGCGCCGCCGACACGAGGGGGCCGGTCTCGCTGCCCGGGTCGAGTCCCGGGCCGACGCGGATGGCCTCGGCACGCGCGACGAGGGCGGCGACGAAGGTGTCGGCGATCGACTCCTCGACGATCAGCCGCGTCCCGGCCGAGCACACCTGACCCGAATGCAGGAAGACACCGGTGAGCACCTGGTCTACCGACGACTCCCAGTCGGCGTCCGCGAAGACGAGGTGCGGATTCTTGCCGCCGAGTTCCACGGCGACCTTCGTAACGTGCTTCGCGGCCGTTTCCAGGATGGTGGTGCCGGTGGCGAGTCCACCCGTGAACGAGATGAAGTCCACGTCGCCGGTGTCGGTGAGGGCGGGACCGAGGTCGGCGCCGCTGCCCTGCACGAGGTTGACCACTCCGGCGGGCACACCGGCCTCCTCGATCAGCCGGGTGAACGCGATCGTGCTCAGCGGCGTGACTTCGCTGGGCTTGAGCACCATCGTGCAGCCGGCCGCCAACGCCGGCGCCACCTTCCAGGAGATCTGCAGCAGCGGGTAGTTCCACGGCGCGATGAGGACGCAGACCCCGATCGGTTCGCGGACGACGCGGGAGACGACGGCGGGGTCACCCACGTCGACGACCCGGTCGCTCGAGGCGAGGGCCAGCCGAGCGTAGTACCGGAACACGGAAACGACGTCGTCGATGTCGATTCGACTCTCCACCAACGTCTTACCGGTGTCGACCGTCTCGATGCGCGCCAGTTCCTCCTTGTCGCGCTCGAGGAGGTCGGCGATACGCGACAGCAGCGACGATCGCGTGGCGACCGGCGTCTCCGGCCAGTCCCCGGCGTCGAAGGCCGCCCGGGCCGCCCTTACTGCTCGCCCGGCGTCCTGGGGCGACGCCTCGTCGACGGTGGCGATCACGTTCCCGGTCGCCGGGTCGATGCAGTCGCGGGTGCGCCCCGATGTCGCAGCCACCCACTCCCCCGCGATGAAATTCACCGTGCCGAACAATTTCTGGACGTCGAGATCAGCGGATAGCGCCGACATCTTCATAGTGTGCCCGAAACCCTTTCGTGTGCAGATTCTTTCGTTGGGCCGACGATGAGCGGATCACGGGAGACGTCCCTATACAGCGAGACGCACAGTCCGATCATCACCAGCAGGAACGGTGCGGCCGCGATGATCGTCATCGTCTGCAGCCCCTGAAGGGCGTCCGAGCCGCCGGTCCAGAGGATGAGCGCCGCGGTGCCGCCGGTGAGCGTGCCCCAGAACACGACGATCCGTTTGCTCGGGTGCCGGGTCCCCCGCTCCGACAGGGTGCCCATCACGAGCGATGCCGCGTCGGCGCCGGAGACGAAGAACAGGGCCACCAGCACCATGACCAGCACGGTGGAGACACCGGCGAGCGGCAGGTGGTCGAGCATTCCGAACAACTGCCCCTCGGTCGACGACTGGGACGCCACATCGGTGCCGTCACGTTGCACCCCGATGGCGGAACCTCCGAACACCGCGAACCACACGAGGCTGACCGAGGTGGGAATGACGATCACACCGACGACGAACTGCCGGATGGTGCGGCCACGGCTGATCCGGGCCAGGAACATGCCGACGAACGGCGTCCACGACACCCACCACGCCCAGTAGAAGATCGTCCACGACGACAGCCACGACGCGGTGTCGTCGCCGGCACTCGCGGCGGTGCGACCCGACATCGTCGCGAGTTGCGCGCTGTAGTCGGCGATGGTGGTGGGCAGCAGATTGAGGATCAGCACCGTGGGGCCGAGGACGAACACGAAGACCGCCAGCACGATGGCCAGCACCATGTTGATGTTGGACAACCAGTGGATTCCGCGCGCCACGCCGGACACCGCCGAGGCGACGAACGCGAACGTCAGCAATCCGACGAGGGCCACCAGGGCGAACGTGCCGACCTCGCCCATCCAGCCGATGATCTCGAGCCCGGACCCGATCTGGAGGGCACCGAGGCCGAGCGACGCGGCGGTGCCGAACATCGTCGCGATGATCGCGAGCACGTCGATCACCTTGCCCGCCGCCCCCTCGGCGCGACGGCCGAGGAGCGGGATGAACGCAGAGCTGATGAGTTGCTTGCGGCCCCGCCGGTAGGAGCCGTAGGCGATCGACAATCCGACCACCGCGTAGATCGCCCACGGGTGCAGCCCCCAGTGGTACATCGTCGTGGCCATCGCCGACCCGGCGGTCCCGTCGGTCCCGGGTGGCGGGCTCACCATGTGCGCGAGGGGTTCGGCGACGCCGTAGAACATCAGCCCGATCCCCATGCCGGCGCTGAACATCATCGCGATCCAGCTGACCGTCCGGAACTCCGGCTTCTCGCCGTCCTTGCCGAGCGGAATCCGGCCGTACCGCGAAAACGCCAGGAACAGCGAGAAGAGGACGAACCCGGTGGCCGCGGTGATGAACAACCACCCCATGTCGGCGACGAGCCACCCGAGGGCCGCGTTCGACACGAGCGCGAGGTTCTCCGGCGCCAGCAGGCCCCACAGGATGATGCCCACCCCGACTCCCGCCGCGGCGCCGAACACCACCTTGTCGACACCGCCCCGCGCCTGGGTGTGAGCGGGTGTCGGACGCTCCGGTTCCGGCGCCTGCACTTCGGGAGGGTCGATCACCCTCGGTTGCTCGCCGGCGTACGTCATTGCGCGTCCCCACCCAGCCGGGTCAGTAACCAGTCGTGGAATTCGCCGATGTGATGCTCCGCGGGTACCAGCACACCCCCGTCGCGGTAGGCCTTCGACGACATCGTCGGCTGCGTCCGCTCGCACGCGTCGAAGTCCTGCTGATTGACGCGGTGGAACAGTTCGACCGAGCGGGAGACGTCGCGTCCCGACGCCGTGACGTCCGGCGCGTACAGCCAGTCGCATTCCACGATGGTGCGGTCCGCGGACATGGGGTACATGCGGTGGAAGATGACGTGGTCGGGCACGAGGTTCACGAACACCTGCGGCCGGACGGTGATGGCGTAGTACTTGCGGTCCTGGTCGTCGCTGATGCCGGACAACGCCTCGAATCCGCCGCTGCCGTCGATGGTGAAGCCCTCGACTTCGTCGCCGAAGGCGGCACCGTGCCCCACGAAGTACTGTGCGGCAAGGCCGTCCGCGAACTCCGGAAGCACCTCGGTGAGTTCCGGGTGAATGGTGGCGCAGTGGTAGCACTCCATGAAGTTCTCGATGATCAGCTTCCAGTTGGCCGCGACGTCGTAGGTGATCCGGCGGCCGAGTTCCAGGGTTCCGATCCCGTACCGATCGATGGCGGTCGGATCACCGAGCCGTTCGGTGACGGAACCGATGACCTCGTCCTCGAACGACGGCGGCTCGTCCGCGAGGCACACCCAGGCGTAACCGAGCCACTCGCGCAGCGCGACCGGCACCAGTCCGTACCGCACCCGGTCGATGTCGGCTCCGGTCTCGTCGCGCAGCGCGGCCATGTTCGGCGCGGCGACCAGTTTGCCGTCGAGTCCGTACGTCCACGCGTGGTACGGGCACTGCAGGTTCCGCCGGACCTGGCCTTCGTCCTCCGTGCAGAGCATGGCGCCGCGGTGCCGGCAGATGTTGAGGAACGCCCGCAGGGCGCCGTCCCGGCCGCGCACGATGAGGACGCTCTCCCGGCCGACGGTGACCTTCTTGAAGGCGCCGGCGTCGGCGAGATCAGCGGCGCGGGCGGCGCAGAACCACATCGCCTCGAAGACGTTCTCCTGCTCGCTCACGAAAATGTCGGGATCGGTGTAGTAGCGACCCCCCAGAGTGGGGATCAGTGCCGGGGCGGGCGCGGGGGCGGGTGCTTGGACGTCCGGAGCGGACATAGATGTCACCGTTCTTTCGTTACGGGAAAGATGCGTTCGGTCGGGGCTGTGACCTGGTGTCTGTGTGCGAATGGGGCGCAGATCGCAAGGGGCGTCGTTGCCGAGTGTGACGACATGGGTGCCCGATCCGCGACGATCGTTCGAACAGCGGACAGCTGTTCCCGCCGAGTCATCGCGGCGTCAGCATTGTTGCGTCATCAGCAACGCTATGCGATTTAGACAACTTAGACCGTCGTCGGCGGACGTGTCAAACATCACATTCGACAGTTCTTTCGCGGACGCGACACGGCCGAAACACCGCGTTAACCACGCGGCGCCGAAACCCGG
Source organism: Rhodococcus sp. T2V (assembly GCF_029269925.1). Lineage (NCBI taxonomy): Bacteria > Bacillati > Actinomycetota > Actinomycetes > Mycobacteriales > Nocardiaceae > Rhodococcus > Rhodococcus sp. T2V. The sequence continues at coordinate 93,279 of NZ_JARJBD010000003.1, forward strand.
GCAAACCGGACTATCGGTCCGTCCTGCGTTGAGGGAGAGCCACTTCCGGGCCGTCAGCCACCCGCGTCGACGGATTGCTGCGCTTCGATCCGCGCCACCGCGTCGGCGATTTCGAGCGCCACCGCCTCGAACTGATCGGGCGCCAGCCGGTACTCCGGGCCGGACACGCAGATCGACGCGACGATCCGGTTGGTGACCTTGCTTCGCACCGGCACGGCGATGGAATTGAGCCCCGCTTCGAGCTCCTCGGCCGTGGACGCCCACCCCCGCGACCGCACGCGCTCGAGTTCGACGTCGAACGCACGGAAGTCGGTGATCGTGTTGGGCGTGAGCGCGCTCAATTGCGGGCCCAGCCTGCTGCGGAGCTGGCCCGACGTCATCTCTGAGACCAGGACCTTGCCGGTCGCGGTCGCGTGTGCCGGGGTGACCTGACCCACCCACGTGCGGAGCGCGACGTGGCGATCACTGCGGGCCTCGAGCACGTTGAGCGTCGCCGCACCGTCCAGCACCGCCAGGTTGACCGTCTCCCCGAAGGCGTCGGCCAGGCGGTCGCACTCGGGCTGGGCGACCTCGACGAGGCCGCTCTGCGCGACCGTGGCCTCGGCCAATCGCACTACCGCGAATCCGAGCTGGTATTTGCCGCGGACGCCCGCTTCCTCGACGAATCCGCGTTGCTGCAGCGATGCGATCAGGCGTGAGACGGTCGATTTGTGCACGCCGAGGCGGACGGCGATCTCCGTGGCACCGACCCGGCCCTCCGCCGCGACGATCTCGAGCACGTCGATGGCACGTTCCACGGCGTGCACGGTCTTCGCCTTCCCTTCCGCGCCCTGGGCCGCCGATGCCGTCGCCTCGGATTCACTCATTCCCCGAGGTTATGCCCACCGACTTCCGGAACGCAGTTTTTACACGCGAATGCTTGACACCGCGGGGCAACACCGGAGAGCATTGTGTTGCACAGATTGCAAGTCGTCGCGCATAGCGCAACAACTGCTCCACAACTTGCCCCTCCTTCCCGACGCATCCGGAGGTATCGAGTGATTCTCGATAACGATTCCCCAGTTGTGATCCACCCCGGCACCACACCGTTCGCCGTCTGCGAACTCATCACCCTGCCCGTGGGCGAAGTAGTCACGGTGACGCCGCCGGGAATGGCTCCCATCTCCGTCTTCCACACCTCCGACGGTCTGTACGCCATCGACGACACCTGCACCCATCAGGACGCCTCCCTCGCCGACGGCTGGGTCGAGGACTGCACGGTCGAGTGCCCGCTCCACGAGGCATGCTTCGACCTCCGCACCGGAGTGCCGTCAGGCCCGCCGGCCAAGATCGCAGTCCGCACCCACGACGTGTCGATCGTCGACGGCACCGTGCTGCTCCATCTCGAACAGAAGGGCGACACCCGATGAATACTGTCCCGAATTCCATTGTGGTACTGGGTGCTTCACTCGCCGGACTGTCGGCGGTCCGCGCGCTGCGCGAGAAGGGATACACCGGCCGCCTCGTCGTGGCAGGCAGTGAAGAGTCCCTGCCCTACGACCGGCCACCCCTGTCCAAGGAATTCCTCACCGGCGAGGTGACGGACGAGGACCTGCTGTTGATGAACAGCGACGACGACACCCTCGACGTCGAATGGCGGATGAACAGCACGGCCACCGGCCTCGATTGCTCCCCCGACGGGCTCCACCGCGTCACCTTCGACGACGGGTCCCACCTCGACGCCGATGCCGTGGTCGTCGCGACCGGCGCGCGTGCCAGGACCCTGCCCGGGCACCTCGGTCTCGCCGGCGTCCACACGCTCAGATCCGTCGACGACGCACGCGCACTGCGCGATTCGCTGTCACGCGCGCAGAATCTGGTGATCGTGGGAGCCGGTTTCATCGGAGCGGAAGTGGCCTCCAGTGCGGCCGGAATGAGCCTGCACGTCACGGTCGTCGAGGCCTCGCCGACACCCCTTGCCGGTCCACTCGGCATCGAGCTCGGGGCGATCTGCGCGGGACAGCACGCCGCACACGGAGTCCGGCTTCTCACCGGGTCGGTCGTCGACGCACTGCTGGGCGACGACGCGGTCGAAGCCGTCCGGCTCAGGGACGGAACAGTCCTGCCCGCGGACGTCGTGGTGGTCGGAATCGGGGCCGTCCCCAACGTCGAGTGGGCCTGCGACTCGGAACTGATGATCGACGACGGCTTCCTCACCGACTCGTCGTGCCGCACGAATCTCCCCGGGGTGTACGCGATCGGCGACTGCGCACGGACTTTCGACGACACCCACCAGGTCCATCACCGGAGCGAGCACTGGAGCAACGCCGTCGCCCAGGCAGCCACCGTGGCCGACACCATCATGGCCACACCGTCCGGGCCCGCGGCGATCCCGTACTTCTGGTCCCACCAGTACGGCAAGATGCTGCAGTTCGCCGGAACGAGGCACAGCACCGACGAGGTCCGCTTCGTCGACGGCGACCCCGGAACCGGCACGTTCGTGGCCACCTACGACCGCGACGGCGACACCGTCGGCGTCTTCGCGATGAACAATCCCCGGCTGTTCACCCGGTACAAGAAGCAACTCGCCAGGTCGCGGGCCTGATGCCGGCGCTACGTGACCGCGTAGCCCAGGCGGTTGCTGATCTGCTGGGACGTGTCGAGCGCGGCGCGTGCGACGTCCTCGAACCGTTCCGGCAGCAGTCGGTAGGCTGGGCCGGACACACTCAGAGCCGCAATCATTTTCGACGTGTAGTCGCGGATCGGCACGGACACCGCATTCAGCCCGAGTTCGAGTTCCTCCTCGGACTCCGCCCAGCCCCGCTCGCGAATGGCTGTCAACGATTCCACGAGCGCAGACACATCGGTGAGAGTTTTGGCCGTGAGAGCAATCGGAGTTTCTCCCACGCGCTCCGCGAGTTCACTGTCGGACAATTCCGTCAGCAACAATTTTCCACTCGCCGTCGCATGTGCCGGGCTGCTCTGACCGACCGAGGTACTGGTGCCGACGCCGGACGGACCGTCCGCTTTGACGATGCTCACCGATCGATTACCGTCGAGTATCGACACATTGACGCTCTCACCGACAGTTTCCGCCAGTTCGGCACACAATTCCTGACTCTGCCGCACCAGATCGCCGTCCGGCGACGCGGTGCGGGCCAGACGGACGATCGAATTCCCGAGCTGAAACTTCCCCCGGTTCTTCAATTGCGCGACGTAGCCCCGCGAATCCAGGACAGCGACGAGACGCGACGCGGTCGACTTGTGGACGCCCAGCTCCTCGGCGATTTCCGTGACGCCGGCGGTGCCGAGCCTGGCCAGGATTTCGAGTACCGCCAGAGCGCGGTCCACTGACTGCACAGCGCCGGCCGGCCGGCTCCGATCTCCATTCGAGTTATCGTCCAATTCAGTCATCGCGACTTCAGGATAGGCGACATCACCGTGCGACGGTTACCTCCATCCACACCCGATTCCACGTCATCACAGTCCGGGACTGTGCGCATTTCCACGGTGGATCGCGGAATTGCTGCTATTTCCCCAACCAATCATTGTGGAATTTCCCGCGATTCGGGGTTGACCCCCTTACTCTCTCGGACCTAATGTGTTGATATATCAGTTGTCGATATTGGTTCGGATCACTCCGATCCGTTCCGTAATTCACAGTTCTCTCCGGCGCCGTTCGAGCCCACACCGAACACCGAATCTCCCGCTACTTCGCCACACACAGGCACCCACCCAACCAGGAGGACCATCATGGGGTCACCGCGCGTAGTGATCATCGGAGCCGGCATCGTCGGCGCGAATCTGGCCGACGAGCTCACCGCTCGCGGCTGGGATCGGATCACGGTTCTCGACCAGGGACCGTTGCCGCTCACCGGAGGCTCCACGTCACACGCACCGGGCCTGGTATTCCAGACGAACGCGTCCAAGACGATGACGGAGTTCGCCCGGTACACGGTCGAGAAGTTCGTCGGACTCGACGTGGACGGCGAATGGTGCTTCAACCAACTCGGCGGGCTCGAGGTGGCCACCACCCCCGAGCGTCTCGCCGATCTGCACCGCAAGCAGGGCTGGGCCACGTCCTGGGGCATCGAGGGCGCCGTCCTCGACCCGGCCGAGTGCGCGAAGCTGCACCCGCTACTGGACGAGAAGCGGGTGCTCGGCGGGCTGTACGTCGAAACGGACGGCCTCGCGAAGGCGTCCCGTGTCGTCGTCGCGCTGGCCCGGCGCGCCGAGGCTCGCGGCGCCGTGTTCCAGGGTTCGACGAAGGTGATCGGCATCGAACAGAGCGGCGGCAAGGTGACCGGCGTCGCCACCGCGGACGGTGTGATCCCCGCCGACATCGTGGTGTCCTGCGCGGGCTTCTGGGGTCCCGACATCGGCGCGATGGTGGGCATGGACGTCCCCCTGCTGCCCCTGGCGCACCAGTACGCGAAGACCGAGCAGATCCCCGAACTCGTCGGACGGAACACCGAACTCGCCGAGGCGGGTTTCCCGATCCTGCGCCATCAGGATCAGGATCTGTACTTCCGCGAGCACGTCGACCGTCTCGGCATCGGCACGTACGCCCACCGCCCGATGCCGGTGAACCTGCGCGACCTGGACGAGAGCGACGACGTCTCCGCATCCGACATGCCGTCGATGCTGCCGTTCACGGAAGAGGATTTCGCGCCGTCGTGGGAGCAGTCCAAGCTGCTGTTGCCGTGCCTCGAATCCGCGAAACTGGAAGCCGGTTTCAACGGGGTCTTCTCGTTCACCCCGGACGGCGGACCGCTCATCGGCGAGTCGCCGGACGTCGCCGGGTTCTGGATCGCCGAGGCAGTGTGGGTGACGCACTCCGCCGGTGTCGGCCGGGCGGTCGCGCAACTGCTCGTCGACGGCCGCTCCGAGGTCGAACTGCACGGTTGCGACGTGCACCGGTTCGAGGAGATCCAGCTCGCACCCGACTATGTCAGCGAGACGTCGCAGCAGAATTTCGTCGAGATCTACGACGTGCTGCACCCGCTGCAGCCCAAGGAGTCTCCCCGCGACCTGCGGGTGAGTCCCTTCCACGCTCGTCAGAAGGAACTCGGCGCCGTGTTCCTGGAGAGCTCCGGCTGGGAGCGCCCGCACTGGTTCGAGGCCAACGCCCATCTGGTGCAGGATCTTCCGGCCGAGTGGCAGCCGCCGGCCCGTGAGCCGTGGGCGGCGATGTTCCACTCCCCCATCGCCGCGGCCGAGGCCTGGCGCACCCGCACGTCGGTGGCGATGTACGACATGACACCGCTGAAGCGGCTCGAGATCAGCGGCGCCGGCGCGCTGGCCCTGCTCGATCGGCTGACGACCGGCAAGATGGACAAGTCCGTCGGTTCCGTGACCTACACGCTCGCGCTCGACGAGGCGGGCGGCGTCCGCAGCGACCTCACCGTCACGCGCCTGTCCGACACCGTCTTCCAGGTCGGCGCCAACGGCAACCTCGATCTCGACTACTTCCGCCGCCAGTCCCCGGACGACGGCAGTGTGCAGATCCGGGACATCACCGGCGGCACGTGCGGGATCGGGTTGTGGGGTCCGCGCGCCCGGGATCTGGTGCAGGCACTGAGTTCCGACGACTTCACGAACGAGAACTTCAAGTACTTCCGCGCGAAGCAGGTCCGCATCGGCGGTGTTCCCGTCACGGCGATGCGACTGTCGTACGTCGGCGAACTCGGCTGGGAGCTGTACACGTCCGCCGACAACGGTCTGCGGCTGTGGGATCTGCTGTGGGCGGAGGGGCAGAAGCACGACGTCATCGCCGCCGGCCGGGCCGCGTTCAACAGCCTGCGGATGGAGAAGGGCTACCGCTCGTGGGGCGCCGACATGACCACCGAGCACAACCCGTACGAGGCCGGTCTCGGTTTCGCGGTCCGACTGCCGAAGGGCGACTTCCGCGGGCGTGACGCGCTCGACGGCATCTCCGACGAGACGGTGGAACGGCGCCTGGCGTGCCTGACGATCGACGACCGCACGTCGGTGGTCCTGGGCCACGAGCCGGTGTTCGTCGACGGACAGCCCGCCGGGTACGTCACGAGCGCCGCGTTCGGTCACACGGTCGGGGCGCCGATCGCCTACGCCTGGCTTCCGGCGAATGCGACCGTCGACACGGCGGTGGAAATCGAGTACTTCGGACGCCGCATCCCGGCCACCGTCGTCGCCGAGCCGCTCGTCGACCCCGAGATGAAGAAGATCCGGTCATGACCTTCCGAAACGACACGATCACCGGCTTCCTGGACTCGCTCGCCGATCGAACTCCCGCGCCCGGCGGCGGTGCGACCGGCGCGCTCCACCTCGGCCAGGCGGCCGCGCTGGTGTCGATGGTCGCACGCTACACCACCGGCAAGAGGTACGCCGACCACGGGATGCTCGTCGAACGCATCTGCGCGTCCGCAGATGCGTTCCGCGAGAAGGCACTGCAATTCGCCGAGGACGACATGGCGGCGTTCACCGCCGTCATCGACGCCTACCGTCTCCCCCGGGAAACCGAGGAAGAATTGGGCGCCCGCACGTCGGCGATCGCGACCGCACTCGCCGGCGCGGCCGCGGTGCCCGCCGAGGTGGTGGTCGCGGCAGGCGACGTCGTCGCACTCGCCGACGTCCTGCTGCCGGTGGCGAACCCCACCGTCGTCAGCGACGTCGCGGCCGCCGCCGAGGCCGCCCGCGCCGCCGTCACCACCGCCCGGGTCAACATCGAGGTGAACCTGCCCGGTATCACCGATGCGGGCACCCGCCGGTCTCTCACCGAATGCCTGGCCGGCGTCGACGCGATCGTCGAGCGCGCCGAGGCCGTCACGACACGAGTACGAAAGCAGCTGAGTTCATGACCAGAAGCCTCGGTGGCGCCGAACTCGCCACCTCCATCCGCAACGACGCGTCCATCGCCGCCGCCGCTCTCACCGACCTCGGAATCCGGCCCAGGCTGGCGGTCGTGCTGGCCACCGACGACGAATCGACCGCCTGGTACGTGCGCTCCATCGCGGCGGCCGCGAAGCGCACCGGAATCCTGTGCGACATCGTCGATCTCGGCGCGTCGGCGACGACGGGGCAGATCCACGGCACGCTCGTCGAACTCGGCCACGACCCGGACGTCCACGGAATCATCCTGCAGACGCCCTTGCCGGACGGCACCGACCTCGACGCACTCCGGGAGGCGATCAACCCCGCCAAGGACGTCGACGGCGCGAACCCGGTCAGCCTGGGTCGTCTCGTCGCGCGCCTGCCCGCGTTCGCACCCGCCACTGCACAGGCCGTGATCGCGCTGCTCGATCACCACGGAATCTCCCCGCACGGCAGGACCGCCGCGGTGGTCGGTCGATCGACGGTGGTCGGAAGTCCCGTTGCGCACCTCCTGGTGCAGCGCAACGCGACGGTGACCGTCTGCCACCGGCACACCACCGATCTGATCGCCGGCACCCGTGACGCCGACATCCTCGTCGTCGCCGTCGGCATTCCCGGACTGATCACCGCCGACCACGTCGCCGACGGCGCCGTCGTCATCGACGTGGGGACCACAGCGACCGCCGACGGCCGGCTGCTCGGTGACGTCGATGCCGCGGCCGTGGACGGTCGGGCGGGCGCGCTGACCCCGGTTCCCGGAGGGGTGGGACCGGTGACCACCGCGTTACTGATCGCCCACACGGTCGATGCCGCCACCACCCAGCACGCCCAGAGCCGATCGGACTCGGTGCTCGCCGGATTCCGAAGCGGCGTCTGACTTCCGCCTCCAGCCCTTGACCGCCCGTCCCGCCTGAAATAGCATTGACCATCCTGATATATCAGTTTGCTCGGACTAATACCTCAATTTGATTCCGGCATCGAGGAGACCCACATGACCCAGACCTTCACCCTGACGCTCAGCTGCGCTCAGCGTCCCGGGATCGTTCACGCAGTCAGCTCCTTTCTCTTCGAGCAGAACTGCGATATCGCCGAGCATCAACAGTTCGACGACACCCGGAGCGACGCGTTCTTCCTCCGCACGTCGTTCGTGTCGGCAGAAGATGTCGACATCGAACGCCTCACGGCGGAATTCGGCAGCGTCGCCGCGAACTTCGGCATGACGTTCAATTTCAACGGCAGCGACCAGCCCCGCGTGATCGTCATGGTCTCCAAGATGGGCCACTGCCTCAACGACCTCATCTTCCGCTGGCGCGCGGGCAACCTCGGCGCCGAACTCGTCGCTGTCGTCTCCAACCACGAGGTGCTGCGCCCGATGGCCGAGGCCGCCGGCCTGCCGTTCGTCCACGTCCCGGTGACACCGGCCACCAAGCCGCAGGCCGAGGCCCGGCTACTCGAACTCGTCGAGGAGTTCGACGCGGATCTCGTGGTTCTCGCGCGGTACATGCAGGTGCTGTCGGACGACGCGTGCCGCGCACTGCGCGGACGCGCGATCAACATCCACCACTCGTTCCTGCCCGGCTTCAAGGGCGCGAAGCCCTACCACCAGGCGTTCGATCGCGGAGTCAAGCAAGTCGGCGCCACCGCCCACTACGTGACACCCGACCTCGACGAGGGGCCCATCATCGAGCAGGAAGTCATCCGCATCGACCACTCCTTCGACCCGGCGCGACTCGCCACGGTCGGGCAGGACGCCGAGGCCCTCGCGCTGTCGCGGGCCGTGCGCTGGCACTGCGAGAACCGAGTCCTGCTGCACGGCCATCGGACGGTCGTCTTCAGCTGAGGCGGCTCCGCCGCCCGTGCGTGGTTAACGAGTCCAGGGACTCGTTAACCACGCACGGGCGCGAAGCGCCTAGAGCAGGTCGCGGATGGCCCGCTCGAACCCCGCGACGTGCGACAACGTGAGCGCGGACGCGGTGTCCTCGTCCCCGTCGACGATCGCCCGGAGCAGGGCGACGTGCTCGCGGACGTGGGCGGCGACGTCCGGCAGACGGTCGAGGAAGAGGCACCAGATGCGGGTGGCGTGGGCGTCGAGGCTGACGAGGATGTCTTCGAGGTGCGGATTGCCGGACGTCCGGTAGATCTCGCGGTGGACCCGCACGTCCTTGCGCAGGACGTCGCGCGGGTCCTCGCTGTCGTCGATCTCCGCGATCTCGTCGGCGAGCGCGGACAGTCGCGCTCGTGCGTCCTGCGACGCCGTGCGCGCCGCCCGGGCGGCGGCCGTGGGTTCGAGTTGCTTGCGGATCTCGGAGATGTCGGCGAGGTCGGTCATGTCGACGGCGGTGGCGAACGTGCCGCGACGGGGGTAGGCGATGACGAGACGCTCCCGTTCGAGGCGCTTGAGCGCTTCCCGCACGGGCGTCCGGCCGAAGCCGAGTTCCTCGGCGAGGCGGTCGTCGTTGATCGGCTCGCCCGGCCGGATGTCGAGCATGACCAGGCGTTCGCGCACGATCTCGTACGCGCGGTCGGCGTTGGTGCCGCCGTTCGATGCCGTGTCCGCGACCGATGAATGCGCCAGGCTCATGTTCCGTCTCCCTGATTCTCCGGAGCTATTGACCTTTGTCCGGTACTGACCTTACGCTACTTTCCAGTTGATATATCAGTTCCAGTTCAACTGACCTTCCAGAAAGGCGAACCATGACCGTGGACACCGCAAACCTCACCGAGGTGGCAGCAGCGAACCCGACGCTGACTCATTCGCTCGCCGATCTCGATCCCGCCGTGCACCGGGCGATCGCGGCCGAACTGGAGCGGCAGCAAGGCACCCTGGAAATGATCGCCAGTGAGAACTTCGCCCCGCTCGCGGTGATGCAGGCGCAGGGGTCGGTGCTGACCAACAAGTACGCCGAGGGTTATCCCGGGCGCCGCTACTACGGTGGTTGCGAGCACGTCGACGTCATCGAGCAGCTCGCGATCGACCGCCTGAAGTCGCTGTTCGGCGCCGAGTTCGCGAACGTCCAACCGCATTCGGGGGCGCAGGCCAACGCCGCGGCGATGGCGGCGCTGCTGCAGCCCGGCGACGGCATCCTCGGACTGGACCTCGCCCACGGCGGTCACCTCACGCACGGGATGAAGCTGAACTTCTCCGGCAAGCTCTACGACGTCGCCGCCTACCACGTCCGCGAGGACGACCACCTCGTCGACATGGACGAGGTCGAGCGCCTCGCCCGCGAGCACCGCCCCAAGCTGATCATGGCCGGCTGGTCTGCGTACCCCCGCCAGCTCGACTTCGCCCGGTTCCGTGCGATCGCCGACGAGGTCGGCGCCTACCTGATGGTCGACATGGCGCACTTCGCCGGATTGGTCGCCGCCGGACTGCACCCCTCCCCCGTCCCGCACGCGCACGTGGTGACGTCGACGACGCACAAGACCCTCGGTGGGCCCCGCGGCGGCGTGATCCTCACCAACGACGCGGCGCTGGCGAAGAAGTTCAACTCCTCGGTGTTCCCCGGACAGCAGGGTGGCCCGCTCGAGCATGTGATCGCAGGCAAGGCCGTCTCGTTCAAGCTCGCCGCTGAACCCGAGTTCCGCGAACGTCAGGAGCGCACCCTGGCCGGCGCGAAGATCCTCGCCGACCGCCTGCTGCAAGCAGATTCGCGGTCCGCCGGTATCAACGTCGTCTCCGGCGGCACCGACGTCCATCTCGTCCTGGTGGACCTGCGCGAGTCGGAACTCGACGGCAAGCAGGCCGAGGACCGGTTGCACCGCGTGGGAATCACGGTGAACCGCAACGCCGTCCCGTTCGACCCCCGCCCGCCGATGGTGTCCTCCGGGGTGCGGATCGGCACCCCCGCTCTCGCCACCCGCGGTTTCGACGAGGCCGCGTTCACCGAGGTCGCCGACATCATCAGCCACGCGCTGCGCCCCGCCACCGACGAGGCCGGACTCGACGACCTGCGCACCCGGGTCGACGCCCTCGCCGCCGCTTTCCCGCTCTACCCCGACCTCACGGAGGCGAACTGATGAGTGCCACCCAGCCGCCCGGCGCGCACCTGCCCGACCACCCCGATTTCCTGTGGCGTAACCCGGAACCGAAGAAGTCCTACGACGTCGTGATCGTCGGCGGCGGCGGGCACGGTCTCGCGACCGCGCACTACCTCGCCAAGAACCACGGCATCACCAACGTTGCCGTCCTGGAGAAGGGCTGGCTCGCGGGCGGGAACATGGCCCGCAACACCACGCTGATCCGCTCGAACTACCTGTGGGACGAGAGCGCCAAGATCTACGAGCACGCCCTCAAGTTGTGGGAGGGTCTCGAGGACGACCTCGACTACCCGATCCTGTTCAGCCAGCGCGGCGTCCTCAACCTCGCACACAGCCTCCAGGATGTCCGCGACAGCGTCCGCCGGGTCGAGGCGAACAAGCTCAACGGCATCGACGCCGAATGGGTCGGACCCGACGAGGTCAAGAAGCTGTGTCCGCTGGTGAACATCTCGAGCGACATCCGCTACCCGGTGCTCGGTGCCACCTATCAGCCGCGGGCCGGCATCGCCAAGCACGACTACGTGGCCTGGGGATTCGCCCGCCGCGCCGACGAGGCCGGCATCGACATCATCCAGAACTGCGAGGTCACCGGCTTCGTGACCGACGGCAACAAGGTCACCGGGGTGCGCACCACCCGCGGCGACATCGCCGCCGGGCAGGTCGCGCTCTGCGCGGCCGGGCACACCTCCACCCTCACCGACATGCTCGGCATCCGCACCCCCGTGCAGTCCCACCCGCTCCAGGCCCTGGTCTCCGAGCTGCTCGAGCCGGTGCACCCGACGATCGTGATGTCCAACGCCATCCACGTGTACGTCTCCCAGGCGCACAAGGGCGAACTGGTGATGGGCGCCGGGGTCGACTCCTACAACGGCTACGGCCAGCGCGGCGCGTTCCACATCATCGAACGCCAGATGGCGGCCGCGGTGGAATTGTTCCCCGTGTTCGCCCGGGCGCATCTACTGCGCACCTGGGGTGGCATCGTCGACGTGTGCCCCGACGCCTCCCCGATCGTCGGCCGCACCCCCTACGACAACGTGTATCTCAACTGCGGTTGGGGCACCGGCGGATTCAAGGCCACCCCGGGATTGGGCTGGTGCCTGGCGGACACCATCGCGAACGACGAACCGCACGAGTTCATCGCGCCGTTCAGCCTCGACCGGTTCGTCACCGGCGCCCTCGTCGACGAGCACGGCGCCGCCGCCGTCGCCCACTAACCAGGAGCCACAATGCAACTCATCGAATGCCCGTGGTGCGGGTCCCGTGAGGAAACCGAGTTCCACTACGGCGGCGAAGCCCACGTCGTGTACCCGGAAGACCCGCAGTCGCTGACCGACGAGGAATGGGCGCACTTCGTATTCTTCCGCGCGAACCCGAAAGGTCTTTTCGCCGAACGGTGGAACCACAGCGCCGGCTGCAGGCGCTGGTTCAACGCCGTACGAGACACTGCCACCTACCGATTCCACAGCGTCTACCGCTTGGACGAGCAGAAGCCGACGATATCGTGAACGCACCCTTCCGCACCCGCCAGGGCGGTCGCCTCGACCGCGACACCTCCTACACCTTCACGTTCGACGGCCGGGAATTGACCGGTCACCCCGGTGACACCCTCGGCTCGGCCCTGCTCGCGAACGGCGTCCACCAGGTCACCACCAGCATCAAACTCGGTCGCCCCCGCGGCATCACCGCCGCCTGGGCCGAGGACACCGGCGGCCTCGTACAGATCGAGGAACCCTTCCCCGAGCCGATGCTGCTCGCCACCACCATCGAGTTGTTCGACGGTCTCGTCGCCCGCGGCATCCCCGGTCAGGGACGTCTCGCGACCATCGCCGATTCGGCGAAGTACGACGCCAAGCACGTCCACACCGACCTGTTGGTCGCCGGCGCCGGACCGGCCGGTCTCGCCGCCGCGCTGACCGCGGCCCGGGCCGGTGCGCGTGTCGTCCTCGTCGACGAGCAGAGCGAAGCCGGCGGTGACCTCCTCGGCAGCACGGATCTGATCGACGGCGCCCCCGCCCTCGACTGGGTGACGGCCGCGGTCGCCGAACTCGCAACCTACCCGGACGTGCTGCACCTGCAGCGCACCACCGCGTTCGGCAACTACGACGACGGCTTCGTCCTCGCCCTGGAGCGTCGCACCGACCACCTCGGTGGCCAGGCCCCGGCCGCCCTGAGCCGCCAGCGTGTCTGGCGGATCCGCGCCCGGCACATCCTCGTCGCCGCCGGAGCGCACGAGCGTCCCGTCGTCTTCACCGACAACGACCGCCCCGGCATCATGCTGGCGCACGGCGCCCGCACCTTCCTGCACCGGTACGGCGTCAAGGTCGGCGAGCAGGCCGTCGTGTTCACCACCAACGACAGCGCGTACGAGGCGGCGATCGACCTGCGCGACGCCGGTGTCCGCATCAACGCGATCGTCGAGGCCCGCGACGAGGCCCCTGCCCGCTGGCAGCGTGAGTGCGAGGCGCGCGGCATCACTGTCCGCACCGGATCCGTCGTCTGCGGCACCCGCGGCAACGGCCGGGTCAGCCACGCCCTCGTCACCTCCCGCGACGACGACACCGGCACCGCGGTCCCGCTCGCCTGCGACGCACTGCTCGTCAGCGGCGGCTGGAACCCGGCCGTGCACCTGTTCTCGCAGGCCCGCGGCAAGCTCCGCTACGAGGAGAACCTCGGCGCCTTCGTGCCCGGCGAGACCCTCGACGGCGTCTCCGTCGCCGGCTCCACCAACGGCATCTTCGACCTGGCGGGGTGTCTGCACGACGGCGAGCGCGCGGGCCGGGAGATTCTGGGCGCGCTGGGCTTCGACGCCCCCGCCCCCGGTTCGGACACCGACACCTCCGCCGCACCCGAGACGACGAAGCCCCTGGTGCTCTGGCGGGTCCCCGACGCCGCGGGGCAGGACACCCAGTTCGTCGATGTCCAACGCGACGCGACGGTTGCCGACCTCGCCCGCGCGGTCGGCGCCGGCATGACGTCGATGGAGCACATCAAGCGCTACACGACCATTGGCACCGCCCACGACCAGGGCAAGACGTCGGGTGTCATCTCCTCCGGCATCACCGCCGAACTCCTCGGCCGCCCGATCGAGACCCTCGGAACCACCACGTTCCGGCCCCCGTACACCCCGGTCGCGTTCGCCGCCCTCGCCGGCCGCAGTCGCGGTGCCCTCTTCGACCCCGAACGGGTGACGGCCCTGCACGACTGGCACGTCGGCCGCGGCGCGGTGTTCGAGGACGTCGGCCAGTGGAAGCGTCCCCGCTACTACCCGCTGCCCGGGGAGGACATGGACGCGGCGGTGCTGCGCGAATGCGCCGCCGTCCGCCGCAGTGTCGGCATCCTCGACGGCTCCACCCTCGGCAAGATCGACGTGCAGGGCGCCGACGCCGGTGTGCTGCTCGACATGCTCTACACGAACATGATGAGCACCCTCAAGGTCGGCATGGTCCGCTACGGCGTCATGTGCGGCGTCGACGGCATGGTCATCGACGACGGCACCGTGATGCGCCTGGCCGACGACCGGTACCAGGTCTTCACCACCACCGGCGGCGCCGCGAAGATCCTCGACTGGATGGAGGAATGGCTCCAGACCGAATGGCCCCACCTGCAGGTCCGGCTCACCTCCGTCACCGAACAATGGGCCACCTTCCCCGTCGTCGGACCGAAATCCCGTGACGTGATCGGTGAGGTCTTCCCCGACCTCGACGTCACCAACGACGCGTTCGGGTTCATGGCCTGGCGCGACACCGCCCTCGGCGACCAGCACGTGCGGGTGGCCCGGGTCAGCTTCTCCGGCGAACTCGCCTACGAGGTCAACGTGGGCGGCTGGCACGCCCCCGCGGTCTGGGCACGCCTGATCGCCGCCGGGGAAAAGTTCGACATCACCCCGTACGGCACCGAGACGATGCACGTCCTGCGCGCCGAGAAGGGCTACCCGATCATCGGGCAGGACACCGACGGCACCGTCACCCCCCAGGACCTCGGGATGAGCTGGGCGGTGTCGAAGAAGAAGGTCGACTTCGTCGGCAAGCGCTCCTTCAGCCGGGAGGAGAACCAGAACCCGCTGCGCAAGCAGTTCGTCGGACTGCTGCCGCTCGACAAGCAGACCGTGCTGCCCGAGGGTGCGCAGATCATCGAGGAGGTACTGGACGGGAACCTGCCACCCGCGCCGGTCCCGATGCTCGGGCACGTCACCTCCAGCTACCTCAGCGCCGAACTCGGCCGCCCGTTCGGTCTCGCCCTCGTCAAGGGCGGCCGAGCGCGAGTCGGCGACACCCTGCACGTCCCGGTGGACGGCCGTCTGGTCGCCGTCGAGGTCACCGGTTCCGTTCTCGTCGATCCCGAAGGAGCACGCCGCGATGGCTGACACCCTCGTCCCGCTCAGCCCCCTGCACGGCTGGGACCAGAAGTTCTCGGCGCTCCCCGAGTCGGTGCGCATCACCGAGGAACCGTTCGTCTCGATGGTCGACCTGTGGGTCGACCCGAGCGGCCCCGGTGGAGCGGCGGCGGGCGCCGCGCTCGGTGTGGACCTGCCCACGACACCGTCGACCCGCGTGGACAGCGGCGCGGTCACCGCGGTCTGGCTCGGCCCGGAGGAATGGCTGATCACCACGCGATCCCAGTCCCCCGAAGAGCTCGAGGGGACGCTGCGCACCGCGGTGACCCCGCACGGCGGCGCGGCGATCGACGTCTCCGGGCAGCGCACGACGATCCGGCTCACCGGAGCGCACGCCCGCGACATCCTCGCCAAGGGCTGCTCGATCGACCTGCACCCCACCGTGTTCCGTCCGGGATCGGCCGTACAGACGATGCTCGGTCTCGCCGGTGTCGTGCTGATCGCGCTCGACGACAGCGGCACCGACTACCGCATCCTGGTGCGAGCCTCGTTCGCCCGGTACCTCGCGGCGTGGCTGATCGATGCCGCCGAGGAATTCGGCGTCGATCCCGTGTAACGCGACAGTTCTCGGCCCGGGGGACGACATGACGGCGTCCCCCGGGCCGGTCTCGGTAAGGAGGTTCGCACCATGCGCCACCGCTCGACAGTGCACGCGCCCCCGACTGCCGGCGCCGAGCGACTGCTCGGCGCGCTCGCACGCGACATTCCGCTGGTCTGCGGAATCGTCAACGCGACCCCGGATTCGTTCTCGGACGGCGGCCGCTACCGCGACCCCGCGCGGGCCGTCGATCACGGATTGTCGCTCGTCGCCGAGGGGGCCGATCTCCTCGACGTCGGCGGGGAATCGACCCGGCCCGGATCGACACCACCGTCGGTGTCCGACGAGATCGAGCGCGTGGTTCCCGTGGTCGAGGCCCTCGCCCGGCACACGTCGGTCCCCATCTCCGTCGACACCTCACGCCCCGAGGTGATGCGCGAGGCGGTCGCCGCCGGCGCGTCGATGATCAACGACGTTCGCGCCCTGCGGCTCCCCGGCGCCCTGCAGGCCGCCGCCGACCTGCAGGTCCCGGTCTGCCTGATGCACATGCTCGGGGATCCGGCGACGATGCAGGACGCACCGCGATATCGGGACGTCGTGCACGAGGTCCAACGGTTCCTCGTCGCCCGCCTCGAGTCGTGTCTCGCGGCCGGGATCCCGCGTGAGCACATCCTGCTCGATCCGGGCTTCGGATTCGGCAAGACCCTGGCACACAACCTCCGGCTGCTGTCCGAACTCCGGCAGATCACCGAGATCGGACTTCCGGTCATGGCGGGCCTGTCGAGGAAGGGCATGCTCGGAGCCATCACCGGCCGCGACGTCGACCACCGCCAGGCCGCTTCGGTGGCCGCCGCGATGATCGCCGCCCAGAACGGCGCCGCCGTCCTCCGCGTCCATGACGTCGCCGCCACCGTGGACGCGGTATCGGTATACCGCGCGCTCGTATATCGTGGTCCCGCCAACTCCAGTCACGCGCCGAATCGAGATCCCGCCCTGTGAACACTTCCGTGTCCGCCGCAGCGGGGCTCGCGACGATCGACACAGCTGACGTTCAGCTGATGGAGACGATGTATCACGATCCCCGCACGGGCTTGCGGCATGTCGACCGTCATCTGTCGCGTCTCGCCCATTCGGCGGCGGTCCTCGGGTACGAATTCGGGGAACGAGAGGTCCGGCGCCACCTCGCGCACCAGCTGTCGTGCGCCGGAGCCGCCCGGGTCCGGGTGCGCCTGCACCGCGACGGCGAGGTGGACGTGGACGTCTTCGCGCCCCCGGTCGCGCCTGCCTGCGTATCCCTCGTCCTGGATGACGAGCCCGTCGACTCCCTCGACATCCTCCTCGGGCACAAGACGACGCTCCGCGAGCGGTACGACCGCCGGCGTCGCCGCAACCCCGATGCCGACGACGTCGTGCTCGTCAACGAACTCGGGCACGTCACCGAGACCACGATCGCGAACCTCGCGGCCCGGATCGACGGCGTCTGGTGGACGCCGCCGCTGTCGTCGGGATGCCTGCCGGGTGTCGAGCGGTCGTGGCAGCTCGACCGCGGTGTGATGCGCGAGCGGATCCTCACGCCGAGCGACCTCCTGGCCGCCGAGGCACTGGCCGTGACGAGTTCGCTCAAGGGCGTGCTGCCCGCCACCCTCCGGCCGTAGCCGCTCCGCTTCCGAACCCTTCCCCGGATCACCTCTTGACCCACCTCGATACCTGACCTACCGTTATCACCAACACTGATATATCAATATCCGACCTGTTTGATCACCAGTGAGACGTCCGCGACCCCAACGCCCGACTGTCAAAGGAAAAGGCATGAGAGCTCGACAGATTCCCTCGGATCGACGGTTCACGGCCACGCACAGCTGGGTGGCCCTCGCACCGGGACAGCACTTCTCCGACTTTCCGCTCCGCGCCGGCGTCACCGACACCGCCCTCGACGACGTCGAGGTGGTCCGGCTGGACCTTCCGGCAGTACGCAGCACGATCGAGGCAGGCGCCCCCTGCGCGCTGGTGTGGACGTCCGCGCGGAGCGCCCTCACCGTGTACGCGCCGATCAGCGGACTCGTCACGATGACGAACGCCGACGCCGCCGAGAATCCGCAACTCGTCGCGGACGACCCGTTTCACCGGGGCTGGCTGTTCGCAGTCCTGCCCTCGCCGACATCGTCCGCGTACGGACTCCTCACGCCCGCGCAGTACGCGACCGAACTCAGTGAGGCGGTGTAATCCCATGACCATCAGCGTGTTCGACCTGTTCTCCGTCGGTGTCGGCCCCTCGAGTTCGCATACCGTCGGACCCATGCGCGCGGCCGCGCGTTTCGTGTCCGACCTGCGCACGCTCGGTGCGTTCGACGACGTCACCGATGTCCGCGTCGACCTGTACGGCTCGCTCGCGGCGACCGGCGCCGGCCACGGGACGATGTCCGCAGTTCTGCTCGGCCTCGAGGGGTATCGGCCCGAGGCGATCGAGACCGAGGAAATGGAGCAGCGACTCGAGGCGATGCGGACCACGCGGCGCATCGCGCTCGGCGGTTCGCACCCCATCGCGCTGGCCGAGGACGAGATCGTGCTTCATCCGCTGACGATTCTGCCGTTCCACCCGAACGGGATGACGGTGACGGCCTATGCGGCCGGGAACGTGGAAATCCATCGGGAGACGTACTTCTCGATCGGTGGCGGGTTCGTGGTCACCGAAGCCGAGAGCACGGAACACCGGCCGGCGCCGGCGAGCGGGTCGTCGTTCGGGTCCGCGAAGGAACTCCTCGACATCTGCGCGCGGCACGGATACCGCGTCAGCCAGGTCATGCTCGAGTTCGAGAGCGAAACCCGGTCGGCCGCGGAGATCCGCGACCGGCTGCTCCACATCCGCGACGTCATGGTCGAGTGCGAGCGGCGCGGCATCTCCCGCGACGGGCTCCTTCCCGGTGCGCTGCGCGTCCGGCGCCGCGCCCGGGACTGGTACCTCCGGCTCGATCAGGAAGACCCGCATCGTGATCCCGCGTTCGCGGAGGACTGGGTCAACCTCGTCGCGCTCGCGGTCAACGAGGAGAACGCGTCGGGTGGGCGCATCGTCACCGCCCCCACCAACGGCGCCGCGGGCATCATCCCCGCCGTCCTGCACTACGCCGTCCACTACACGCCCGCCGGCCGGGCCGACCCCGACGAGACCGCGGTCCGGTTCCTCCTCGCGGCCGGCGCCGTCGGATCCCTCTACAAGGAGCGGGCGTCGATCTCCGGCGCCGAAGTCGGCTGCCAGGGCGAGGTAGGTTCGGCGGCGTCGATGGCCGCGGCAGGACTGGCCGAGATCCTCGGCGGCACACCGGAACAGGTGGAGAACGCCGCGGAGATTGCCATGGAACACAGCCTCGGCCTCACCTGCGATCCCATCGAAGGGCTCGTCCAGATTCCGTGCATCGAGAGGAACGCGATCTCGGCAGGCAAGGCCATCAACGCCGCCCGGATGGCCCTGCGCGGCGACGGGACCCACCGCGTCAGCCTGGACCAGGTGATCGAGACGATGCGCTCGACCGGCGCCGACATGCTGTCGAAGTACAAGGAGACGTCCACCGGTGGTCTCGCCGTCAACGTCCCCGTCAACTACGTCGAGTGCTGACATGATCACAGACGAACTCCGACTTCTCCCGGCCCGCGCCGCGCATTTCATCCGGCAGCACCCGGTTCCGGCGCGCGGCGCGTACGCGCCGGAGACCCGGCTGTCGGTGCTCGACGTTCTCGTGCAGTGCGCGCCGGTGCGCGGCGACGCGTTCGTGGCATTCCAGTTAGTGAGCCGAAGCGCCCTGCCGGACTCGTACCTTCTCCGCCCCGATGTACTGGACGACGCGCTGTCCGCCCTCGACTCGTTCACCGTGACCGAGGACGAATGCGAACAGTCCTTCGGCCCGAACTGGGAGGACGTCGTGCGGCACGCCGTCGATGCGGCAGCATTCGTCGACCTACGGTTCGGAGCACGGACGCGCACGAGCAGCGCCGTCGACGGCCGCCGGCGGCTCGGCGCCTGGATCTGCGCACGAGACGCGGCGTCGGAAGCCGGCCGGATCAGGTCCTGGTACCGCGCCCAGGACGCCGCGTGGGAACGCCACTACATGGACGGGGTGACCCTGCGCGAGGACGAGCGGATGCGTGCCGATCTCGCGACCGCCGTGCGCGACGCGGCGGCTGCGCACGCGGTGTCGGATCTCGTCGGAACACACGATTTCACCAGGGCACACTACGAAACCCTGCTGGAACCGTGGCGCCTCTGTTCACCGGAGGGCGCTAGTGGGCTGCCGCGAGCACTGCATCGGTGAACGTCCGCGGTAGGCCCTGATGACCGCTCTCCCGCAGCGCCGACAGCGCTGCGACGACGTTCGGGCCGCCGTCGGGTAGGAATCGGATCAGTTCGTGCCGAGCGCACTCCACGGCCGCGGGAAGAAGCGCCGCCTGCGCTTCGTCACGACGTCCGGCTGCCCATAGGCACGACACCAGCAACCGGATCGCCTGCAGCCCGGCCCGGCGCCGCCCGGTGCCGTCGAGTTGCCGCAC
The DNA here is from genome assembly GCF_029269925.1 of Rhodococcus sp. T2V. Classification (NCBI taxonomy): domain Bacteria; kingdom Bacillati; phylum Actinomycetota; class Actinomycetes; order Mycobacteriales; family Nocardiaceae; genus Rhodococcus; species Rhodococcus sp. T2V. The sequence continues at coordinate 113,621 of NZ_JARJBD010000003.1, forward strand.
CCAGTCGTTCGCCCACTCGCACGCCCGATCCGCGGCCGCCGAATCGCCCTGCGCCTCGAGCAACATGATGGCCGCCTCTTCCTCGAGCTGCGCCGTCGCCAGGTCGAGCCCGTCCGTCGGGGTACGCCGGGTCTCGCGCGTGACGGGCACGAACCCGGGCGCCAGCGGCAGCCCGATCCGCACCCGCTCGTTGTCGACGGCGGCCCGCAGACGCGGCAGGGAGAACGTCTCCGCGGTCCGAACCCCCTCGTCGAGCTGTCGTGCCGCGGCGCCGGGATCGCCACGCAACGCCATGATCCGCGCCCTGAGGCAGTAGTGCCGGATCATGAAATCCGCTGCGCCACCGAGCGCGGCGGGGTCGAACGTCTCGTTGAGCAACTCGTCCGCTTCGTCGATCCGGCCCTGCTCGTAGTGGACTTCGGCGAGAAGCGTGCGCGTGAGCCGCGCATGCTGCGACTGCGTGTTCTCCGCCTCCCGGACCAGCCGGCACGCCTTGCGGTACAGCTCCATCGCACCGCCGACGTCGAGCTGTTCGAATTTCGCGAGCCCGGCAAAACAGTATCCGTACGCGACGGAGTACGGCCCCGTGTTCTGCCGGTGGTACGGGGCCGCCCAGCTCTGCCTGCGGTACGCATCCTCGAACCGGAATTCACACGTGTCCACGAACGTCTCGATGAGAGCGGCCATCGACACCACGAAGGGGTGATACTCCGTGGGACGGGCGAGGCATTCGGCGACGAGCTCGCGCACACCCTCGATGCGGTCGGCGGTCGCCTCGATGTCGGCCTGCAGGACATCCGCTTCCACCCGGAGCTGGGCGGCGTGACTCTCGGACATCTCCCCGGCGTCGATCTGCTCGAGTGCGCGGGTTCGGGCGGCCTGCGCGAGTTCGAGTCGCTGGAGTTCGCAGTTCGCCCATCCGATGGTGAGCTGCAGCCGCGGGCTGGCGGCCACCAGGTCGGCGGGCAGTTTTCCGATCAGGCCGAGCAGCGTCGACATCTGCGACCGATCGAGGAGGTAGAGGTCGTCCTCCTCGAGCAGTTCCACCGCTCGCTGCGGTTCACCGGCCGCGAGGATGTGGTCGACGGCCTCGCCCAGCAGGTGCCGCTCCCGGAACCAGTCGTACGCCCGGCGGTGCAGATCGGTGATGCGCCCGGGGTGATCCCGCTCGAGGCGCTGATGGAGGATCTGGGCGAACAGGTGGTGATAGCGATACCACTGACGGTCGTCCCCCGTCCTGCCGAGGAACAGATCGCGGGCGGCGACCTGCTCGAGTCTCGCCTGCCCGTCCCGCACACCGCCCAGCGCCGACGCCAGGTCGCCGCACACCTTGTCGGGGACCGAGGTGGCGAGCATGAAGTCGAGCATGTCCGGCTCGAGGGCGTCGAGCACGTTCTCGGCGAGATACTCACCGATGGCGTCGGTCCCCGTCCGCAGCTGTTCGATCAGGTTCTCCGGACTCCCGGCTTCCCGCAACGACAACGAGGCCAACTGCAGTGCCGCGATCCAGCCGTCGGTCGATTCCCGGAGTTGCTCGATCTCCGTGTCCTTCAGCGGAACCTGCACCCGGTCCGCCAGGAAGTTCTGTGATTCACCGAAGTCGAAACACAGTTCTTCGGACGCTATTTCGTTGAGTTCGTCGAGCACCCGCATCCGGCTCAGGGGCAGCCCCGACCTGTTCCTGCTCGCGACGACGATCTTCAGGTGGTGACAGCCGTTGTCGAGGAGGAACGTCATCGCCTCGATCGGCCCGGAGTCGGAGATGCGATGCCAGTCGTCGATCACGACGACGAGCGCCTCCGCGCTGTCGTGAAGCCGGTTGATCAGCGACGTGAGGACGAACCGTTCGACCGCGTCCCCGTGCTCTTCCAGGGATTGCCCAGGTCGGTGACGACGTCCGGGCGGACCCGCCGGATCGCCTCGACCAGATGGGAGAGGAACCACACCACGTTGTTGTCGTCCCGGTCCACGGTCAGCCACGCGACCGCGGTCCCGGCCTCGACCAGGTCGTCGCGCCACTGGGCGACGAGACTGCTCTTGCCGAACCCGGCAGGCGCGTGGACGAGCGTCAGCCTGCGGTCCCGTCCCGCGTGCAAAGCGGCGAGCAGCCGGCGGCGAGGCACGAGCTGCCGGGTGGTCGTGGGTGGGCGGAACTTCGTCACCGGCGCGGGCGGGGTCGGCGGCGTCCGCACGTTGTACGGGAGCCCGGGGCGCCGGGACGGGGTGGACTCGCCCGCATGATCGTGCGGCTGCTCGGGCGCCCGCTGAATCGGGATGTACATGTCGTCGACGACCACACCGTTGCGCCGCTCGACCGCCCGGAGCTCGTTGCCGAAGTCGGCGGCGCCGCCCGGCCTGTCCTCGACCGCGCGGGCCATGGCATGTTCGACGGCGCTGCACACGTCGTCGGGGATTCCGGCGTCCCGCAGGTCGGGGACCGCCTGCGTGGAGATCCGCAGGAACTGACCGACGACCTGTTCACCGCTCCGGCGCTCGTACGCGGCGTGACCGGTCAGCGCGCAGAACAGGGTGGACCCGAGGCTGTAGACGTCCGACTCGACCGTCGGCGGCCTGCCTTCGAGTACCTCGGGCGCAGTGAACGCCGGGGAGCCGGTGATCGACCCTGCCGTCGTCTCGAATCCACCCGAGACGCGGGCGATGCCGAAGTCGGTCAACTGCGGTTCGTCGTATTCGGTGAGCAGGATGTTCGCCGGTTTGACGTCGCGGTGCAGCATCCCACCGCGGTGCGCGGTCTCGAGGGCGCCGGAGATCTTGATCCCGAGACGCAGCACCTCCTGCCACCCCAGAGGGCCCGAACGACGGATCTGCGCGTCGAGAGAACCGAACGAGTGGTACGGCATGACGAGAAACGGGCGACCGCTCCGGGTGACCCCGACCTGGTAGACCGCGACGATGTTCGGGTGCCCGGACGTCCGGCCCATCGCCCGTTGCTCCCGCACGAACCTCGTCACGTTGTCGGGATCGAGGTTCGACGTCAGGACTTTGACGGCGACCGTGCGATCGAGATCTTCCTGCAGACAGCGATACACGACCCCGAACCCGCCGCGGCCGATTTCCACGGCATCGTCGAACCCTGCCGCTGCCAGCTCCGACGTGATCTCCGGCTGACGCTGGGTTGCCCACGGATCGTCGTTCGCCATCCGCCTGCACCACCTCCGACACGCTCCACCCAGGATAGTCCCCGGGGACACCCGGAGATCCGGTCGTCAGTCGCGCGTCGCGGCAGGTGCACCGAGCCGCGCGGACACCGTGCGGGCCGACTCGGCGACGGTGCGGCCGAGCGAGTCGAGCATGGTGTGGGGAACCCGGAAACGGGGTGCGGACAGCATCACCGCGCCGACGAGGACGCCGCGGTGGTCGTGGACCGGCGCCGAGATGCCGACCTCCTCGATCGACGTCCGGCCGTCGTTGACGGCGTACCCGCGATCGCGGATCTCGCCCAGTTCGTCGAGGTACTCGCCCACGGAGTCCGCGTCGTCCGGCCCCAGCAGCAGCCGCCGTTCGAACAACCGCTCCACCTCGGCGCGCGGCATGTCGGACAGGAAGACCTGGATCGACGAACTCGCATACGTGTCGTATCGGGTGCCGACCGCGGCCGTGTGCTTGACCTGCTTGGGACTCGGAACCTGTTCGACGACGACGGATTCGTGGCCGTTCCACACCATCAGGGCACTCGTCTCCTCGGTCCGGCGCGTCAGGCCTTCGAGTTCGGGCAGCGCCACCCGCCGAACATCGAGGTTCGCCAGCAGCGGCCCGGCCAGGCCGATCACGCCGAGACCGAGCCGATACCGCCCGGTCCCCTCCTCCCGTTCGACGTATCCCGCTTTCTCGAGGGTCGCGAGCATCCGGGACACACTGCTCTTGTGTAGATCGACCTTCCGCGCGATCTCGGTGACACCGAGCACCGGTTCGGTGATCGAGAACGCCTCCAGAACGCGCAGCCCGTTGAGCAGAACCGACGGCGACGGCTTCGTGTCACCGTTCTGATCGCCGAGTTGGTCGACGTCGTCCACACTCATGTCCGCTGCGCTCCTTCGACTCGGCTGTACCTCTGCCGACCCTGCCACACCTGCGGCAGGGTCGGCGTACCGGTCAGACGCCGAGGATGTTGTGTTCGGGTCCGAACGGGAACCGGGTGATGTTCTCCGCGTCGTCCTCGCCGACGACCAGGATGTCGTGTTCACGGTAGCCACCGGCACCGGGCATTCCCTCGGGAACCATGATCATCGGCTCCATCGACACGACCATGCCGGGTTCGAGGACGGTGTCGATGTCCTCGCGCAGCTCGAGGCCCGCCTCGCGCCCGTAGTAGTGCGAGAGCACGCCGAAGGAGTGCCCGTATCCGAACGTGCGGTTCGGCAGCAGACCCTCGGCCTCGTAGATCTCGTTCAGCTCGGCAGCGATGTCCTTGCAGACCGCGCCCGGCTTGATGAGCTCGAGGCCGCGGCGATGGACCTTGACGTTGACCTCCCACAGTCGCAGATGTTCCGCCGACGGCTCACCGTAGAACAGCGTGCGCTCGAGCGCCGTGTAGTAGCCGGCGATCATCGGGAAACAGTTCAGCGACAGGATGTCTCCGCGCTCGACGCGACGGCTGGTGGCCCAGTTGTGGGCACCGTCGGTGTTGATACCCGACTGGAACCACACCCACGTGTCGCGCAGTTCGGCGTGCGGGAAGGTGGCCGCGATCTCCCGGATCATCGCGTTCGACCCGGCGATCGCCACCTCGTACTCCGGGACGCCCTCCGTGACGGCGTCGCGGATGGCCTCGCCGCCGAGGTCGCCGATCCGGGCGCCGTGCTTGATCAGTTCGATCTCCTCGGGCGACTTCACCATGCGCTGACGCATCGTGGCCTTGGCGACGTCGGTGAACGTCACTCCCGGCAGCACCGCGGCGACGCGGGACCGCAGGTCGGGGGTGAGGTGGTCGTCCTCGACACCGAGCATGCCGCGCGAGATGCCCTGGTTCGCCAGCACCTGCTGCACGGCGTACTCGAAGTTGTCGCGGCGCCAGTCGGTGTAGACGACGTTCTCGCCGAACGTGCGCCGCCACGGCATGCCGGCGTCGATGTTGGCGGACACGGTGGTCGAGCTGTCCTGGGTGACAACGAGCGCGTAGGGGCGGCCGAACGCGGTGTAGAGGAAGTCGGAGTAGTAGTTGATGTTGTGGTAGCTGGTGAACAGCACGGCGGCGACCCCGTTGTCCGCCATGTGCTTACGCAGTGCGACGAGCCTGCGGTCCATTTCCACCGGGGAGAACGTGGGAACGACCTTCTCGCCGTTGGGGATGCTCTTCGTGCGCTCCAAGTTCATGATGTTCCTTTCGAATTGCCGGCGGCATCGGGTGATGCCGCATTTCTGTGGGAGGTGCGGGTGGTCAGACGTCGGCCAGGGGTCTACGGGAGGTTTCGCGGGCCATCAGCATCGAGCCCATGGCGACGAGGGCTGCGGCAACGAGGTACCAGGCGGGCGCAAGTGCGCTGCCGGTGATCTCGATCAGCAGGGTGGCGACGAACGGCGCGGTGCCGCCGAACAGGGCATTGGCGGTGTTGAAGCTGAAGGCGAACCCGCTGTAGCGGACCTGGGTGGGGAAGATCTCGGACAGGAAGGTCGGGAGCGTGCCGTCGTTCATGGTGAGGAACGCGCACAGCACGATCTGGATGACGACGACACCCACGATCCCGACGGCCCCGAGCACACTGAACAACGGGACGGTGAACACGGCGAAGCAGATCGACGCGCCGATGAGAACTCGCTTGCGGCCGAATCGATCCGAGAGCGCACCCATCCCGAAGATGAACACGATGTAGCAGGCGAGGGCGATCGACGCGGCGACGAACGAGGCCGTGTGCCCGACGTTCAACACCTCCGACAGGTAGGTCGGCATGTAGCTGAGAATCAGGTAGAAGCCGACCGCGTTGAGGCACGTGACTCCGAACGCGATGACGATCGCCCGTCGATGACGGGTGAACAGGATCGACAGCGGCGCGTTGGCCTCCACTTTCTGTTCCATTTCCTGGAACTTCGGGGTGTCCTCGAGCTTCAACCGGATGTAGCGGCCGATCAGACCCATCGGCGCCGCGAGCAGGAACGGCAACCGCCAGCCCCACCCGTTGAGCTGTTCCGTCGAGAGCACCGCGGTGAGCAGTGCCGCGATCAACGATCCGAACAGAAGTCCGGCGGCTGTGGACGCGGGCACCACACTGGTGAACAGGCCGCGCTTGCGGTCCGGGGCGTATTCGGCGAGGAACGCCGAGGCACCCGCGTACTCGCCGGCGGCCGAGAATCCCTGCACCATGCGGACGAGTAGCAGCAGGACCGGCGCGAGGTACCCGATCTGATCGAAGCCGGGGATCAGGCCGATACAGAACGTCGACGCCGACATGATGAGGATCGACAGCGACAACGCGGTGCGGCGGCCGATCTTGTCCCCGAAGTGACCCCAGACGAGGCCGCCGATCGGGCGGATGACGAACGAGATGGCGAACACCGCGAACGTGGCCAGCAGGCCCGTCGTGGGCGCGGCCTCGGGGAAGAAGACCACCGCGATAACCGTTGCGAGATAGCCGTATACGGCGTAATCGAACCACTCGACGAAGTTGCCGACGAAGCTCGCCGCGACGACGCGCCGGAGAACTCGCGGCGAGGGGTTCACCGCGCCGTCCTCGTCCGATTGTGGCGCAACTGAGGGGGAATTGAGGTTTTGGGCCATGCCCACTCCTTCTCGGGGCGTCGGCGCCTGCCGACTGCGACGAATGGCAAGTGTTGCTGTCAGTGCAACTGCGATTCGATTAATGACGATATTGTGCGCACCGTCACATGTCAACGGGGCGCATCGCGACCGCAACCGAATCGGTGTTGCAGAGGATGAATCGGACCTGAAACCGCAGTTAACACGTCACATCGGAGGTCGCGCCACCTCCGTGCGCAATTCCCGGTGAAGTTCACAAGAACGCAACCCTGTTGCAATAGACGATCCGCTGCGTGGGTTCCGCGACCCCGCAGAATGTCAGTTCGCGTCGACCACACCACCGAGGTAGAGGCGCGTCGCGAGGTGCAGGGCAGCGAGCCGCGGCGAACCCGTCGGATCCTCGCCGAGCAGCGCGAAGATCTGCTCGAGCCGCTGGTACAGCGTCTGGCGCTGCACGTGCAGCCGGGCCGCCGCCTCGGTCTTGTTGCACCCGCACTGCAGGTAGACGTCCAACGTGTCGATCAGGCGGCGACCACGTTCCACACCCACCGCGAGCAGCGGCCCGAGAACTTCCCGGACAAATCCGGCCAACAGGGCAGGATCGCCGATCCGCCGGACCAGGCGTTCGAGAACGAGGTCCGCGGCGACCACCACGGTGTCGGCGATGCCCAGGTCGCCCGCGAGCCCGAGCACGAACCGCGCCTCCGCCAGCGTCCCGGGCAATCCGGTCAGACCGGTGACCACCGGCCCCACCGCCACCCGGGCCTGCTCCGCCCGGGACGTCGTGCGCAACGACTCGACCAGTGCGGTGCACGACCCGGACCGGTCGTCGGCACGGACAACGACGATCGCGTGCAACTCGCCGCCGGCCACGGACGACACCGTTCCGGCCGCGTACCGATGCAGCGTCGCGTCGACAGCCGCGAGAGCCACCGGACTGTCGACCGAACGGCCGACGACCCCGACGTACGACACGCCGTCGGCCAGCCCCGCCGCACGGGCCGCCGCGACGAGACGCTCGGGCGCAGGATTCGGCTGGCCGGCGATCCGCAGCAACGCCTGCGCGGCGCGGACCGCGGCCGACGGCGGAAAGGATCGCAGGAGCGAGATCGCCAGCGCTGCTGGCGCTCGCTCGACGATCGCCTCCGCGGTGACGTGATCGGCCGCGTCGTCCGGAGACACCATGAGCGTCGCGACACCGACACCGTGAACCGCTACCGGTACCGAGAACAGCCCCGAATCTGTTGCAGAAGTGACGATCTCGTTCCCGAGGGCCGCGATCACGTCGCCGGCCGCGTCGAGCAGGGTCACGTCGCCGGGCAGGAGTCGCGCGAGCACCGCAAGCAACTCGTCGGGACCGCCACCGCGCGCCAGTTCCTCCGACAACGCGTGCGCGACGGCGTCACCACGACGCAGTCGCTGCACCGATTCGTTGACCAGCAGGCCGTTGATCGCCTCGGCCACCTCGACGAACGGCACGACCCCCCGCAACTCCACCACCGGCAACCCCGCCGCCGACGCCTCCTCGATCAGTTCTGCCGGGACCTGCGGCAGTTGCGCCCCGGTCTCGATGGCCACTCCGGCGACGCGGCGAGCCGACAATTCACGCACGTACCGCCGCAGTCGGTCCGGATCGGCGGATGCAAGCGCGAACCCTGCGGTCAGCAGCAGTTCGCCGCCGCGAAGAAGGTGCGCGATGTCGATGACCTCGCTCGAATGCACCCAGCGCACCGGTTGCGTCAGAAGCTGGGCTCCGACACGAACGACGGGGCGTCCGGCAGCCAGGCTCGGGTGCGCGAGGACGTCGGCTAACGACAGCGACATGACATTCCGTTCGTTGGCAACCCGATTTTATTGGCAAAGTGTAAATGGTGTGATGTGGGTCACGCACCGGAAGATGGGAAGCCCACATGGCCTCACAAAGGGAGTCCGATGGTCAAGAACATTCCCACCGACAGTCCCCACGTCCACAATTTCGAAGAAGTACTGCAACCCATCCCCGAGGAAGCACGCACGACGCGTGTCTCCGGCCAGTTCTGGATCTGGGCGGGGGCGAATATCGCGCCCATCAACTGGGTTCTCGGCGCTCTCGGCATCGGTCTCGGACTCGGTCTCCGCGACACACTCATCGTCCTTGTCGCCGGAAACGTCGTCGGCATGGCACTTTTCGGCGTTTTCGTTCTCATCGGCCAGCGTACCGGCGTCACCGGCATGGTGTTGTCGCGGGCGGCGTTCGGCCGGCGCGGCGCGTATCTGCCGGCCGCAATCCAGGCCTGCCTGGCCGTCGGGTGGTGCGCCGTGAACACCTGGATCGTCCTCGACCTGGTCATGGCACTGCTCGGCAAGTTGGACCTCGTCGACCCACACGAGCGGAACCTGGCCGCGAAGGTCCTCGTCGGCGCGGTCATCATGACGATCCAGGTGACCATCGCGTGGTTCGGGTACCGCGTCATCGCCGCGTTCGAGCGCTGGACGGTTCCCCCGACACTGGCGGTACTGGTTCTGATGTCCGTCGTCGCCTGGTTCCACCTCGACATCGACTGGTCGTACGCCGGGCCCACCGGTGAAGTCCTGCACGGCGGCGCCCGGATCGCGGCCATGTCGACGGTGATGACCGTGATCGGAATCGGCTGGGGAATCACGTGGTTCACCTACGCCTGCGACTACTCCCGGTTCGTGAGCCGGACGGTGTCGCGGCGCAAGCTGTACCTGACCAGCACCCTCGGTCAATTCGTTCCCGTGGTGTGGCTCGGAGTGCTCGGCGCCAGCCTCGCCACGACCAACGGTTCCGTGGATCCGGGTGAGCTGATCGTGTCGAACTTCGGCGCCCTGGCGCTGCCGGTACTCTTCCTCGTCATTCACGGGCCGATCGCCACCAACATCCTCAACATCTACACGTTCTCGGTCGCCGCACAGGCCCTCGACATCAAGGTGCACCGCCGGAAGCTGAACCTGCTGGTCGGCATGTTCGCCCTCGTCGTGGTCGTCTTCTTCATCTTCCAATCGAGCCTGGCCACCGTGCTCGAGACGTGGCTGGCGGCGATCGTGGCCTGGATCGCGAGCTGGGCAGGCATCATGCTCGTCCATTACTTCCGGGTCGAGAAACGACAGATCGACGCACGCCGGCTCTTCGACCCGATCGGATCTCGCCGACTGCCCGACGTCAACTGGACCACGATGGGATGCTTCTTCGCCGGAATCGCCGCGACATGGCTGTTCATGTACGGCGCCACGAGCCTCACACAGGGCTTCGCGGCACGCGCCCTCGGCGGGCTCGACCTGTCCTGGCTGGCAGGTGGCGGAGTCGCCGCCGCCCTCTACGCGGTCCTCGGCCCCCGCGCGCACCGCCCTTACCGCATCACCGGTCAATCCCCGACACGATCGGCCGCGACCACCGACTTCCCCGACGTCCTCACCGGCAACTGAACTCGACACACCAGGAGCACTCGTGAACAACGACTTCACATGGCCGCAGGGCCACACCGCAGCCGCCGCCTTCACTTTCGACGTCGACGCCGAATCCTGTGTCCTCGCCCACGATCCCACCTCGGCGAACCGAATGTCGCTGATGAGCCACCAGTCCTACGGCCCCCGCGTCGGCGTCCCCCGCATTCTGCGACTGCTCGAACGTCAGGGCGTGCGCGCGACGTTCTTCGTGCCGGGATTCACCGCCGAGTGCTACCCCGACACGGTTCGCGCCATCATCGACGGCGGCCACGAGGTCGGACACCACGGGTATCTGCACGAACCCATGAAAGGCCTCGACGCCGCCACCGAGGCACGCTACCTCGACCGGGGACTCGACGCGCTCGAAGAGGTCGCGGGCATCCGTCCCGTCGGCTATCGCGCACCCTGGTGGGAAATGAACTGGCACACACCCGAACTCCTCGCCGAACGAGGTTTCGTCTACGACTCCAGCCTGCTCGACGGCGACGCACCCTACCTGATGGCGACCAGCCCGGAATCGGGGCGGACCCTGATCGAAATTCCCGTCGACTGGGCACTCGACGACTGGGAGCAATACGCGTTCTACCCGGGTGTCACCGGCAGCGGCGTCATCGAAAGTCCCGCCAAGGTCCTCGAGATGTGGACCCTGGAAGCGGAGGCCCAGCACACCGAAGGCGGGTGCTTCGTCCTCACGAACCACCCGTTCATCTCCGGACGGCCCTCCAAAGCAGCAGCACTCGAACGACTCGTCGAAAACGTCAAGGCAATGGACGGAATGTGGGTGACCCCCCTCGGAGAGATCGCCGCCCACGCCCAGCGCGTCTGCACCGAACCCTTCACCCACACCCGATTCGAGATCCCCACCTTCCCCGACGTGCACATCCGACGGACACCCCCGGCACCTGTCGAGGTCCGTTCCGATCGGTGAGGGATGTTCAGGCACCGACCGCTGCACCCGCGGGCGCACCCCTTCTGCGCAGACGCACCCCTTTTCGAGCCCCAGAACGGGTGCGGCTACCGAGAAGGGGTGCGTCTGCGTCGCACGAGGCACGACGTGCCGGTGTCGCCGTTCCCCATGCGCCGCAGGGCGGTCGGCACTAAGTTCGGCGATGACGGTTCGAGGTTCTACGCGAGGGGGCGGTCCGGCATGGGCAGGACACATTTCAGGGCACTGGGCGCGGCCGCGCTGGCCGGAGGTGCCGCACTTTATGCGGGCGCCGGCACGGCCGGGGCGGATGTGCTCACCGAGATCAACGGCTGCAGGATTGTGGCGAATCCGAGCCCCGAGGACCGCACGACCTGCCCGGGAGCCGATCTGAGTTCCGCGAACCTGGCGGGCTTGAACCTGAGCTTCGCCGACCTGGCGGGCGCGAACATGAAGCGGGCGAACCTCACCGGCACCAACTTCGCGGCCGCGGATCTGTCGCACGCCGACCTGAGTGACGCGAACATCACCGGCACGAACTTCACGGACTCGCAGCGCAACGCGGTGATCCTGTACAGCACGGACATCGACCTCTTCGGCACCATCGTCGGGGACCTGAACATCACCACCGAGCCCGAATGGTCCACCGACGCCCACGAGCGCGCGCTCGCCTCGGTCGTGCCGGTGACACCGCAGGTCCCGTTGCCGTAATCCACTCCGCACCATCCACCCGGGTCGCGCTCTGCGCGGTCCGGGTTTTTCGCGCGCCCGCACCCTTGACATTGGATACTGACACTATCCATTATTAGATAGTTCCAATATCCAACCCTTGGGAGGGGTCAGATGACGACGATCGAACCCACCCGTTCGACGCACCACTACGACGGCGAACTGGTGGTCTTCCTGATCGGGATGACCATCAACCGGCCGTGGCGGCCCGACCTGTGGTTGCCCACGCTCGTCGCGATGCCGAGGATGCTGCGCGAACTCTCGGAGGACCCCGATTCGGGTCTGCTGGGTTACCGCCTGACATTCGAGGGGCGCGGACCGACGGTGATTCAGTACTGGAACTCCGTCGACAAGTTGTACGCCTACGCCAGTGACAGTCAGGCGAAGCACCGCCCGGCCTGGGCCGCGTTCAATCGGCGGGCCCGCAAGGCGCCCGGTGCCGTCGGCGTCTGGCACGAGACCTATCCGGTGGACCGCGCCGAGTCGATCTACGTCGGCACACCGGCGATGGGCCTGGCCCGGGCCACCACCCGTGTGCCCGTCGCACGGAAATTCAGCGCCGCCCGCGACCGCCTGTTGCGCAGCGGTCACACCCACGAACACTGATCGACTCAGGAGACCGACATGGAACCCTTGATCGCCCTCGTCGCCGTCACTCTGGCACTGCTCGCCGCGGGCGCGGCCGGTGTGCGCCGGTTCCGGCCGTGGCCTGTCGCCCTGCGGGGTGGACTCGCGGCCATGTTCACACTGACCGGGATGGCCCACTTCTTCGGACTGCGTGCGGAACTCGTCGCCATGGTTCCGCCGTCCCTGCCGAACCCGGGCCTGCTGGTGACCCTGACCGGTCTGCTCGAACTGGCCGGCGCCGCCGGACTGCTGATCCGGCGCACCGCGCCGTGGGCGGCCGGGTGCCTCACCGCCCTGCTGATCCTGATGTTCCCGGCGAACGTGTACGCCGCCGCGGAAGGACTGTCGACGGGACCGTTCGAAGCGCTGATCCCCCGCACACTGCTGCAGGTCGTGTTCCTGTCGGCGACGCTCGCCGTCGCGATCTCGTCCGTCCGGGGCCGGGCTACGGAATCGCCCTCCGCAGCCCACTCGCTCGCAGCACCCGGCGCTGCACTCCCGCCCGCACCGCATCCTCGGTCCCGATGATCCGCACGTGCTTTCGCGCACGGGTGATCGCGGTGTACAGCAATTCGCGGGTCAGCAGCGACGACGCCGCGCCGGGCAGCACCACGGTCACGGTGTCGTACTGGCTGCCCTGGCTGCGGTGAATCGTCATCGCGTACACCGTCTGCACCGCGGACAGATGCGCCGGATGCAACAGGAACGGTTCGCTGCCCCGAACGAATGCGGCGAACAGCTCATCATCGTCCCGACGCACGATCACCCCGGTGTCGCCGTTGTAGATCTTCGTTTCGTGATCATTGGCGGTCACCATCAGCGGCTGGCCCGGATACCAGCGATCCGGGTCCAGTCGCTGCCCCGTCGACTCCCCGATCCACTCCATCGCCTGCCGCGCCCACCGCTGCACGCCGTACGGACCTTCCCGGTGCGCGCACAACAGCCGGTGTTCCTCCGAATGCTGCAGTGCAGCAGCGGCATCGCCGGATTCCGCGGACCCCGTGACCGCGGCGGCCGTCGCCACCACGTCCGCCCGCAGTGCGTCCAGATCTTCGGGTCCGTGGAACGACACCTCCGGGGCACCGCGCGACAGGATCTCCACGACCTCGTCCGGCTCGCCTTCCCGCACCGCGACGGCAAGCTGAGCTATTGCGCCGCCGAAGCGCCGCCCGCGGCTGAGCCGGACCACGCCGCCCCGCAACCTGTCCCGCTCGCCCGCACTCAGGGCGGCTTCGAGCGGGTCGTCGGCGGCGTCGAGGTCGTCGCCGACGATCCTGGCGAGCACCGGATTCTCGGTGCCCGACACCGGCCGGGCCACGAGATCGGCGAGGACCGCGCCCGCGTCGACGGACGTCAGCTGATCCGGGTCCCCGACGAGCACCAACTGCGTGTCCGGGCGGACGGCCTCGAGGAGCCGGCACATCATCGTCAGCGACACCATCGACGTCTCGTCGACCACGATCACGTCGTAGGGCAGGTGGTTGTTCGCGTTGTAACGGAAGCGGCTGCCGCGTCCACGCTGCCAGCCCAGCAGCCGATGGAGTGTCATCGCCTTCAGTTCGGTCGGCAATCCGAGTGCGTCGGCCTGCTCGCGCACCGACTCCTGCAACCGCGCGGCGGCCTTCCCGGTGGGTGCCGCGAGCGCGATACGCCGCCCCGGCCCGGGCTGCCTGGTCAGCAACGCCAGCACCCGGGCGACGGTGTGGGTCTTGCCCGTTCCGGGTCCGCCGACCACCACCGACGTCCATTCGGTGGCCGCGACCGCGGCCGCGATCCGTTGTCGGTCCGGCGACGGAGCCGGCGCCGTCTGGTCGTGCTGGTCGCGGAACAACGCGTCCAGCCCCTCCCGCAGCGACTGCTCGTCGACGAGGGGATACCCGACGGCGCGCTGGTCGAGAACCCGCCGGATGGTGGCTTCCTGCCGGAAGTACCGGTCGAGGTAGAGCAGCCCGCCCTCGGCCGTGTCGACGAGCCGCAGCGGTCGGAGCGGTCCCGCGGGACCACCCGTGACCAGCGGGCTCCGGCGCAGTGCCGCGACGACGGTGTCGTCGTCCGGCCAGGGCAGGGCGTCGAGATCGACCTCGGATTCCTCGTCGACGGTGACGTCCCGGAACCGCGTCAGGTCCAGGCACACCGAGCCGGACCGGACCGCACGCACCGCCAGCGCCGTCGCCAGCACGACGTCTTCCGAGGATTCGCCACCGAGCGCCGACAACCGCAGCGCGACGTGCACGTCCGCGGCGGCCAGCACCCCGGCCTCGTTGAAGATCCGCAGCATCCCCTTGCCGCGCTGCGCCACCTGCACCTCGGTCATCGCGCCGCCTCCGGTGTGGAGGCCGACCCGGACAGCAGGTCGGACAGCTCGGTGATCAGCGCGGCGGGCGGTGCCCAGTCGAAGACTCCGCAGCCCGGTGGTGTGCCGGGCCCGACCATCCCGCGGACGAACAGGTACTGCACACCGCCGAGGTGCACCGCCGGATCGTAGTCCGGCTGCCGCCAGCGCAGATAGCGGTGCAGCGCAACGGAATACAGCAGGGCCTGCAGTGGATAGTGCGCCCGCAGCATTTCCGCGGCCATCCTCTCGCGGGTGTAGTGCGCGGTGGTCAGGTCGCCCTGCGCGAGACGGTTGGTCTTGTAGTCGACCACGACGTACCGCGGTCCGGGCAGACGCAGCACCGCATCGATGCTGCCGGTGAGGTATCCGCGCAGCGGGGTCGGTTCGAGTGTCTGCACGGCGTCGGCGTACGACCGGAGTGGGTCGTCGTCGGGAAGGTGGGTGCGCAGCAGTCTGCCGACGCCGTCGAGCATCACGGTGAGCGACGGCGTGTCGCCGCCGGCGAGGGGCAGTTCGAAGTCGAGTTCCGCCAGCAAGTCTGAGGGTGCCAGGTCGGCGAGTGCCCCCGCGCCGAGCGGAGTGCGCAGCACCGGTACCAGTGCCGCGGCGAGCTGGGCCGGATCGACGTCCGACAGGGTCGACGCGATCACGTCGCGGCAGCACCGCAGGACTTCGTCGTCCAGATCGGGTGCCGCGGTGTCGACGATCTCGAAGACGGCGTGGACCAGCGTGCCGAATGTCGCGCCGCCCGGCAGTTCGTTCATCGTCGACGGCAATCCCGCGGTGACGTCGTCCGGCGCGTGCAGCGGCGGTTCGTCCGGCTCGTCCGTCTTCTCCTCGACCTCCGCTTCACTGCCGACGGCGGGCGCGTCGTGTGCGGACGCCGTCAGCGCCGAATACGACGTGCGACGCCACCTCGTGTCCAGCAGCCGACGGAACCGCGCGGCCTCGAGGTCGCCGTTGGGCTCACGCTGCGGTGTCCAGCCGACGCGCGGGATGGGTTCGGAACCCACCGCCTCGACGGTCACCGTCTCCGGCGCCGCCGTGCCCCAGGCGGACAACCGTTCCGCGACAATAGGATCCTCGGGGACGGTGACCTTCTGCGGGACGTCCCGCTGCCCGGGCTGCCGACCCAGAATCATCCGGTGCAGCGGCGCGCCTGCCGTCGTGAACGCCGGCGCCCACCACAGCACGAGCCCGCACATCGCCCGGGTGACCGCGACGTACAGCAGCCGCAACTCCTCCCCCGCCTCTTCGGCGTCGTGCCGGTTCCTGCGGTCGGCGTAGCCGGGGCTGCCCGGGCCGCCGACGTCGAGGACGCGTCGCCCGCCGTCGTCGTGCAGAAGCAGTTTGCTCGGTTTCGAGATCGTGGCGGCGTCCCACGCGTACGGCAGGTAGACGAGCGGGAATTCGAGGCCCTTGCTGGCGTGGACGGTCGCGATCTGCACCGCCGCGGCGTCGCTGTCGAGCCGTCGGCTGCGGTCCACCCCGCCCGAGGTCGGATCCTTCATGCGTTCGGTGAGCCAGCGGGTGACCGCCGTCAGGCCGAGCGACTGCTCGACGGCGGCACCGTTGAGCAACTGAGCCACGTGCCGCAGATCGGTCAGCGCCCGCTCGCCCGCCGCCAACCGGAGCAGTCTCGCCTCCAGCGCGCCGACCGCGGACAGTCGTTCGAACAGGGCCGCGAACCCGGACTGCGCGAACACCGAGCCGAGCTCCCGGAGCTGCCCGC
Source organism: Rhodococcus sp. T2V (assembly GCF_029269925.1). Classification (NCBI taxonomy): domain Bacteria; kingdom Bacillati; phylum Actinomycetota; class Actinomycetes; order Mycobacteriales; family Nocardiaceae; genus Rhodococcus; species Rhodococcus sp. T2V. The sequence goes on from NZ_JARJBD010000003.1 coordinate 130,128, forward strand.
CGACCTCCGCGACGATGTCATCGCCACGGGCGTCGAGTTCCTCGGCCGTGTGGCCGAGCAGAGGGGTGAGCGCGGCCAGCCGCACCCGGTCGGCGCGGTGCGGCTGCTCGATGGCCTGCAGGATCCAGAGCCACTGCTGCGCAGCGGGAGTGGTGAAGACACTGGCCCCGCCGGCGAGCACGGACGGCACCCCGGCCCGGTCGAGGGCGTCGTGGACCAGGGTGATCTGGGCGTTGGTGCGCACCAGGACCGCGATGTCACCGGGCTCGACGAGTCGGACGCTCCCCCCGACGCACAGTGTCGCGCCGCCGTCGAGGAGGGCCACGACGTCGGCGGCGAGGTCTGCGGCGATCTTCGTCCGGAGCTGCCCCACCGCGGGGTATCCCGACTTGTTGATCGGCCCGGCGCCGGTCCGCGGCAGGTACCGCAGCCGCAGCGGCACCGAGCCCGTCAGGCGCGACTTCGGCCTCGCACCGTCGACGCGGTGCACCACGATCTCGGGATGCCCGAGTGCGGCGCCGCCGTGCAGATAGTCGAGGCCGTCGAGGAGTTCCTGATCGCTTCGCCAGTTGGTGGTCAATTCCTGGTGCCGGTCGGCGGAGCGCACCGCGTCCAGGTAGCTGAGCACCTCGGCGCCGCGGAACGCGTAGATCGCCTGCTTCGGGTCGCCGACGAGCACCAGCGTTCCGCTGTCGTGGAACGTTCGGCGCAGGATGTCCCATTGCAGGGGGTCGGTGTCCTGGAACTCGTCGACGAGCACGACGCTGTAGCGTTCGCGGACCCGCCTGCAGGCCGCCGCACCGTGCTCGGGATCGCTGAGGACGCGGTGGAGGAGCATCGGGAGATCGTCGAAATCCCGCAGCCCCACCGCGCGTTTGCGGCGCGCGACTTCGGCGCGGACCGCCTCGGCGAACGCGACCCGATCTCCGGCCGGGGTGCCCCGCGCATCTTCCGGGGCGAGCACGGCCTGCGGGTCGAAGATGGCGGCGCGGGCAGCGGTGGTGGCCTCGGCGGGTGTGAAGGGCGCGGAGTCGGCGCGACCGTACGCCCGGAGGTACAGGTCGGCGATCGCCTCCGTCGTGAGGTCGTCGGCGGCCTCGACGAGCACCGTGTCGGGGTCGCGTTCACCCGCGATCCCGAGGCCGTCGAGCATGCGCTGGCAGAAGCTGTGGGTGGTGACGATGGTGGCGGCGTCGAAATCCGACAGTGCCTGCAGCAGGCGCCTGCGCCGGAGCGTCACCTCGTCGGCTTCGGCCTCGGCGAGGTGCCGGATCACGTGGTCCACGCTCAGCCGCGCGGTCGCAGGGTCGGCCAATGCGGCTGCGGCGGAACCGAATCGCTCACGGGTGCGTTGCCGCAATTCCTGCGTCGCCGCGCGGCTGAACGTCACCAGCAACAACTGCGACAGGTCGACACCGCCCTCGGCGACGAAGCGGACGGCCAGCCCGACGATCGCGTACGTCTTGCCGGTGCCGGCGCTCGCCTCGAGCACCGTCGTACCCGCCGGCAGCGGACCGAGCAGGTCGAAGCCTCGCGCGCCGGTCACGGCTGCGCCACCGTCTCCGCAGCGAGCAGTGGCGCCCACAGTTGCCGGGCGTAGTTCTCGATCGTCACCGCATCGCCGAGGACGTCGATGCCGGGCGAAGCCCCGTACACGTACGTGATGTGGCGGTCGCGTGCGTCACCGAAATCACTGCCCCATTCCTTCCGGGCCGCCTCGATCGCGTCCTCCATGCTGCTGCCGCCGTGCCGTCGCTCGGCGTAGGCAGCCGACGCGCCCGTGGCGATCGGCAACGGCGCGTGCAACCCGAGATCGCGCAGTTCGACCAGTCGCACGAGTTCCTCCCGCGCGTTCTCCGGCGCCGTCAGGGTCGAGCGCCACGCCGGGCGGCTGTACGAGCCGCGGCCGGTCGTCACGGCCGTCCAGTCGGTGTCGCCGTCGCGGTCGGCGGCCGCGACCGCCAGCAACTGGGCCCACGCGGTGAGGCGGTGTTTCGGACCGAGCCTCGAATACGTGGTGCTCGCGATCACCGATCCGTGCACACCCCCCACGGTGCCGGTGAGGCGCCGTCCGTTGCCGAGATCGACATCGACGTCGACGGTCTCCGCGCGTCCGACGTGCACAGACCCGCTGACCGCGACGAGCGACTCGACCGCGTGCTCGATGTCGCCGAGCACCGACTCCCCCAACTTGAACGGCGGCAACGTGCCCCGGCGCCACTCGGCGGCGCGGAAGTCGGCCGGTTCGGTTCCCGACAGTCGCGCGACGAGCATCCGCTGGCCGAGGTCCCAGCGGGCGAGCGGATCGGGCGCCACGTCCAATGCGTCGGCGAGGTCCTCGTCCACGTCGGGGACCCGCAACCCGAGCCGTTGCCGCAGGAACGCCTGTGTCGGGTGCACCAGGAACGCGACGAGTTCCGCGAGGTCGACGTCCTCCGGCGTCGGCGGCACCAGCGGCGCCGGCAGGAACGCGGGTTCCGGTTCGGGTGGATGCTGCGCGGCGCGGGCACCGGCCAGTGCCGCCCGGTCGAAACTGAACGGACGCTCGGGCCGGAAGTTGCGGGCGTCGAACGGCTGCAACGGATGCCGGGTCACGATGCCGGGGAGGGCATCGCTCCCGACGGTGGCCGCGACCGCGTCGAGCAGTTCGGACAGCGGGATCGCGGGAGGCCGGGTCATGCCGGTGACGGGGTCGGCGCCCGTGTAGAACAGCAGGAGCTTCTCACTGGCGGACATGACGGCGTCGAGCAGCAACTGCCGGTCCTCGCTGCGCGGATCACGTTCGCCGAGAAGAGGATTGCGGGACAGCACGTCGTCGCCGTCCACACTCACGCCCCGCGGGAACACCTCGTCGTCGAGCCCCAGGAGGACGACGACGCGGTGCGGCACCGAGCGCATCGGCACCATCGTGCACACCGTCAGCTCCCCGGTGCGGAAGTTCGCGCGGGTGGGTCGTCCCGCGAGCCGGGTGGCGAGCATGGCGCGCACGTCCGACAGTCGCAGGACCGTGTCGCCGCCGTGCTCCGTCGCCGCCCCCAGTTCCCTTCCGGCCTGCGCCAGTTGCCACGTGTCGGCGGCGCCGACGTCGACGAGCAGGTCCAGCGCCCGGGTGAGCGCGCTCGACCAGTCCGCGACCGACTGTGGCCCGGCGAGCCCGCGCAACGCGACGTCGAGGCGGTCGACGAACTCGGCCAGCCTCCCGGTGAGGTCGATGTCGTTGCTGTCGACGTCGTCGAGCGGGAGAGCCAGGGCGAGCCATTCGCCCGCGGACTCGTCGGCCGCGGCGCCGAGCAGGATGCGGTCGAGTGCGGTGGTGAACGTGTTCTGCGGGAAGTCACCGAGTCCGAACGCCGCGCGCTGCCGCGGCCCGATTCCCCAGCGGGCACCCGTCGCGGACGCCCATTCCCGGATCCGTTCGAGGTCGTCGTCGCCGAACCGGAACCGCCTGCGCACCGGGGCGGCCGCCGACAGGTCCAGAATCTGACTCGCCGTCACCCTCGCGTCGGCGAGTTCGAGGAGGCTGGACACCACGGCGAGCACCGGATTGGTCTGGTGCAGGGCCCGATCAGCGAGGCGGACCCGCAGACGGTGACCGGGGTGCCCGAGCACGTCCTGCCCGAACGCGGCCCGGATCAGCGGCGCGTACGACTCGACGTCGGGGCACATGACGAGCACGTCGCGCGGTTCGAGAGTCGGATCGTCCTCGAAGAGATGCAGAAGGCATTCGCGCAGGACCTCCACCTGACGGGCTGGCCCATGGCACGCGTGGACCTGCACGGACGCGTCGGCGGTGCACTCGGCGAGCGCCGGCGCCCGGTCGTCCCGGACATCTGCCTGCAGGCGCCCCAGCAGAGAGTCGGGCGGCGGGGGTCCCGCGTGGTGGAGGTCCTCGACGTCGAGGCGGGTCAGTCTCGACTCGAGTTCGCGGACGTCCCGCGCCAGGCTCGACAGCAGCGGGTGGGCGACGGACAGGGCGGTGTGGTCGTCGGCGCGCGCGAGGACGCCGTCCGCCGTCGACAACGACGACCACAACGCGGGACTCGGATGCGGAAGCCACAGGTGCACATCACGATTGACGGCCAGGGCGGCGAGAACGGCGATCTGATCGGTCGCGAGGCGCGTCGGACCGAACAGCGACAGCCTGCCGGGGAGGTCGACGCGGCCCGGTTCCTCACGTAACCGGGCGCAGGCGGAGTCGAGGCGCTCGGCGGGCGCGGGGCCGCCGATCCTCACACGCAGCCGCCGCCACAATTCGGCCTGCCACAGCAGGTCGTCGTCGAGTGGGCCGCCCGCACCGTCGGTGTCCCGGCCTGCCGCCCAGTCGACCAGCATCGCCGGCCGCTGCGCGGCGTAACTGCGGAACAGTTCGGTCAGGTGCGAGGCGGTGGCGTAGCGCCTGCCGGGCCGGTGATCGTCCGGGTCGCCGTCGGGGCGGCCGTGCCCGAGGTGTTTCGCGAGGACGGCGCACCAGGGCTCGCCGAGGCAGTCGTCGACGACACCGAGCAGCACCCACAGCACCCGGGACGAATGCCACGGGTCGTCGTCGGCGGCCACTCCGGTGGCCGCGGCCAGGCACTCGTCCACGAGCCGGGCGGGTGACGGGAAGTCGATGTTCGCGGCCACCCCGTCGCCGACGCCGGGCCGGGCACCGAGCGCGGTCGAGAGTCGCTGGGTGAGCCAGCGCTCCACGCCCTTCGCCGGGACGGCGACGACCTCACGCGCGAACGGATCGGACAGCGGGGTCGCGAGCACGTCGCCGAGAGCCGACGCGAGAGTGGTGGAACGCTCGGCGCGATGCAGGACGAGCACGTGGCCTCCCTTCGCTCCCCAACTCCGGTCGGCTCAGACTTACCACACCCCACCGACTCGGGAGGCCACTCCGCAGGTGAGCGGCAAAGTGTGCCGGGGCACGCTTTGCCGCTCACGTCAGCGGCCGGGGCGGGCCTGGGTGAGGTGCGGGACCCAGCCGTGGGTGGGCCACTTCTTCAGGCCGACCTTGGCGGGGACGATCCGCTTGTTCACGAACTGGCTCTCCAGTTCGGTGTCGGACTCGCCCGTGAACCGCCACAGCGCCGCGTCGCCGGGTCGTGCCACCGACGACCACGACCTGGCCCGGTACGCGGCCCGAACGATGTTGTCCGCGAACACGATCACCGGGATGTCGTCGGTGTTGCGGACGGCGGCGCCCGCCGCCCAGGCACCGCGGGACAGTTCGTACACCTCCTCGGACGTCACGCCGCGCCGGGACGCGGCGGGCACCTCGAGGACGACGCAGGGGGTGGGCAGATTCGGCACGGGTTCTGCTGCGTACTGCAACACGAGGTCGTCGACGGGTACGGCCCGCTGCTCGCCCGCGCCGCCGGCGAGGTTGCCGAGCTCGGCGCCCTCGACGAGCCCCAGCGCTCCCACGACTCCACCCCGCACCGCGTCGGCGACGCCGCCGGTGTCCGCGACGCGATGCGCCACGATGTAGTGCTCGACCTCGTGTCCCGAGTCGTAGATCTCCCGGATGCGGGCGATCGTCGCGGCCTTCACCTCGGCGCCGTCGGTCTCCGGATCCTCGAGCGTCTGCCGGTGCTCGTTCTCGGCCAGCGCCTCCCACACGTACCCGTACACCCGGGTGCCCCGTCCGGAGCCGACGTAGAACACCGACCTGTTGCGGGGGTCGAGGAGCGCGTAGACGTAGGTGCCGAGTTCCTCACCCACCCGTTTCGGGAACGGCCGCGGCGCATGGCGGGTCTGATACACCTCTTTCAGGATCAGGCGCAGCGCCGCCAGTTTCAACGCGACGGGGACCCCGCCGTCGATGCCGTCGAACAGTGCGGTGGCGGCGCCCTGCACGGAGGAGAAGGTGTGCCCGATGTGCCGTTCGAGGGACTTCGTGACGTCCGCGAACTGCGCGAACCGCAGCCGCGGGTCGGGGGACGCGTTGTCCAGGTCGTTGGACGCGAGGAAGGTCTGGACCTCGGCATTGTCGAGCCAGCGAGAAGTGATGTCGATCGGGATCGTCCAGACGGTAGCCATGCCCCTACCGTAAGGGAAAACCTCGGTGAAGAACTCGGACGACTAATACACCGGGCGATTCGAACTCTTTCGACGTCGTACCCGGTGCGGGAAGATGGAGTGGTACCCGTTCCGACGCAGGTTGGGAGAACATTCATGACGACGCCCAGCTACTCCACCCGCACGGCGGTCGACATCGCTGTCGGCATCCTCATCGCCTTCCGCGGCTGCTCCGAGAACGACGCGTTCACCGAACTCGCGGAGACGTCCCGGCAGCACAAGGTTGCCCTCGCCCGCACCGCCCGCGCGTTGATCGCGTTCATCCAGACCCATCACGGCGACCTTCCCGCGTCCGACGTCACCGTTGCGGCTCTGCAGTGGAGCCACGCCACTCCGTACCGCGGCGCGTTCGGCACGGCGGCATGATTTCGGGCGAAGTCTGAGAATTCTCTGGCTTCGACGGCGCGACGCTCCGCAAACCTTCAGACTCGATGTGAGACCGAACGACCTGCGCACCGAGATACGAAGAGGTAACTGAGTTGACGATCCGCAAGATCACGGTTGCCGCGGTAGCGATCGCCGCAGCCCTCACGATGTCCGCCTGTGGTTCCGACGAGTCTTCCGGCTCGAGCGGGACCACCACGTCCACGACCACCGCAGCGGCCGAGACCACCGCCGACCTCGTTCTGCCGACAGCCGCCGACCTCAACGCCCTGCTGGCGAAGGGCCTCGACCCGGCCACCCCGCTCGACCAGAAAATCGCCATGGTCGAGGGTTCGGAGCAGGATCCGAACCTGTTCAACCAGGTCGCCGCCGCCGCTCAGCAGGCGGGTGCGCAGGTTCAGGTGCTGGACCCGGTCATCGACAACGGCGACGGCAGCGCCAGCGCGCAGCTGCAGTTGACGATCAACGGCCAAGTGCAGCAGAACACCCTGCCCGCCGTCTTCGTGCCTGGCGAGAACGGGACGTGGAAACTGTCGAAGGCGACGGCCTGCTCGATCGTGGCGATCGCGCAGCTGACGTCACCGGCCTGCCCGCCCGCCTGATCCGGACCCGCGTCACACGCCTTCCAGCGCCTCCCCGATCTCCTGGACGGCCCGGTTGTGCTGATCGGTGATCAGCACGTGTCCTGCTGCGATGGTCAGCGCAACCGGCCATTCGATGATTTCGACGGCGGCGAGCAGGCCGATCGCCGCGAAGAATGCCAGCTGCTCGGGGCGCGGCAGCGGCACCCTGCCGAGGATCGGTAGCTGCACGGCGAAGCTGTGGGCCGCCTGCACCCGCTGGACGGCGTCGCTGTGCGACTGCGCCTCCGACGTTCGTTGGGCCATCGTTCGTCTCCCTTGTGCGTGCCGTTTTCCGGTCAGCCACCTTGACCGTGAACCGTGTCGGGTGTGCTGAGTGCCGTCGCCCAGACCGCTGCCGGTGTCTTCTCCGGTGCCGCGGACCCGTTGACCGGGGTGGTCACCCGGGTACTCACCCCACCGCTCCGGGAGGTGTACGCCGTGCTGCTGCGGGCGGGCGTGATCGAGATCGTCGACTGATCGCCCGCAAGCTTCTCCACCAGCCACGGTGCGAACGCGGCTGCCGCGGTCGCCGCACCCGCGCATCCCAGCGCCTGGGCCCACCCGATCGGTCCGAGCGGGGTGCATCCCAGGAGCTGACTGACCCCGGGCGTACTGACCATCACGGTGAGCGCGGCGAGTGACCCACCCGCGGTGAGGACGACGAGCGGGCTGCGCGAATCGATGAGCGTCTGCCCCAGCTGCGTTCCGACCAGGGCGACCAGCCCGACCGTCGACGCCCGGCGTTGCCTGCCGGTCATGCTCGCCAGCGCCCACGCCGTCGTCGCGCCTGCCGCGGTGGCGGCGCCGCGGATCGCGACGGTCCGCCACAGCGCCGCACTGTCCGGTCCGCGGCCCTCCCCCCGGGTCTGTTCGTTGGGCGGGCTCACCGCGAGTGCGGCTGCCGGCAGGGCGTCGGTGAGCACGTTCACCAGCAGAAGCTGACGCGCGGTGAGCGGTGACCGTCCGGCGATCGCGCTGCCGATCAGGGCGAACGCCACCTCCCCGGCGTTCCCGCCGAGCAGCACTGCCACTCCGGCCTGCACCCGCCGCCACAGCTGACGGCCTTCGTCGAGGGCGTCGCGCAACGCGTCGACGCGGCCGTCGAGGAGCACCACGTCCGCGGCGCTGCGTGCGGGGTCGCTGCCGCGCGAGCTGACGCCGATCCCCACACTGGCGGCCCGGATCGCGGCGGCGTCGTTGGCACCGTCGCCGACCATCGCGCACACGTGACCGACGCGTTCGAGGGTCTGCACGATCTGCACCTTGTGCTCGGGCGTCATCCGGGCGAAGACGACGCACTTCTCGACGGCGTTCTCCTGCCCCCGGTGCGACAGGGTGTCCCATTCGGTGCCGCTGATCACCTGCTCGGACGACACGGGCAGTCCCAGCTCGCGCGTGATGGCGGTGGCCGTGACGGGATGGTCGCCCGTGATCAGCCGGACCCCGACCTGGAGGCGTTCCAGGTCGGGAAGCAGTCCGGCCGCCTCGGGGCGAGGGGTGTCGGCCAGCCCGAGCAGTCCGACGAGTCGCAGCCCGCCGCCGCACAGTTCGTCGAGTACGTCGGCGTCGTCGGCCGCGCGTCGCGACTGGAATGTCGTGACGGTCCGGCGGGCGACGGCGATGACGCGCAACCCGTCCGCGGCCATCCCGAGCACGGTGTCGTGGACGTCGTCGGCGTCGATTCCGGTGCACGCGGCGACCACGACCTCCGGTGCACCCTTCAACGACAGGTGCGTGCCCGACAGCGAGGCGGAGTAGGGCCGCCCGGACCGGAACGGAAGATAGCTGCGGTGCTCGGCCTCCGGTGGCAGCAGGTCCGTTGCGGCGTCGGCGATCGCGACGTCGGTGGCGTGCGCGGCCGGACTGCCGTCGCGGGTGAGGGCGCTGCGGCCCGCGCACCTGAGCACGTCGTCGCGGTCGAAACCCGGCTGCGGAACAGCGGAAACCACCCGTAGGCGGTTCTCGCTGAGGGTGCCCGTCTTGTCGAAGCACACCACGTCGACGCGGCCGAGCGCCTCGACGGACCGCGGCGCCCGCACCAGCGCGCCCGATCTCGTCAGCCTGCGCGCGGCGGCCTGCTGCGCCAGGGTCGCGACGAGCGGCAGCCCCTCCGGAACCGCGGCCACCGCGACCGCGACACCACTGGTGACGGCCTGCCGCAGTCCGGTGCCGCGCAGGAATCCGACGGCCGTCACCAGCGCCCCGCCCCCGACGCTGACGGGCAGAACCCGGTCGGTGAGGCTTCTGAGCTGCGCCTGCAGACCGACATGCGCCGCACTCGCCGGGGTGATCGCACCGGCACGTCCCGCTTCCGTGGCGTCGCCGACGGCGGTGACGATCGCCGTCGCCGTGCCGGTGAGGATCGTGGTGCCCGCGAACACCATGCAGGCACGTTCGCCGATGGGTGCGCCCGGGGTCGGCGACGTCTGCTTGCTCACCGGCAGCGATTCCCCGGTGAGCGAGGATTCGTCGACCTCGACGCCGGGTGCCTCGACGAGCCTGCCGTCGGCGGGCACCACCTCGCCGGGGCAGATCTCGATCACGTCGCCCGGCCGCAACCGCGACGCCTCCACCCGCTCCGTCACCCGGCTGTTCGGGGATCCGGCGACGCGGTGGGCGGGCGGATCCCCCGCCGCCAGCAACCTGGTCAGCAGTCGTTCCGCGTGCAGGCGTTGCACGGCCGACAGCGCGGCGTTACCCGCGAGCACCGATCCCACGAGCACCGCGTCGATCGGCGACCCCAGCAGTGCGCTCGCCGCCGATCCGGTGGCGAGGACAGGGGTCAGCGGATCCGACAGTTCCGTGCGCATCGCCCGCCCGAAGTCCCAGGCCAGGCCGACCGGCCACGCGGTGAACCGCCCGATCACCTCGACCGGGGTCAGCACCAGACGCACCGGGCGGGGCCGGGGCGTCGCGGCGTCCGCGTCGTCGTGCACGGGCAGCAGACGGCGCACCTCCGTCGCCGGCATCTCGTGCCAGGCGTGAACCGGGGCGGCCGGGGGAATTTCGGCCCGCAGCACACTGCGCGCGAGGGAATGTCCCGTCCACAATCCTGCCGCCGCACCGACCGTGACGGGCCCGGGTCCGCGCCCGCGCACTCCCGGCAGCATCACGAGCGCACCGAGCATGGACGCCGCCGTGGCGATCTCGACGCCGCGCCGACTCGCCGTCCGGGCGTCGGGCAGGGACCGCAGCACCCGCCAGACCCCGGCGAGGTCGTCGACCAGCAGGTCCGCACACCACGGCGGCGGGGCGCCGCCGGCGAGAACACCGATGCCGACGTCGGCCGCCGACAGGGCGTGCGGCGCGTGGCGGGCCACCACCGCGACCGTCGCGCCGTTCGCCTGCAACTGCGCGACGGCGTCACGGAGGTCCGCGTCCGGCGATCCGCTCGACGGGAGCAGGTCGTCGAACGCCGAGCGGAGTCCGCCGAGTCCGTCCACGTTCACCGACATCACCTGGGTGCCCGACGTGCGGGCCTGCGCGAGCACTGCCGCCGCGTTCGCGTGGTGGGCGGGCGTCACGAGGACGGCGGAATCCTCGTCCACGGCGGCCGAGCCGACGTCGCCCGGCAGGTCGGCGAGCGCGTGCCAGCCCACCCCGAGCGCGCCGGCCTCGACGGCGGACCGCGCGGCCTCCCACACCCTCGTCCGGTCGGCGTCCCGAACGGAACGGAGTCCGCTCACCCGTAGTTCCGCCGTGTGCAGCACCGACGGATCCACGACCACCGCGTCGACCCGGTCCAGGCGGCGCAGAGCGGCGGGTCGCAGGACCAGCACGGAGTGCCGGTCGGCGAGTCCGCGACCCAGCGTCGCGGCGAAGGCCTCCCGTGCGGTGCGGGCCGCTTTCGGCGCGGCGACCAGGGCCGCGTCCGCCGCGCCCGCGACACTGCGGGTCGCGACCCCCACCGCCGTCGCCTCAGCGAACTGCGCGATCGCCGCCCGGTCGACGTCCCGCTCCACCGGTCCGGACGTGCCGCGCACGCGGGCACGGCTGGCCGAGTCGTCCGCGGGGTCCCGGGCCAGTTCGGGTTCCCGGCGGTGCCACACCCGCCGGCCGGACCACGCCTCCGCCGTAATCGCAGACCGCAACGCCACGTCGACGGCGAGAGACGCCGGCGCACGCCGCAGCACGTCGCCGACGGCCTGAGCGGCGGCGAGCAGCAGTTCGGCGGCGTCCGGCCCGAGCCGGTTCTCGACCATGCCGCGCAGTCGCGGCTGATAGTTGACGAACGTGACCGCGGCGGCGGGCACCGCCGCCGGCAGGCTGGGCATCGGAAGCAGCCGGACACCTGCCGCTAGGACCAGGCCCGTCGTCGCGGCGGCCAGGGCAAGTGCCCGTTCGGCGAGTGCGACGTCGTCGCCGGGCAGTTCCCTGGGCCGGTCCCGGACGCCGCCGCGAGCGAGGGGGCGGGCGGCGTCCTCCGCGCGCGCGACCACCCGGCACAGCGCGGTCGCCGACGGTCCGTGGTCGCCGACCGTCACCACCAGCCGGGACAGCGCGCGGTTCAGTTCGGCTCCGTCCACACCGGCGGTCGCCCGGACCGCGCCGAGGACGGACGCGGCCACGTCGGCGCCGCGCGGACCGTCCAGTCCGCGGATCTCGATCCAGGCACGGCCGTGTCCGGAACTCGCGCGGCGGGCCGGGGTTCCGCCCAGCACCTCGGCGGTGATCTGAGTCGTGGTCCGTGCGGTGGTGGCCACCAGATCGGCGGCGACGGCGCCGCCGTAGGACGCCACCCCGAGTCCGATCCCGGCGCCGCGCACCGGCAGGGACGCGACAGCGGAGAGGTATCGACCGAGTCCCACGGCAGCTACTGTGCGGCCGACGTCGGGGCTTCGGTGTCGCGTGAGGTCCGGGACCCCGCGCCGAACTGTCGCAGCACGAGCGCCGCCCCGCCCGCGGTGACCAGCACCGGCCACTCGACCAGTCCCGCCGCGCCGACGGCGGCCAGGGTCAGCGCTGCGGCCGGTGTGGAATGACTTCCGCTCTCCATGCCGGCCCGGGCCCCGCTCGCCGCCCCGCGGACTCCGCCGACCACACCGCCGAGTGCCGCTCCTCCGACCGCGCCGACCGCACTCGTCGTCGCGGTCGCAGCACCTGTCACGGCGTTCACCGCGCCGTCGACGATTCGCATGATGAGCTCCCATCGGCCGTGGCCACTCCCGCCGGGGCACGGCGGATCATGTCTGCGATACCCACCTCAGGGTATTCTCAACCGCCGCGCACCGGAACGGATTTCAGGGAACTCTCAGATACTGTCGAATGCCGTTCTACTCCACAGACATTCGTTCACGCCGGTCGGAGCACCCACTTCTCACCCCGACTGCCGTGCCCCGTGCGCGGTGACTACCCGGCGCTGCGGGCCGCTTCCGCGGCCTCGGCGAAGAACCACGACAGCACGAGGGCGCCGGGGTCCACGACGCCACGCGCCGCCTCGCCGATGTAGCTGGCCCGGCCGCGCCGCGCGGTGATGGCTGCGGTCGCCTCGGCGCCGCGGGCGGCGGCGTCCGCAGCTTCGGCCAGGGCGTCGGCCGGATTCCTGCCCTGCTCGACGGCCGACTCGAGGGCGGTGACGGCGGGGTCGATGGCGTCGATCATCGTCTTGTCCCCGGGTTGCGCCCCGCCGAGTTCCTGAATCGTGTCGAGGCCCGCCCGTGCGGCGGCGGCGATCGCTGTCGTGTCCAGACCCTGCGGTGCGTCGGCGGCCACCCGGTAGAACTGCCGGAACCAGACCCCGAACAGCGCGCCCGACGTGCCGCCCGCGTGACCGAGGTAGGCGTCGGACAGTGACTCGAACACCGTCGCCGGGGAGTAGCGGTCGCGGATCCCGGCGATGTCGACGTGGTCGAGCGCGGCCACCATGTTGGTGCCGAAGTCCCCGTCGCCGGCCCGGCGGTCCAGGTCGGTGAGGTTCGCCTCCTCGGCGAGCACCTTCTCCACGAACGCGCCGATCCACGTCCCCACCGCCGCCCGGCCCAGCGTGTCGGCGGTGCCGGGCACCTCCGTTTCGTCCTCGCGGGAGGCGACATCCGACCGGAACTGCACCGCGGATCGGTCTGTGATGCCGCGGAATTCACCGGCCGGGGCGTTCGGCCATCCCGGTGCGGCGGTCGGTGCGTCCCACAGGTCGAGGAGGTCGTCGTCGCAGCGCACCAGCGTGACGGATGCGCCGTCCATGTCGAGGGCGGTGACGAAACTGCCGACCAGCGACCGCCGGGTCACCACGCCCCGCTCCGCGAGATGGTCGGCGAGTTCAGCGAACAGCAGTTGCAACTCCAGCGGATGGGCCGCGCCGAGGCCGTTGACGATGGCGATCACCGACTCGCCCCGCTGCACGCCGAGCGAGTCGAGCACGGGGTCGGTGAGCCGGCGAACCAGTTCGGCGGCGGGCAGTGCGTCGACCCGGTCGGTTCCGCGTTCGCCGTGGATGCCGATCCCGAGTTCGATCTGCCCCTCCGGCAGGTCGAACGACGGCGAGTCCGACCCGGGGACGGTGCACGCTCGCAACGCCACCGCCATGCTGCGCGAGTTCCGGGCCGTGCGTCGCCCGAACTCCGCGACGGCGGCGAGATCGTCTCCGCGGTCGGCCGAAGCGCCGCAGATCTTCTCGACCGCGATCGTGGCCGCGGTGCCGCGCCGTCCGGGCCCGTCCTCCCGCTCGGATGCGACGTCGTCGTCGACGAGCACGTGCTCGACCGTGATGCCGTCCTCTGCCGCCAGGTCACCGGCGATGCGGAAGTTGAGGACGTCGCCGGTGTAGTTCTTCACGATGTGCACGACCCCGCCGCCGGCGTCGACGGCCCGGGTGGCGGCCCGCACCTGCAGCGCGTTGGGCGAGCTGAAGATCAGGCCGGGGCAGGCTCCGGTGAGCATCCCCCGGCCGACGAACCCGGCGTGCAGCGGTTCGTGCCCGGACCCACCGCCGGACAGCAACGCGACCTGCCCGGACGGCAACGGCTCCCGGCGGGTGAGATAGCCCGGTTCCGGATGCCATTCGAGGTCGTCGGTGGTGGCGACGGCCCCGCGGAGTGCGTCGACGACGAAGGTCTTGGGTGAGTTCAGGAACTGTGCGCGCGCCATGCCCCCAGGCTAAGCGCCCGCATGTGAGTGCCGTGGCGTGCCGGAGCACACTTTGCCGCTCACGTGGGAGGCGGCGGCGAGCGCTTCCTCGAACTCCCGCCTGCCCGACTGCGATCCGAGCAGCAACGCGAGCCGGGTCAGGAAGCCCTCCCGGTCCGAGTCCCCCGCCTGGTCCAGCGCCTCCGACAGTCCCGTCCACACGTTCTCGCGCAGCAGTTCCTGCGGCGTCGCAGTCGTCTCCGTGTGCGCGGGGACGACACCGTGCACGGGGGCGGTCGCCGCCCGCAGGTGCGCGGGCACGTCGACGAGCAGCGACAGGTCGCGGACCCGGCACAGGACGAGTCCGTCCGGACGGATCACGAAGCATTCACCCGCGGACGCGCCGAGGGCCGTCGTGAGCGCGCCGTCGGGGTCGTCGAGGACCGTCAGGTCGTCCGCCGTGTCCACCGCCACACCCGGCGCCGGGACGACGACCGCGCGCACCGACTCGGGCGCCAGCGCCATCGACATCGCGGCGGCGTGGGCGGCGACGACGTCGGCACCGGCGGCGTCGACCCCGATGCCCAGCACCGCGAAACCCGTTCCGCGGACGCGGTTCAGCGAAGACTCCACCGATCCCCCGGCGGTGACGACGCGAACGCGGCGGTCCTCCATCGGATCCCCGGGCAGCACACCGGTCGTCCCCTCGGCCACCGGCCAGGTGAGCGGCGACAGGTGCGCGTGCGTGGCGCTCGACTGCCGCGGGTTGATGAGGTGACCGAACTCCGGGCGGGTCGTGGCCAGCGCCAGTACGGCGTCACGGGTGGTGCGGTAGCCGTGGCTGCCGGGCGACATGATGAGCGTCGACTTGCCCGCGTTGTCGACGTTCTGTTGCCAGGCGCCGCGCCGCTCGGCCGAATATGCCTGCAGCAGTGCGTGGTCCGCCGTTCCGTTGACGACGGCGGCCAGAGTCCAGGCGAGGGTCTCGGCGTCCTCCATCCCGGAGTTCAGCCCGCGGACGCCGAAGATCGGAACCAGGTGGGCGGCGTCGCCGGCGAACAGGATCCGGCCGTGCGTGAAGTCGTCCAGCGCGAGCGCGTGCGCGCGGTAGAAGCCGTGCCATTCGAGGGTCCACGGCACGTCGTTCTCGAGCCAGTCGAGGTGCCGCGTGATCCGGTCGCGGATGCGGTCTTCCTGCGTCTCGAGTTCGGCGTCGTCGTAACTGTCGAGTTGGTAGTCGATGCGCCAGATGTCGCGGGGCTGCCGATGCATGATGATCGTCGAGCCGGGGTTGCTCGGCGGGTCGAACCACACCATCCGCTCGGCGGGCAGCGCCGATTCCCAATGGATGTCGGCGATGACGTAACTGCCCTCATAACTGTTCCCCTGCAACCGGATTCCCGCCAGTTCGCGCATCCGGCTGCGACCGCCGTCGGCGGCGACGACCCATCGTGCGCGGAGCCGGCGCACGCCGAACGCGGTGTCGACGTCGAGGGTCACGTCCTCGTCCGACCGCAGGACCCCGGCGACGCTCGACGACCAGTGGAACGTGATCAGCGGGTGCGCGAGCAGGGTGTCGGTCATGATCTGCTCGATCTCGGACTGCGACACGTTGACCATGGGCCCGCGGACGTCGTGCTCGCCGTGCGCCATCTCGAAGTGCAGCACCTGCTCGTCGCGGTAGAAGCTGCGCCCTCCCACCCACGGGAGCACGATCTTCTCGAGTTCGGGTCCGAACCCGAGCCGGGCCGCGACCTCGAGGCTGTGCCGGGAGATACAGATGGCGCGGCTGCCGAACGACACCTGGTCGGCGGCCTCGAGCACGGTGACGGGGATGCCGCGCTGCGCGAGGCCGAGCGCGACGCCCATGCCGACCGGGCCTGCGCCCACGACGACGACGGGCAGGGCCTCGTCGGTCTCACTGGTCGTCGCGAACTCCGTCGCCGCGTATTTCTGTGGCTGAAAGTAGGTGGACATGTCAGGAGGCCTCCGCATTTCGTGCGATCGTGTTCGTTTCCGGCAGCATCAGGATCGAGCCCAGGCTGACGACGGCGATCACCACGAAGTACGCGCTGATCGCGACGGAGGTCCCGAAGGCCCCGAACAGCCACGTCGCCAGGAACGGTGCGAGCCCGCCGCCGAGGATGGCGCCGATCTGGTAGCCGAGCGACGCACCGCTGTAGCGGATGTGGGCGGGGAAGAGTTCCGCGAACAGTGCCGACTGCGGCCCGGCGGTGGTGCCGAGCACCGCGGCCATCACGATCATCGCGAGCAGCATGACGGGAATCGACGCCGTGTCGATGAGGGGGAAGAACACCGCCGCGACGATCACCAGCGCGACCGAACTCCACGTGTACACCCGGCGCCGGCCGAGGACGTCGGACTTCCAGGCCGACACCGCCATGCCCGCCATCCAGACCGGGCACGCGACGATCAGCAGGGTGAGCATCGTGGCGCGGCTGTAGCCGAGTTCCTCGGTGCCGTACGTCAGGACGTACACCATGAACACGTAGGCGATGCCGTTGGTCGCGACGAACGTGCCCGCCGCGAGCAGCACCGTCCGCCAGTTCCTGGTCAGCACCTCGACGATCGGCATCTTCACGATCGTGTCGCTCTCCTTGGCCTCCGCGAACGCCGGGGACTCGAACACGCCGAGCCGAATCCACATCGCGACGCCGACGAGCACGGCGCTCATCAGGAACGGCACCCGCCAGCCCCACGTCTGGAACGCGTCGTCGGACAGCAGCTGGGTGACGGCGAGGAACACGACGTTCGCCATGATCACTCCCGCCGGAACGCCCATCTGCGGCGCCGCGCCGTACAGTCCGCGCTTGCCTGCCGGGGCGTGCTCGGTGGCCATGAGCACCGCGCCGCCCCATTCGCCGCCGACGCCGATGCCCTGCACGAACCGCAACGCGACCAGCAGGATGGGCGCGGCCACCCCGATGGCCTCGAAGTTCGGGAGCAGTCCGATGCCGACGGTCGCGGCGCCCATCATGGTCAACGACAGCACCAGCATCGACTTGCGCCCGATGCGGTCACCGAAGTGACCCATGACGACGCCGCCGATGGGGCGGGCGATGAAGCCGACCGCGAACGTGGCGAAGGCGGCGAGGGTTCCGGCGAACGTCGACGCGCCCGGGAAGAACTGCGGTCCGATCACCAGGGCCGCGGCGGTGCCGTAGATGAAGAAGTCGTACCACTCGATCGCGGTACCGACGAAGCTCGACAGGACTGCCCTACGCGCTTCCTTGTGGGACACCGCCGGTGTCGCCTCGGTGATTGCCGTCATCGTCTGCCTTCCCGGTTCTGCTGCGCGCACACTCATCGCGCTACCGGAAAACAATGACCCCACTCACATACGTCTGAAAAGCGGGACTATCCCCGCATGAATTGCAGAAAATCCGTGGAAGGCACGAAGGCGCAGTTCAGGACGTGACGAACCGGATGAACGCCCGCGCCACCCGGCTCAGCGTCGCCTCCTGATGCCACGCGACGACGACGGCCACCGACGCCGGTTTCGGTTCGGCGATCGGTTTCACGACGACGGGCAGGCCCTCGTACGTGACGTCCACGCGGGGCCGTTGCAGCAGCAGCGTCCACCCGAGACCGCGCCCGACGAAGGCCCGCGCCGTCTCGAAGTTCGCGGTCCGGTACGCCACCCGGGGCGCGAACCCGGCCTCCCGGCAGACGTCCATCGCATGGTTGGTGCTCGGCGGCGCGTCCAGCAGCACCATCGGGTGCGCCGCGAGATCCGCGAGGCGTACCGGCCCGTCGGCGCCCGCCAGCGGATGATCCGCCCCGAGCACCACCATCGGCTCGCGGGTCATCAGCGGCACGGTCTGCCAGTCCGGGGGCAGGTCGAGGTCGTAGACGATGGCGACGTCGAGTTCGCCGCCCTCGAGCTGCGTCCGCAGCCGGTTCTGGGTGTCTTCGCGGAACTCCACGGACGCACGCGGGTACTCGGTGGTGAACGCGTACAGCATCGACGGCAGGATGGTCGGGCCGAGCGCCGGGTAGCAGCCGACGGCGATCGGCCCGGCGACGACACCGCCCGCACCGGATGCGTCGGTCTGCAATTCCCCGGCCTGCTGCAACAGGGCGCGCGCCCGCGACAGCACCGCCTCCCCCGTCGGGGTCAGCTGCACACCGCGGGCCCGCCGGCGGACACACAACTGCGCCTTCAACGCCTTCTCCAGGTCCGTCACCGCCGCGGACAACGCCGACTGCGACAGGTGCATCCGCTCGGCCGCACCACTGATGGTCCCGGTCTCCGCCACCGCCACGAACGCCGCCAGCTGGCGCATCGTGTACACGGGGACGTTGTCGGGACGGGGCATGCAAGAACGGTAGCGCGGACGATCAGCGTCCGGTGGCCGCCGGACGCTGCGCGAGCACCTCCCGGGTGGCGGCGACCAGCCGCGCGAGCCACGCGTCCGTGCCGACGGCCCGCCGGAGCGGCTCGTTGGGGAGTTCGACGCTCACCGGCAGGCCTGCGGGCAACGCCGACCAGATGTCGGCGAGCGGGATGCCACCCGCCCCGGGCACGAGGCGCTCCTCGCGCGCCTGCCGGATCAGTTCGGCGTCGTCGGTGGGCGCCGGCACCGCGCCGTCGCACATCTGCGCGTAGTGCAGCCACTCCCGTGGGATCGCCGCGAGGTCGGCCGCAGTGGTGCTCGACCGTCCGACGTGCAGGGCGTCCACCAGAACGCTGCGGGCAAGCCCGTCGGCCTGCGACACGATCTCGACCGCGGCGGTCGCGTCGGGTACCGCCGTCCACGGCATGAACTCGAGGCTCGCGACGATGCCGTAGTTCGCGCACAGTGCCGCGAGCCGGGCGTACGAGTCGGTGAGCCGGGGGCGATCGCGGTCGTCGCCACCGACGAGCACGGCCCTGGCGCCCAGCCGCGCGCCCGCCTCGAGAAGCGGAACGTAGTCCTTCTCGTCGAAATCTGCTCCCAGCCGGATGATTTCGAGGTCGAACACCTCGATCGGCGAATCCTCGAGACGGCGCACCAGCGCGTCGAGTGCGGCCGGGTCGTCGTGCAGCGGGTAGGCGGTGGTGCCTGGTGCGGCGGGCAGCATCCGGATGCCGATGGTGTCGAAGCCGTGTTTCTCGGCGAGGTCCACCTGCTCGAGCGGCGCGGTGTCGAGCACCGTGAGCGCGGCAAGGCCGAGTGGGGCGGTCATCGCAGTTCTCCTGTCGTCGAGGCGAGGCGGCGACCGGTGAGGTAGCCGAAGGTCATGGCCGGGCCGAGGTTGATGCCGCCGGACGGGTAGTGCCCGCCCATGACGCTGGACTGGTCGACGCCGACGGCGAACAGTCCGCCGATCGGCTGGTCGTCGTCGTTCAGCACCCGGGACGTCGAATCGGTGACCAGGCCCGCGAATGTGCCGAAGCTGCCGGGGACCACCTTGACCGCGTAGAACGGGCCTTCTTCGAGTGGCGCGAGCGCCGGGTTGGGCCAGGGGTTGTCGGCGTCCCCGGACCCGACGGTGAACGGTGTGGTGCCACGACCGAATTCGGGGTCGACGCCGTCGCGGGCGCCCTCGTTGAACGCCGCGACCGTCTTCTCCAGGCCGTCCGGGTCGACACCGATCTTCTCGGCCAGTTCGCGGATCGTGCGGCCGCGGGTGAGGTAGCCCGACTTCAGGTATGGCCACGTGGGGATCGGCAGCGGCTTGGCCATGCCGAGCGGGAAGTACCGCAGGTACCGCTGGTCGGCGATCAGCCAGGAGCACACCTCCTCTCCGTCGGGCACCTGCTCGACCATCGCGAGCGTGTAGTCGTGGTAGCCGAGCCCCTCGTTGACGAAGCGTCGTCCGTCCGCGAGAACACCGATGGCGCCGGGCTTTCCGCGGTCGAGGATGTGCGGGAACACGCCCTCCTTGCCGTTGCGGTACCGGATGATCGACACCGGGCAGTACGCGACCGGGGAGGCGACCGAGTCGTCGAGTCGGCCGCCGACCGATTCGCCGAGGGTGATGCCGTCGCCGGTGGTCGTGGACGGGGTCAGCGTCCAGTGCTCGCGTCCGGTGGGGGTGCGGGGGAACAGTTCGCGGCGCCGGTCGAGGTCGTGGGAGAAGCCGCCGGTCGCGAGGACGACGCCGCGTCGTGCGTGCACGGTGTACGCGCCGTCCGGACCCGCCAGCCGGACACCGGTGACGCTGCCCGCGGAGTCGGTGGTCAGTGCGGTGGCCGCCGTGTTCACGCGGATCTCGACGCCGGCGTCGAGCGCCGACCGCAGCAGCCTGCCCACGAGCGCGGTGCCGTTGACCAGTTGCTGCCCGCGACGCTTGGTGGCGAGGTCGAACAGGTGGGTGGACACCCGTTTCGTGCAGTGGAGAAACGCCTTCGCCGACCGGGTCGAGTGCAGGAACGCCTGCAGGTCGGGGCCGGCCATGATGCCCATGCCGAGGAACGACGTCTCGTAGAGCTGACGCCGGAGCAGGGCCGCGACGTCGGGTCCGAGTTTCCGCAGGCTCACCGGTTTCGGCCCGACCGAGCGGTGGCCTGTTCCGGCATCCGGTGTGTCGCCGTGGATGTCGGCGATCTTCGCGCCCGGAACGAACTGCAGCGCCGTCTTCTTCTCGAAGAACTCCACCATCTCGGGCGCGCCGTCGAGCAGAGCGTCGACCTTGGCGGCGTCGAAGTTCTCGCCGAGCCGGTGTTCGAGATACGTGCGCGGCCCCGAGCGGTCCTCGTTCACGCCGTCCGCGTGCGCGAACAGATTCCGCGGCGTCCACATCCAGCCGCCCGACCACGCCGTCGCGCCGCCGCACGTGTCCGCCTTCTCGACGACGAGAACGGACGCTCCCCCGTCGGCGGCGGCGACGGCGGCGGACAGGCCGCCCGCGCCGGAGCCGAGGACGACGACGTCGTAGGCCGGGGTGGAAGGGTCGGGGGTCATGCGTTCTCCTTGGTGGTGACGGGGGCCGGGGCGGGCGTGAGGTCGACGACGCGGCCGGTGCGGGACGACTCGTAGACTGCGGCGACGATCGCGAGCGAGGCGCGGGCGTCGCGTCCGGTGACGGCAGGCGCCCGGCCGGTCAGGACGGCGTCCGCGAAATCCTGCACCTGGAGGGTGTGGAAATCGGCGAGTCCGGCGTTGACCTCGGTGACGTCGAGGTTGGCGCGGACGTCGGAGGTGAAGGGCGCCCGGAACTCGGTGCTGCCCGGCACGGTCCAGATCTCGTTGACCCCCTCCTGTCCTTCCGGGAACTCGAGGACGCTCGCGATCGCACCGGTCTGCCCGATCACGGTGACCCGGTTGCCGAGGTTGTGGTTGGCGCCGGTGGTCGCGGTGACGGTGGCGGTGCCGCCCGACGCGAACGACACGACCGCCGACGCGCTGTCCTCGGTCTCGATGTGCTCGCCGTGCGTGTGGGTGCGGATGAAGCCGCTCACCTGGACGGCCTCGCCCATGAACCACTGCAGCATGTCGATCTGGTGGACGGCCTGCGTCATGAGGACACCGCCGCCGTCGGTGTCCCACCGTCCGCGCCACGCGTCGGCGGAGTAGTACGACGACGGGCGGTGCAGGATCACCGACGCCTCACCGAGCACCGGGACGCCGATCCGGCCGTCGTCGATCGCATCCCGGATGCGGCGGGCGGCGGGCCAGAAGCGGCGCTGGAACAGCACCCCGAACGTGATGCCCGCGCGGTCGGCGGCCTCGATCATCCGGTCGGCGGCGGCGACGTCGACGGCGATCGGCTTTTCGCACAGCACGTGAATGCCCGCCTGCGCGGCCGCGACGACGACCTCCTCGTGAACGGGATGCGGGGTGCACACGGTGCAGGCGTCGAGACCGAGGTCGAGCAGTTCCCCGACCGACCCGACGGACGTCGTGATGCCGTGCGCCGCAGCGAATGTCCGGGCCCGTTCCAGGTCGGGGTCGCAGCACCCGACGACCTCGACGCCGGGCACCTGCTGCAAGGCCCGGGCGTGGTTGCCGGCGATCTTGCCGCAGCCGACGATGCCGATTCGTAGTGCCATCAGAAGTGCTCCTCGGTTTCGACGTCCCGGGCGGCGGACTCGCCGCGGTCGAGACGGTTCAGGGCGTCGACGTCCCCGGCGGTGAGCCGGACGTCGAGGGCGGCCAGGTTCTCGGCCTGACGGGCGGGATCGGCCGACCGGACGACCGGGACGACACCCTGCGCGCGATGCCAGGCCAGGACCACCTGCGCGGGCGAGTGGCCGAGGCGTTCGGCGATCGCGGTGACCGCGGGTGCGCCGAGCACGTCGCCGCGGCCGAGCGGACTCCACGACTGCGTGGCCACCCCGAGTTCGTCGTTCGCGCGGCGGACGGGCAGCCGGGCGAGCGAGGGGTCCATCTGAATCTGGTTGACGGCCGGCGCCTCTCCGGTCTCGGCGACGACGCGGCGCAGGTGCGTGCCCAGGAAGTTGGAGACGCCCACGTGCCGCACCAGCCCGGCATCCCGGCAGGCGAGCATCGCCTCGAACGCGGCGACGTACCTGTCGTGGCGTGGCAGCGGCCAGTGGATGAGGAACAGGTCGAGCCGATCGAGCCCGAGACTCTTCAGGCTGCGTTCGACGGCACCGCGGATGTCGCCCGACACGTGATCGCTCCCCCGCAGTTTGGTGGTGACGAACAGTTCGTCGCGGGGCAGACCGCACTGCGCGAGGGCGGCGCCGACGGCGTCCTCGTTCCCGTAGACGGCGGCCGTGTCGATCAGCCGATAGCCCGCCTCGATGCCGGACAGCACGGCCCGGGTGGCATCCGGACCGATCAGCGGCCAGGTCCCGAGACCGAGGGGCGGAATCGCCATCATGCGCTGATCACCTCGCGGGCGTCGGCGGCCGCCGTGATCTTCGCGGCAACGTCGGCCGCGGTCACCAGAGCGGCATGGATGGAGCCGCCGTCGCCGCTCGCGTCGCCGACCGGGTGGACGCCGAGTCGTGGTGCCAGTCCCCTCAGCGCGGTGAGCAGGTCGGCGCGGGGCTCGACGCCGTGCGAGATCAGCAGTTCACCGGGAGCGTCGACCACCCGCTCCTCGCCGCCCGTCGAGATCACCACCCGGTCCTCCTCGATCCGCGTCACGATCGACGACAGATGGGTGGTGAGGTTCTCGCTCGCCGCGAGCCGCGGCAGCAGCACGATCTTTCCGCGCCGGCCGACGTCGTGGGCGATCGTCTCCTGCGGGCCGATCATGACGACTTTCGTGCCGTGCTGGAGCAGGTCGTCGGCGACCGCGGCCGCTTCCCGGTCGGCGCCGAAGATCGTGATCGCCTCGGGGGCCGGGTCACCGGATGCCAGGTACTCCCGGACGTCACGGACCCTGCGGGTGCCGGCCCCGGGGAGGTCGACCGCGGGCCCGCGTCCGCCGGTCGCGAGCACGATGGCGTCGAAATCGAGCGCGGCCAGTGCGGCGGCGTCGACCCGCGTGCCGGTGTGGCAGGCGACGTCGAGGTCGGCGAGTTCGGCGAGGTACCAGTCGACGATCCGCGAATACTCGGGATACTCGTGGAGCCGGGACGCCAGCGCGAAATCCCCACCGAGGCTGTCACGTTCGTCGTAGAGGTCCACCCGGTGCCCGGCGACGGCGAGGTCGCGGGCGGCCGCCATGCCGGACGGTCCGGCCCCGACCACCGCGACGCGCACCGGCACGTCCGCCGGCGTCGACGGCTGCTCGAGTTCGCGGCCCACCCACGGGTTGACCGAGCACGGGACGGGTCCGGCGGCGAGGCTGTCGATGCAGTAGTTGCAGGCGATGCACGGCCGGTACCGGCCGCCGTTCAGCGCGCGGGACGGGAAGTCCGGGTCGGCGTGCAGGGTGCGGGCCATGCTGACGAAGTCGGCCTGCCCGGATTCGATGATCTGCGCGGCGATCTCTGGTGAGCTGATCCGGCCCGCGACGCCGACCGGGATGTCGAAGTCTCGCGTGTACTGCCGGGAGTAGGGGGCGAGGAGGCCGCGCGGCCACTCGCCGGGCTGGATGATCCACTGCCCCGATTCGTAGTTGCCCGCGGAGACGTCGAGGAAGTCGAGCCGGTCGGTGTCGATCGCGTCGATGCGGGCGCGCGTCGTCTCGGCGTCGAGTCCGCCGTCGATCGCCTCGAACGCCGAGAAGCGCAGTCCGAGAGCGATTCCCGGGGCCATGGTGCGGACGGCGTCGATGACGCGGTTGACGAACAGCGTCGGGTCGGCCCACTCGTCGTCGCGGCGGTTGTACGCCGGCGACAGGAATTGGTGGATGAGGTAGCCGTGACCGCCGTGCAACGAGATGACGTCGATTCCGGCCTGCTGACAGCGCGCGGCGGCCTCGCCGAAGCATTCGACGATGTGGTCGATGTCGTCGCCGTCGAGTTGCTCGGGCATCTCACCGCCGACCACCGCGCACGGGATCGGTGACGGTGCGACAGGGACGAATCCGCTAACGGCGCCCTGCGCGGTGCGGCCGCCGTGGTTGAGTTCGACACCCACCAGCGCGCCCTGCGCGTGGATCGCGTCGGCCAGCTTCGCGATGCCGGGGATGCGTTCGTCGACGTCGACGCCCATCTGCCGGATGCGGCCCTTGCCGTCGGCGCGCACGTAGCTGGCCTCGGTGAACACGAGAGCCGCGCCGCCCGCCGCACGGCGTTCGAGATACGCGATGTACTCGTCGGTCATCGTGCCGTCGACCTCGCAGTAGTTGCGTTCCATCGGGGCCGACACGAAGCGGTTGCGCAGTCGCACGTTGCCCAGGTCGAGGGGCGCGGCGAACGGGTGCGCGGTCATCGGGACTCCTCCAGGGCGATCGGGGCGGACTGCTCGGCGAGCAGGTCGCCGAGGTGGCGCCGCATGCGGTCGGGGTCGGGGGTGACCCCGGTGAGGAGGGCGAACGTGTCGGCCGCCTGCGCGACGAGCATCTGGCCGCCGTCGAGGACTGCGCAGCCGAGAGCGATTGCCGCCAGCACGAGTTCGGTGCGCAGCGGGCGGTAGACGATGTCGGCGACCCACAGCCCGGGATGGAGCGCGCCGGTGTCGAACGGCGTTCCCGGATACCCGACCATGCCGATCGGGGACGCGTTGACGACGCCGTCGCAGTGCGCCAGGTTCGCTTCGATCGCGTCGAGTCCGATGGCCGTGACCGTCGTCTGCGGGAACGCGGCCTCGAGGCGCGCGCAGACGTCCGCGGCACGGGACGGGTCGAGGTCGGCGATCCGCAGGTCCCGCACCCCGGCGGCGGCGAGCGCGTAGGCGACGGCCGAACCGGCACCGCCGGCGCCGGCGAGAACGACGCGTCCGAGCGCGGCGTCGGGCAGTCCGCGGCGCAGCGCGGCGAGGAACCCGCTGTGGTCGGTGTTGTGCCCGATCAGCCGGCCGTCGCGGACGACGACGGTGTTGACGGCACCAAGAAGACGCGCGTTGTCGGACAATTCGTCGAGGGATTCGGCGACCGCCTGCTTGCACGGGTGGGTGATGTTGAACCCGGTGCAGCCTGCCGCGACGGCACTTCGCAGCGTGCCACCGGACCCGTCGACGGGGATGCCCTGCGCGGCGATGTCGATCAGGTCGTAGCGGTAGTCGGTGAGGCCGAGGGCGGCGGCCTCGTGTTCGTGCAGCGCCGGGGACAGGGACGTGGCGATCCCTGCCCCGACGAGGCGGATCCGGTGCCGGGTGGATTCGGGGTACATGAAGATCTCCTGCAGAGGTGTCGGTCAGGCGTCGTTGCGGACGAGCGCCTGCTCCCGCGTGCCGGCCGTCGTCGCGTCGGGTTCGCCCAACTGCTCGGTGGGGGTGCGGTAGGTCTCGGGACCGGTGAGCGCGGCGGCCGAGGACAGCAGGGCGAAGCCCAGGCACATCCAGGCGACCGGGGTCCAGTTCGCGGTGTCGCCCGCCGACAGCCACTGCGCGATGGCCGGGGTGAAACCGGCGACCAGCAGGCCCAGCATGAGGCTCACGGCCATTCCGGTGTATCGGACCTTGGCGGGGAACTGCTCGGGGAAGTACGCGGGGTACACGCCGTTGGGCATCGCGTAGAACAGGCCGATCAGGACGATGCCGGCCGCGAACACCATGGGTGCACTGCCGGTTCCGATGGCGTGGAAGAACACGAACACCATGCCTGCGGCGCCGACGGCGCCCGTCACGAACACCGGCTTGCGGCCGATCCGGTCGGCGAGGATGCCGAACAGCGGCTGGGTGAGCACCGCGACGAAATTGGCGGTGGCGATGGCCCACAGCATGGTGGAGCGTTCGAGCCCGGCGACCTGCACGGCGTACGCCAGCGCGAAGACGTTGACGATCGTGTTGATCATCGCGAACGTCGCGCTGAGGCTGATGCGGATCACGGTGCGCCAGTGTGAGCGGAACATCTCGACGACGGGAATGCCTGCCGTGTCGTCCTGTTCCTTCAGTTCCTCGAAGACTTCCGGCTCGTCGAGCTTGCGACGCAGCCACACCGCGACGCCCGTCACGACGATGCTCAGCAGGAACGGCACCCGCCAGCCCCACGAGTAGAGCGCGTCGTCCGGCAGGGCCGCCACGGGAATGAACACCAGGCTCGAGATGACGATGCCGAACATGATGCCGCTCATGGTGAACGAGGTGAAGAATGCGCGGCGACCGTCGGGCGCGTGCTCGAGGGTCAACGCGGAAGATCCGGGAGATTCTCCGCCTGCGGACAGGCCCTGCAGCAACCGCAGGAGCACCAGGATGATGGGCGCGGCCATTCCGATCTGCTCGTACGTGGGAAGGCAGCCGACCACGACCGTCGCGATGCCCATGAGGAGCAGACAGGCCAGCAGGGAATTCTTGCGGCCGTATCGATCGCCGAGGTGCCCCCACAGCACGGCGCCGAGCGGACGCGCGATGTACGCGACGCCGAGCGTGCCGATCGACAGCAACGTCGCCGTCGCTCCTCCGCCCGGGAAGAAGATCTTCGGGAAGACGAGCGCTGCCGCGGACCCGTAGATGAAGAAGTCGTAGTACTCGAGCGTGCTGCCGAGGAATCCCGAGACGGCGGCCCGGCGGGCGTTCTCGTTCGGTTGTCCCCCGGTGTCGCGAGTAGACGTGCTTGCCATGGTGTTCCTTTCGTCCCAGGATCCGGTGTCGCCGCGAGGCGTCTTCGGAGGTGACTCACCTCACACGAAGTTCCGGACCGTGACGAGCGTGTCATGGCGGACTATGCGCAGTCCAGCGCAAAAAAAGTCTTAGATATAGATTGAAAACGTCCTAATCGGGAGTCGGCAGGATCTCCTCCGACACCGCGAGCGCCACCCGGAGCGCCTCGGAGACACGCCGGGGCGACCAGGCGAGGCCGTGGTTCATGTAGATGGGCTCGCCGGTGAGGGGAACGAACACCGTGCCCGGGGGCGTGATCGCGGCGATGCCCGACGTCATCAGCGCCACGCCGACACCCGTCGCCACCAGCATCAGGATCATGTACGGATCGGTGATCTCCTGGACAACGCGGGGACGGAACCCCGCATCGACGCAGGCGCGCATCGCCACCTCCTGCAACGCCGAACCGGCCGACAGCGGCGTCGTCACGAACCCGTCCTCGGCGAGGTCGCGCAGGTCGATCTCCCGCTCCGACGCGAGCGGGTGATCCGCCGGCAGCACGGCACCGAACGGCTCCCGGCGGATCAGCCGCGTCGACACCGAAGCCGTCTCGACGGGAAGTCCGACGAACGCGAGATCGAGTGCGCCACTGTCCAGTTGAGTGATGGCGTCGCGGGTCATGATTCGCCCGACGAGGGTGAGTTCGATGTCGGGGTAGCGCTGCCGGAGCGCGCGGGTGAGCGGCGGCAGGGACAGATGGTTGAGCACGCCGGTGAAACCGATCTTGATGCGGCCGTACACACCCCCGGCGGACGCGCGGGTGGCCTGACGCGCGATGTCGACGCTCTCGAGAATGCGGTAGGCGTGCGGCAGGAACGTGTGGCCCGCCGACGTGAGCGCGACGCTGCGGGTGCTCCGCTCGAACAGCGGCACGCCGATGTCCTTCTCGAGTTTGCGCACCGTCTGACTCAGCGGCGACTGCGCCATCTGGAGCCGTGCGGCGGCCCTGCCGAAATGCAGTTCTTCGGCGACGGCGACGAACGCTTGCAGCCAGCGAATCTCCATCGGATTCCCTTCGGCGAGTTTGACGAGTGTGGCTCAGCCCATATATTCCAATTCGTACACAGTGCGAAAAAGATCATTCCGATTTCGCACATAGAACAAGACTAGTGCGCACACAGTCGCGAGGAGAAACCACCATGGTCACGTATCCCGAGGGCGCGACCGCGCTCGTCACCGGCGGAGCGAGCGGAATCGGTGCGGCGTGCGCGAAACGCCTCGCCGACGCCGGGGTCCGCGTCGTCACCGCGGACGTCGCCGCCGGGGCCGACGAACGCCTCGACGTCACCGATGCCGATGCCGTCGAGAACCTCGCCGCACGCCTCGGCCGCGTCGACATCCTCGTCAACAGCGCCGGTGTCGTGGGGCCCTCGGCGCCACTGGTCGACGTCGAACTCGAGGACTGGCGCCGCACGTTCCGCATCAACGTCGAGGGGACGTTCCTCGTGTGCCGCGCGTTCGTGCCCGCCATGACCGGCGCCGGCTGGGGACGGATCGTGAACATGGCGAGCATCGCGGCCAAGGATGGCAATCCCGGGCAGAGCGCCTACTCGGCGTCCAAGGCAGCGGTGATCGCCTTGACGAAATCGCTCGGCAAGGAGGTCGCGAAGACCGGCGTCCTCGCCAATGTGGTCGCCCCGGCGGCGGTGGAGAGCCCGATGAACGCCGGCACCGACCCGGCGATCCTCGCACGCTCGCAGAGTCTCACCCCGATGGCCCGGATGGGACGACCCGAGGAGATCGCCGAACTCGTCGCATGGCTGTCGTCCGAGGCGCTCAGTTTCTCGACCGGTGCCGTCTACGACGCCAGCGGTGGCCGGGCGTCGTACTAGCGCTCACAACCAGTGCGGCGGCTCGGGGATGTCCGGGCCGAGTCCGACGGCGCCGCGTCCGGCGGCCCACCGCACCACTGTGGCGAGGGGCCCGGACACCTTGTCGGCGGCTGGCGAATCTGCCTGCACCGCAACCGGTTCACAGCCGTCGACCGTGAGCACGAGGCCCGCGCCGAGGCCCTTGCGACGCCACATGCCGGTGATGTCGGTGAGCAGCGACTCCAGGACGACGTCGGGGAAGTCGCCGAACCGGCCCCCGTTCCCCAGGTCGACGGCGTGGATCCACACCTCCCGGGTACGCATCCACGCCGTCTCCGACACCGGCACGGTACGGCCCTGCGCGGTCCGCACCTGCGCCTCCCACGCCGCCACCGGCAGGTGCCGCCACTTCTCGTCGAGGCGGGCGACGGTGTGGTCGAACAGGTTCCGCAACGCCGCCGCCGACAGGGTGGCGCCCTCGGCGATCTCCCGGCCCCGCTGCTCGGCCGACTCGTACATCGGGGATTCGATCCCGGTGACCGCCCAGTCCAGCAGCCGGCACAAGGCGGCCGCGTTGTAGCCGACGTGCGCCACCAGGTGCGCGCGCGACCACCCGGACAGCGCCGTCGGCTCGTGCAGTTGCTCGTCGGTCAGCTCGGCGAGACGCTGCGCGAAATACGCCGTGCCGCGGCGGGCGATCAGCAACCGCTCGGCCAGGGGAAGATCGTGGAAACTCACGACCCCTACTTGACGATCGTCTTGTTACGCACCGAACCGAGCCCGTCGATGGTGACCTCGACCGTCTGCCCGTCCTGAATGTAGAGACCGGGCTTGCGGGCGTGCCCGACACCACCCGGGGTTCCGGTGATCACCACGTCACCGGGCTGCAGCGTCACGATGTGCGAGATGTACTCCACCAGCTTGGCCGGGGTGAACACCAGATCGTCCGTCGTGGTGGTCTGCACCACCTGCCCGTCGAGCGTCGTGACGAGCGCGCCACCGAACGTGTAGGAGTCGGCGGTCGTCAGGAACGGCCCGAAACCGCTGGTCTTCTCGAACGTCTTGCCCTGATCCCACTGCAACGTCCGGTACTGGTAGTCGCGCATCGTGTAATCGTTCATCACCGAGTACCCGGCGATGTAGGACTCCGCGTCCGACTCCGACACCTGGTACGCCTGCCTGCCGACGACGAACGCCAATTCCCCCTCCCAGTCCAGCTGGGCGGCGGCGTAGGCGGGGACGATCACGTCGTCGTACGGCCCGGTCAGCGCCTCCCGGAACTTCGCGAACAGGGTTGGGAACTCGGGCAGGTCGCGGCCCATCTCCTTGATGTGGTTGGCGTAGTTCAACCCGACGCAGATGATCTTCCCCGGATTCGGCACCACCGGCGCGTAATCCGCGCCGTCGAGGCTCACGGCGTCACCGGATGCGTTCTCCGCGATCGACTTCCAGTCCGGGTCGGTCAACAGCACGGACAGATCCGGGTAGCCGTCGATGACGGTGGCGGTGGTGTCGTCATCGACGCGAACGGCGACGGTCGCACCGGCGCGGCGCAGGGTGGCAAGCTTCATGAGATTTCAGGCTCCTTCGGAAATGTACGTGCGATGAAAGTGCAGGCGCTCGACGATCGGGGCGTCGGAGAACGCGAACAGGTCGAACTCGGTGCCGGCCTCGATCGACCACTCCGTCCAGGACGGGACCACGATCATGTCGCCCTTGCCGACGGTGCGGGTCTGCCCGCCGAGGACGAACCGGCCCGACCCCTCGAACACCTGGTAGACGGTCGAGCCGACGTCCCGGCGCGGCCTGGTGCGGGCACCGGCCCGCAACCGGTGGAACTCGGCCCGAATCGTGGGCATCACGTCCCCTCCGGTGGTCGGGTTGGTGTAGCGGACCGCGGCATGACCGGGTTCGGTGGTCGCCGCGTACCCCTCGTCCTCCAGCGCCAACTGCTCACGCAGCGCCGCGTCGGTGTGCTCCCACCGGTACGCCGCGATCGGCGAGGACGTCTTCGCGTCCAACCCGACCAGCGGCCGCAGTCCCGGATGCGCCCACAACCGCTCCGACCGGGACACATCCGGGGTCGAATCGTCGGTGACGTTCTCGGAGCCGAACTCGAAGAACCCGGTGTCGGTGTAGTGCACGAACGGAATGTCGAGGCCGTCGATCCACGCCATCGGCTGGTCGGTCTCGTTGTGGTGGCCGTGGAAATGCCAGCCCGGGGTCAGCAGGAAATCGCCGCGGCGCATCGCCACCGGATCCCCGTTGACGACCGTCCACACCCCCTCGCCCTCGACGACGAACCGGAACGCGTTCTGCGCGTGCCGGTGCTCCGGCGCCACCTCCTTCGGCCCCAGATATTGGATCGCCGCCCACAACGTCGGCGTCACATACGGCACACCCCCCAGGCCCGGGTTGGCCAGCGCGATCGCCCGCCGCTCCCCGCCGCGACCGACCGGGACCAGATCCCCCGCCCGCTGCGCCAGCGGGTACAGCGTCGACCACTTCCACACGAACGGCACCGCCCGTGACGTCGGCGTCATCGGCATCAAATCGCCGAGCTGAGTCCACAACGGATTCAGGTGCTCGGCCTCGAAATCGGTGTACAGCTGCTTCAGCGCGGGGTCGTCGTCGACGTGCGGTTCGGTGGCGGTCATGGCATCGACGCTAGGAGTGCCCGCCGCCCCGTCGATACAAGATTCTTGTGTGCAGAATGATCGGTCAGGGTTCGAGGTCCGCGATGTCCACCTCGAGTTCGCGGATCGCGTTCTTGATCTGCGACACCAGCGGGCCCTGCGAGTGCTGACGGAAGCGGGTGATCGGCACGGCCACGGTCAGCGCTCCGACGGCGGTTCGGGCCCGGTTCCGGATGGCGACACCGAATGCGGCGACGCCTTCCTCGGTCTGCTGCACGTTGACGGCGAACCCGACGGCGCGGGCGGCGGACAGTTCCCGGTAGAACTGCTCGAACTCGTCGGCAGGCAGACGGCGGTCGCCCCACTCGCGTTCGTCGTCGGCCAGACCTTCCGGCCGCAGGTACAGCTGCGCGAGAGTGTCCCTCGGTAGCTCCGCCAGCAAAATGCGTCCTCCTGCAGTCAATTCCGCGTCGAGAACCTGCCCCTGACGGTCGCCGACCCGCAAGATTCCCGCCGACTCGGCGGACGACAGGAAGCGGGCCTGGGTGCCGACGCGGATCACGAGGTTGACGGTCTCGCCGCAGAGGATCGCGAGTGCCTCCATGTGGGGCCGGCAGAGGTCGTTGAACTCTCGTGTCCACCCTCGCTGTGCCGGGCCGGCCCCCATCGCCGCCCCGGGGTGGTACCGGCGTTTCTCGTCCTGAACGGCGAACCCCCGATACACCAGCATCGCCATCAGCCGATGCGCGGTCGACGGTGCGATGCCGAGTTCCTCGGCGGCGTCCTTGATCCGCAGCGCTCCGACGTCGCGCAGCATCTGCAGCAGGCGCAGCGCGTTGTCGACGGACTCCAACATGTACGCCGGCTTCTCGATGGTCTTCTTTTTCTGCACAGCAGAACTTTATTGCACGGGTGCTGTGCGCCGCATCACTCTCGATTCATGCCCCTCACCGCCACCACCGCGGCGCCGACGACGAACCGCGTCGGACTGGACCGCACCGCCACGATCGCCGTCGTCGTCTGCTGGCTCTTCGTGGTCTTCGACGGCTACGACCTCATCGTCTACGGCAACGTCATCCCGAGCCTCCAGAACGAATGGGGCATCAGCGCCGCGACCGCGGGCACGCTCGGCAGTCTCGCGTTCCTCGGAATGATGATCGGCGCCGTCCTCGCGGGCCGCCTCTCCGACATCGTGGGCCGCAAGCGGGCGGTGATCGGCTGCGCGATCGTGCTGTCCGTGTTCACCGCGCTGTGCGCGCTGGCGACCGGACCGGTCATGTTCGGCGCATTGCGTCTGATCGCAGGGCTCGGCCTGGGCGGCCTGGTTCCGACGTCCAATGCGCTTGCCGCGGAACTGGTCCCCGCAAGGTGGCGCGCCGCGGTGGCCACGATGATGATGTCCGGGGTTCCCATCGGCGGTTCGATCGCGGCACTGCTCGGCATCCCCGTCATCCCGAACTGGGGCTGGCAGCCGATGTTCGCGTTCGCGCTCGTCCCACTGATCCTGCTGGTGCCGATCGCGTGGCGGACGCTACCCAACCACACTGCGGCGGTGACGTCGACGGAGGTGCGGCCGGCCACGGGCTTCAGCGCACTGCTCGGTACCCGATTCCGTTCCGTCAGCATCATGTTCGCGCTCGCCACGATGGTCACCCTCCTCGCCTGGTACGGCCTCGGCACGTGGCTGCCGAAACTCATGCAGGGTGCCGGCACCGACCTCGGCAGCGCGCTCACGTTCGCCCTCGCACTCAACCTCGGCGCCGTCGTGGGCTCGTTCGTCACCGCGTGGGGCGGCGTCCGCTTCGGCACGATCCCCACCAGCATCGTCGCCGCCCTGCTCGCGGGCCTCGCGCTGCTGACATTGCTCACCTCCCCGCCGGTCGCGCTGGTCTACGTCATCTTCGTGCTCGCCGGCGTCGGGACCCACGGAACCCAGTGCCTCATCATCGCCGCGGTCGCATCCCACTACCCCGACTATCTGCGCGGCACCGCCCTCGGCTGGGCGCTCGGCGTCGGCCGTGTCGGGGCCGTCGCGGCACCACAGATCGGCGGCTTGCTGCTGGCCGCCGGGCTCGGCGCGGATTCCAACTTCATCCTCTTCGGCGTCAGCGCGCTCGTCGCCGCACTGCTGCTCACCGTGATCTGGCGCCGCTTCCCCTCCCCCACGTGAGTGCCGCCGTGTCCCCCGGCACGCTTTGCCACTCACCTGACCCGAACGCTCGAAACGAAGGAACTGTCATGTCGAACCTGCAGGACGCACGCATCATCATCGCCGGAGGCGGGATCGGCGGCGCGGCCAACGCCCTCGCCCTCGCCAGGAAGGGCGCGAACGTCACGCTGTTCGAACGGGCCAGCGAATTCGGCGAGGTCGGTGCCGGACTGCAGGTCGGACCGCACGGCGCCCGCATCCTCGACTCCTGGGGTGTGCTCGACGACGTTCTCTCCCGGGCTTTCCTGCCCAAGAACATCGTGTTCCGCGACGCCGTGACCGCCGAGGTGCTCACGAAGATCGACCTCGGCGCCGAGTTCCGGGCCCGCTACGGCGGGCCGTACTTCGTGACCCACCGCAGCGACCTGCACGCGACGCTCGTCGACGCCGCGCGGGCAGCGGGCGCCGAACTGCACACGGGCGTCACCGTCACCGACGTGGTCACCGACGGCGACCGGGTGCACGTGAGCACCGACGACGGCCGCACCCACGAGGCCGACATCGCCCTCGGCATGGACGGCCTCAAATCCCTTCTGCGGGCGAAGATCTCGGACGACGAACCGGTGTCGTCCGGCTACGCCGCCTACCGCGGCACCACACCGTACGACGAGGTCGACCTCGACGAGGACATCGAGGACGTGGTCGGGTACATCGGACCGGGATGCCACTTCATCCAGTACCCGCTGCGCGGCGGGCAGATGCTCAACCAGGTCGCGGTTTTCGAATCGCCCGGCTACAAGAACGGGGTCGAGAACTGGGGCGGCCCCGAGGAACTCGAGCAGGCCTACGCGCACTGCCACGAGAACGTCCGCCGCGGTATCGACTACCTGTGGAAGGACCGCTGGTGGCCGATGTACGACCGGGAGCCCATCGAGAACTGGGTGGACGGGCGGATGATCCTGCTCGGCGACGCCGCGCACCCCCCGCTGCAGTACCTGGCGTCGGGAGCGGTGATGGCGATCGAGGACGCGAAGTGCCTGGCCGACTACGCCGACGAGGACTTCTCCGCCGGCGGTGGCAACTCCGCGTGGCCGCAGATCCTGAAGGAGGTCAACACCGAACGCGCACCGCGCTGCAATCGCATCCTCACCACCGGACGCATGTGGGGCGAGTTGTGGCACCTCGACGGCACCGCCCGCATCGCACGCAACGAACTGTTCCGCACCCGGGACACGTCGAGCTACAAGTACACCGACTGGCTGTGGGGGTACTCCTCCGATCGCGCGTCATAACCGCCTCCCCGCCCGGAGTGTTCGGCAGACTGGGTGAGTGACCCTCAACCTGGTGCGAACCCGTGTGTGGCGTGATGGCGAGTGCGTGGGCAAGGACTTTCCGCTTGCCGACGTGTCCGAGAAGGTGCGGGACGAGAACGCGCTCGTGTGGGTCGATCTGTGCGACCCCGACCACGAGTGCCTGACCGAGTTGGCGAACGAATTGTCGCTCGATCCGAACGCCATCGAGGATGCCGTCGCCCGCGGTGAGCGACCGAAGGCGACGCGTTACGCCGGCCACGCATTCGTGACCGCGTACGCAACCTGGTTCGACGCCGACGACGTCAGCACGCTCGGCGTCCTCGCCTCACGGCTTCGGCTCAGCCGCGTCTCGGCGTTCGTGCTGTCGAACGGCATCATCACGGTGCGGCGGGACGACCGGTTCGACATGTCGCAGGTGGTGGAGCGCTGGGAGGAGGACCCCGCGCTGCTCACACCGCGTTCGGGCGCACTCGCGCTCCTGCACGGTCTGCTCGACGCCGTCGTGGACGGCCAGTTCGAGACGATCGAGACCATCGACGACGCGATCGAAGCGCTCGAGGAGGGACTGTTCGACGAGTCCGCGCGGACCAAGGAGATTCAGCAGCGCACGTACCGGCTGCGGAAGGAACTGGTGCAACTGCGTCGCGTCGTGCTGCCGATGCGGGAAGTGGTGGGCGCCGTCATCCGCGGGCGCGCCGAATCCGAACACGATCGGTCGCCGGTTCTCGACAGCCTGTACACCGATCTCTACGACCACGTGACGCGTGCCGCCGAGTGGACGGAGTCGTTGCGCGACATGGTGGTGACCGTGTTCGAGACGAATCTGTCGCTGCAGGACGCCCGGCTCAACACCGTCATGAAGAAGCTCACCGGCTGGGCGGCCATCATCGCGGTCCCCACCGCGGTGACGGGGTGGTTCGGTCAGAACGTCCTGTTCCCTGGGGTCGGGCAGGTGTCGGGGACGATCGTCAGCACCGTCGTGATCGTGACGTCCGCGAGCCTGCTGTATGTCTTGTTCCGACGGCGCGACTGGCTCTGACGGATCTAGAGTTCGCTCGGCTGCGACACGGCCAGCAGCACCCGGAGGTTGTCGGTGACCACCCTGGCCGAGATGGTGGGATCGATGGCGCGCTGAATGCCCAGCCCGACACCGAGACTGAGGATGCTGCCGGCCGCGTCCTGCGCGGACACGGGCAGGACGACCCCGAGTGAGTCGGTGAACGATGTCAGCAGCGTGACCGCAATCTCCCGCGCGACACCGAGGGTGGCGGTGAGGGCGTCGCGGAGTTCGGGGTCGTGACGGGACAGCACGATCAGTTCGAATTCCAGCATGGTCCATCCGACGTCGCCGAGTGCCTTCTCCGCCCAGGCCTGGAACGCCTCGAGTCGCTCCTCCATCGTCTCACCGCCGCCGAGCGCCTCCGCGATCTCCTGCCCCTTGGTGGCGTGAATGAGCCCGAGCACCTCGAGGCACAGTTCCTTCTTGTTCTTGAAGTTGGAGTACACCGCCCCCTTGGAGTAGCCGGCCTCGTCGGCCACCTTCTCGAGTGAGGTGGCCGCGTACCCGTCGGCGAGGAAGAGGTCGCGCGCGGTCGCGACGAGATGCGCCCGCGTCCGCGCCTGACTCTCCGACCTGGTCAATCGCGCCATGCCCACCCTTTCTCCGAAGCC
The DNA here is from genome assembly GCF_029269925.1 of Rhodococcus sp. T2V. NCBI lineage: Bacteria > Bacillati > Actinomycetota > Actinomycetes > Mycobacteriales > Nocardiaceae > Rhodococcus > Rhodococcus sp. T2V. The sequence goes on from NZ_JARJBD010000003.1 coordinate 166,910, forward strand.
CTTGCGAGAATATTCTACTTTTCATATACCGCCGGTATCTGGTTTCTGATAGCTTCCTAGGTATGACTTCGAGTGACACACAACTCAGCCGCGGGCTGGTGATCGGTTGCGGCGGCACGCTCGGCGCAGCCTGGACGGTGGCCGCCCTGGTCGCCGTGAGCGACGCCCTGGGCTGGGACCCGCGCGACGCCGACGTGCTCGTGGGCACGTCCGCGGGCGCCGAACTCGTCACCATGCTGGGCGGCGGGGCCGGCGTCGACGAACTGCTCGCGATGCAACTCGGTGGAGCCACCCATCCGGCACTCGACGGGCATCTCGCCGCCGCACCGGGACGGTTCCCGCCGCTCCCGGCGCCGGGCCTCGGCTCGCCGGGTCTGCTGCGCCGCGGACTGCCGCCCGTCACCGCCGCAAGCGGACTCCTTCCCCGCGGCCGCGGCGACACCGCCTGGCTCGACCGGCTCGCACGGCGGTTCGCCTGCGAGTCCGGCTGGGTTCGCCACCCGGCGACATGGCTGGTGAGCATGGACTACGACACGGGCGAACGCGTCGCATTCGGCTCACCCGGCGCACCGGCCGCGACCCTGCCCGAAGCTCTGCGGGCGTCGTGGGCGATTCCCGGCTGGTTTCCCCCGGTCCCCCTCGACGCCCGGCGGTTCGTCGATGGCGGGGCGGCGTCCACCGCGTCCGCCGACCTCGTGCTGCCCCTCGAACTCGACGAGGTGATCGTGCTGGCACCGATGGCGTCGACCGGCCGCATCCCCGGACGCCGGGCAGCCCGCCTCGAACGCCGGATGCTGCGGAACTGGATGAGTGCGGGCCTGGACGCCGAAGTCGCGAGGCTGGAGGCGGCCGGTACGCGGGTGCTCCGGCTCGACGCGACCGCCGAGGACCTCGCCGTCATGGGCCCGAACTTCATGGACGGCCGGCGCCGGCTCGCCACCCTCGAACATTCCCTCGTCACCACCCGAGCCCAGCTCGCGAACGGAGTCCGCGCATGAACCACTACGACATCCTCATCGTCGGTGCCGGGATCTCCGGCATCGGGGCCGCCATCCGCCTGAAGCAGAGCGGGATCGACAACTTCGCCGTTCTCGAGAAGGGGGACGCGCTGGGCGGGACGTGGCGCGACAACACCTACCCGGGCTGCGCGTGCGACGTCCCCTCGGCCCTGTACTCCTATTCGTTCGCACCGAACCGGGAGTGGTCGCGGTTGTTCGCCGGGCAGGAGGAGATCCGCCGGTACATCGAGCGCACCGCCACCGATCACGGGGTGCCCGCCCACGTGAAGTTCGGAACCGAGATGCAACGCACCGAGTGGAGCGAGCGGACGAGGCGCTGGACGGTGGACACGTCCGCGGGCACGTTCACCGCAAACGCCGTCATCGCCGCCGCCGGGCCGTGGAACGAACCGCTCGTTCCCGCGATTCCCGGTCTCGACACGTTCACCGGCGAGGTCTTCCACTCCTCCCGCTGGAACCACGACTACGACCTCGCAGGCAAACGCGTGGCCGTCGTCGGAACCGGTGCGTCCGCGGTGCAATTCGTCCCGGCCATCCAGCCGAAGGTCGGGGAACTCCATCTGTATCAGCGGACCGCGCAATGGGTGCTGCCGAAGCCCGACCACACGCTGCCCGGCGTCGAGCGCACGATCCTGCGCCGCGTACCGGGTGCGATCCGCGCGTTGCGACGCCTCGAGTACGCGATCATGGAATCTCTCGGACTCGGCTTCCGGCACCCGTGGATCCTGCGGGTGATCCAGCAGATCGGCAAGGCGCAACTGCGTACCCAGGTACGGGATCCCAAGCTGCGCAAGGCGTTGACGCCCGAGTACACGCTCGGCTGCAAGCGGCTGCTGCTGTCCAACACGTACTACCCCGCGCTCACCCGTCCGAACGTCGAGGTGCACGCCACCGCCGTGCAAGCGGTGCGCGGCAACGTCGTCGTCGGCAGCGACGGCGCCGAACGGGAGGTGGACGCCATCATCTTCGGTACCGGCTTCCACATCCTCGACATGCCGATCGGATCCAAGGTGTTCGACGGCGAGGGCCGCAGCCTCGACGATCACTGGAAGGGCAGCCCGCAGGCGTACCTCGGCACGACTGTCGCGGGCTTCCCCAATGCGTTCGTCCTCCTCGGACCGGCCCTGGGCACCGGCCACACGTCGGCGTTCATGATCCTCGAGGCGCAACTCGAATACCTGATCCAGGCCGTCTCCGCGGCCCGGAGCAACGGATGGACAAGGATGGAACCGCGCCGGGACGTGCAGGACGCGTTCAACGCCCAGGTCCAGGAAGCCCTGGCCACCACCGTCTACAACGCCGGCGGCTGCCAGAGTTACTTCCTCGACGTCAACGGCCGCAACAGCTTCAACTGGCCGTGGTCGACCGACCGCATGCGGCAGCGACTCGGCCGGTTCGACGAGGCGGCGTACGACGTGTCGCGTGAGCCGGCGACGGCTACAGCGACTTCGCGATGATTCCCTTCATCACCTCGTTGGCGCCCGCGTAGATCTTCTGGACGCGGGCGTCCTCGTACATCCGGGCGATCAGGTACTCACGCATGTACCCGTACCCGCCGTGCAACTGCACGCACCGGTCGATCACCGCACACTGCTGCTCGGTGAGCCAGTACTTGACCATCGCCGCCTCGGACGGATCCAGTTCCCCGCGCAGGTGCGCCTCGATGCAATGGTCCAGGAACACCGCACACGTGCGGGCGATGGTCTGGCACTCGGCCAACTCGAACGCCGTGTTCTGGAACTCGAACAGACTGTGCCCGAACGCCTGCCGCGACTTCGTGTACGTCACGGTGTCCTCGACCGCACGAGTCATCGCCCCGGACGCCTGCGCACCGATGATCAGCCGCTCCTGCACCAGCTGCGCCATCAACTGCCCGAAACCCTGCCCCTCCGCCCCGAGCAGGTTTGACACCGGCACCCGCACATCGGTGAACGACAACTCCGACGTGTCGGCGCCGTGCTGACCGACCTTGTCCAACACCCGCCCGACGGCGAACCCGGGGCAGTCCCGCAGATCGACGATCAGCAACGCCACCCCCTTGGCGCCGGCCTTCGGGTCGGTCTTGACCGCCAGCACGATCATGTCGGCGGACGCCCCGTTGGTGATGAACGTCTTCGACCCGTTGACGATGTAGTCGTCACCGTCCCGGATGGCGGTGGTCTTGATCGCCTTGAGATCCGAGCCGGCGCCGGGCTCTGTCATGCCGATGGCGCCGAGGATCTCCCCGGTCGCCATCCCCGGCAGCCACGTCTTCTTCTGCTCCTCGGTGCCGTACTCGAGGAGGTAGTGCGCGACGATGCCCGAGTGCACCGAGATGCCGAGCGCGAGGTCGCCGGCATAACCCTGGGCCTCGAACACGGCGAGGTCGTGCGCGAACGTGCCGCCACCACCGCCGTACTCCTCAGGAATCGAGCAGCACAGCAACCCCAGCTCGCCGGCCGCCAGCCACACCTCACGGTCGATGCGATGCTGAGCGTCCCACTTCTCGTGGTGCGCCACCACCTCGCGTTCGAAGAACCCGACCGCGAGCTCGGACAGGGCCCTCACCTCGTCGTCGTGCCAGGCGGGCGTGTGCTTGTTCATGATGTTTCTTTCTCAAATGGTGTCGTTGCGCGGGCTCCGCAGTCGGGAGCCGCGCACGGGGCGTTGGTCGAGGCCTCTGCGTTTACCGGTGGGGCACGGTGTGGTGGCTGGAAGGATGTGTCCTTCCAGCCACCACGGTTTCTCAGACTCGAACTCGTCAGACTTCTTCGACCGCAGCAGGTTGCGGTGCGACTTCTACCGCGGCGCTCGGTGCTCTGCGCTTGGTGATCGCGAAGACGGCAAGGAGGACGACGAGGACGATCAGCACGACCCAAGACATGGCGTTCGCCGGCGAGGGCGGTGGATTGATGACCCCGTTGATGTACATCCACGCGGTCGCCACGGCTCCGAAGACGGATGTACCGATCAGGAAAGGCCGGGACTCGTGCGCCCGGACGGTGAGCACGATGGCGCCGATGGTGATCAGGACGTACGGAAGCACCCACAGGTACACGACCAGTGGTGCGACCGTGTAGTACGCCGACACAACATCTCCCGCGGTGAAGACGAGGGCGGCGACGAGGGCGGCGACGAGGACGAGCCCGGCGACGGACATGACCGCGATGCTGACGAAGGGGCTGTGGTGGCGAGGATGGATCTTGCCCAGCGGAGCAGGCAGGATTCCGTCGCCGGCGAGGGTCATGGCGAATCGCGCACCGTAGTTGATGAAGCCGATGAGTGCGGCGAAGGTGGCGACCGCGAGGACCAGATCACTGGCGGTGGCGACGCCGGAGCCGAGTCCGGCATGCAGCGCCAGCGCCGCGGGTGCCGACATTCCTGCCTCCAGCTCGGCGGATGCCGCCTGCAGTCCTGGGACCTGGAGAACGGTGACCAGGGGAAAGAGGCCGCCGAGGAGGACTGGGACGGACATGACCGCGAGAGGAACGTTGCGGCGAGGATTGCGGGTCTCCGCGGCGAGGGCGGTGCAGGACTCGAAGCCGACCAGGAAGGCGGCTCCGACTGCCATGCCCTGGAGCGTTCCGCTGAGGCTGAACTCGCTGAGGCTGAACTGGTCGGCGAGATCGAGTCCGGTCTTGGCGGCGCTGGCGACGGTGATGACCAGAACGAGGGGGAAAGACAGCACCGCGAGGGTCACTGCGATCCACACCGACGTGTCGAGGCCTCGGTAGGCGATCGCGGCGGCGAGGGCGAGAGCGATGAGGAAAATTGCCAGTTGCGGCCCGAAGGACAGGGCGTTATCGACCCCGTGGGAGAGCAAGAAGCTACCGGCGAAGATCCCGACGACGGCGGCGAGCGCTCCGATCGCGGCGATGAACCCGGCTAGTAGAGCGGCCGCGGTCAGGTATCGGGCCCAGGGGCCGAATACCTCTCCGATGTAGGAGTAGAGCGATCCGGTGGCGACGTATCGCCGGGCGAAGGCGGTGACTGCTCGCCCGACGCAGATGACGGCGATCGTGGAGAGAAGTGATGCCTGCCATGCGTTGGTGCCGGCGGTGCTGAACACGAGCAGGGGCACCAAGGCGATGCCGACTGCGGGAAAGAAGGACGCCAGGGACAACGAGACGAGTGAGGCCCTGCCCAAGCGTCCCGTCTCGAGATGCGCCTCCGTGGTGGGGTCGCCGCCTGGTGTGGGGGTGGAGGGGTTCGTCATGTCAGGCCGCCTTCGACGCTGTGGCGATGCACGCCGGCTGCTTTCGGCGTGATCCGGTTCTGTGGACGGTGGATTCCCGCTCGGTCATGTGAGCTCCTTCGGTGAGGGTGACTCGACCGGGGTGTGACGACGCGCACTCCGATCGATGAGCGAGAACGCTACTGCCGCAATACAGCTAACACAAGAGGTTTTATGTTAAAAGTATCGGCGGGTGGGTTCTCCCGCCCCTCCGCAGGGGACGACCGCGCCCCCCTGCCCGGCGAGACGGCACGCCGGTCACCATTGCCGTCAGTTCGGGCGTGCTGGAACGAAGCTCACGGGAAGCTCGATCGGGCCGGTGTTCCCGGTCGGTGGCCGATGACTGGGCGGGGCGGAGAATCGCGGACGGGTGAGGCGCTGCGAAAGGGCTTGCAGCGCTTCGCGGATGTCGAGGCGGGCGACGAAGTGCCCGAGGCAGTGATGCCGCCCTCCCCCGAAACCGAAGTGGGGGGCACGCTTGGCCGTGATGTCGAAGCTCGCCTCTCCGACGGCGAGGGGGTCGGTACCGGCGGAGTAGGACATGAGGTGGAGCACCGTCCCCTCCGAGATTTCGACGCCCTGGAAGGAGAAGTCCTCGATGGCCAGTCGGGTGGTCCAGTGGATCGTCGGATTGAAGCGAATGACTTCCTCGACGGCCTGGGCGGCGAGTTCCGGTTGGTCGGCGAGCAGCGCCCATTGATCGGGGTGCTCGACGAAGGCCTGCATCATCAGACCGAGTTGGCTGCGGGTGGTATCCATGCCGCCGAAGATCAGGCTGGTGATCAGCTCCCGAAGTTCCTGATCGCTCAGCCGGTCCCCGTTCTCGTCCGTTGCGATAACCAGTTGCGAGACGAAGTCGTCAGTGGGCCGGATACGGCGCTGGGCGACGAGTTCGTCGGCGCGGGCGTAGAGGGCGAGGATTGCGGCTTCGATCGTGGCACGCTGCTCGGCGATCTCGGGGCCGAAGGCCAGCCCCATGTCGGCCGAGAGCTGCGTGAGTTCGCGCCAATCCTCTTCGGGTAGGGCGAGCAGCCGGCACAGGGCGCGAGACGAGTACGGTTCGGCGAAGTCCGTCATGAACTCGCATGCGCCGGAGTCAGCGAACTGGTCGATGACATCGTGGGCGAGTTCGCGGAAACTCTCGGTCATCGTCGCGATGACCGAGTGCGAGAACGCGGGGTTGACCAGCTTGCGGATGCGGGCATGGTCCTCGCCCTCCATGCCGACCAGGGAGCGCTTCCACCAGTCCGAGAGCACACCGTCGGTGATGCCGTTCTGCGCGGGCCAGGACCAGCTCCCCTGCCGGAGGCGGCGATCCTTGAGCAGGGCACCAACCTCACCGTGACGTAGGACCGCGATACCGTAATTAGTTCGGGCATACCAGTTTTGCTTCCTGGCAGCACGGATCTCCTCGCCCATCGCGGAGAAACCCGGGTCGGTGATCTTCAGCAGATTGCCGTCGGTGGCAGATGTGATACTCATGTTTTAACTCTAACATTAGATGTTAGAGTTGCAAGTGCTCGACTTTGCCTTCTCGAGACCTATATACTGTGAAGATAATGGATACAAATGACTCGGCGTCCGACTCCCGGACCCCCTCACCGGCGTCCCTGCTCGTTCGCAGTGTCATCCTGTCCCCGATCGGCGGTGAGGGGCTGGTCGCGCAGACCGTTCGCCGGCTCGGTGATGCCATCGGCCTGGGTATCTTCGACGTCGGAGCACGACTCCCCTCCGAGTCGGAACTGGCCGACCAGCTGGGGATCTCCGCGATGACCTTGCGCGAAGCACTCGCGGTGATGCGCGAAGCCGGCTACGTCGAGACCCGACGCGGGCGCCAGGGTGGCACCTACGTCAAACAGCTGGCACTAACGGTTCCCGAACGCGAGGCGCAGAAGCGGATCGCGACGATCACCGACGAGTACATCACCGACCTCACCGATTACCGCGTCGCCATCGGCGGAGAGAGCGCGGCGCTGGCCGCCGAACGCGCGACGCCCGAGGACCTCGACGGGATGCGGGAACTGATCGAACGTATGGACGCCGCAGAGGCATTCGAGGAATTTCGCAAGTGTGACGCAACCTTTCACGTCACCATCGCCTCCTGCACGCGGTCGCAGCGGCTGGCCCGGGCAGAGACGGAGCTGCAGGCCGAGTTGTCCCCACTGATGGGGGCGTTCCGAGTTGGCCCGCAGGCCCGTCACACCTCCAATGACCAGCACCGCAAGATCTTCGCGGCGATCGAAGCCGGAGACGGCGAGCGGGCGCGCCGCCTGATGGCCGAGCACATGACGAGCAGCGCGGAAGCAATTCTGGGATTTACCCGCGCCGCAGCAAGCGCCGGCAGTTAACCCGACCTCAGTCGGTCGCGCGCAAGAGTGCGCCGGCGCGCCACCGTGTTCCAGCGCCACTGCGTTCCAGCGCCACTGCGTTCCAGCGCCACTGCGTTTCAGCGCCACTGTGTTTCAGGGGTGTCTCGACCGTTTATCGGTTGCTGGATCCCTGAAGGCCAGGCGCGCGAACAAGCGAAACACGCACGCCTGGGCCCGGGATCGACGGAGTGCGCCACCCTTCTGATCGGCCGGCGCACTACCTCCTCCACGCGTGGTCGAGAGCCCGCGGGGATCCCGGGTGCCACTCGCTCGGCCTGCCTGACCCGGCAGAGGGTCCGGGTGGAAGGGCGCGACGGCCATCTAGAGCCGGTGCGCGTGCTCCGGCTCGCTCAGCGACCACAGGTCGACCTCGCGGGTCGGGAGGGTGTGCCCGCCCCAGCTGCGTTGGTGCAGCCCCTCGTCCCGGTCGGCCCACAGCAGCAGTGTGCGGTGCCGGAGCGTGGCGTCCGCGGTCAATCCGAGGGCACCGTGCAGTTGGTGTGCCTGGGTAGCGACGTCGGAGGCGACATCGCAGGCGAGCGATCGGGCGGCGGTGGCAGCGAAGCGAATCCGCTCGGGGTCTGCGGTGTGCAGTCGGCGAGCGAACTCGGCGATCGCCTCGTCGAGTTGGAGCTGCGCGATTTGCAGTCGGCCCAGTTCCTGCGCCACGGCGGGAAGCTTGATCAGGGGCCGGCCGAACTGGATCCGGCTGGAGACGTAGGCGCGGGCCTGCTCGATCGCGCCGGAAGCTGCGCCTGCGATTTCCTGGACGAGCAGGAACTGGGCCAGCACACCGTCGGGTCGATCCCCGAGGTCCTCCGGGAGGTCGGTTCGGTGCAGCGGGCGGCCCGCGACGTCACGGTCCACTGAACCCTGCACCGCCCGGGCTTCGGTGGTGCCGTCGGCGCCGACGAAGACGGTCGCGATCGGATCCCAGACCCCGAACGAGTGCGCGCTGACAACGATTTGCCCGGGGGCTGTCGGCTGGACGGCGAGGGCGCGCGCAACCAGGGTCTGGCGGACGGGGAGGGCGGCACCTGCGTGGGCGAGGGCGCGGGTGGCAGCGGCAGCGGCGTCGATGAGTTCGGCCGACTCGGCCAGCGCCTCGAAGCTGGTGCAGTCGACGTCGTCGAGGATCGTGGTCCATCCCAATTCTTCGGCGACCTTCCACTGTTCGTGGAAGTGTTCGGCCTCCGAGACGAGACCGCCGGCAACCGGAAGTTCCCAGGTAGTCACCACATCGGCGACGATTTCCGCTAGTTGCGCGGCTTCGTCGGTGAGAATTGTCGTGCTCATTGCATTTCCTTCGTGACGATGGACAGCATGACCGGGGCGGCGCCGCCGCGCAGGCCCGACTTCGGGGAGGCGATCACGGCGGCGTCGAACAGTGCGCGCACTCGCTCATCGCACCGGCCCAGCAGGGGCCGGACGAAGTCGAGCGTGGCCAACTCGAGTCGGTTTCCGAGGTACTTGCTGGTGGCGGCCTCGGCGACCGGGCTGCGTCCGGCGTCCAAGGCGGCCGCGATGTCCCGCGCGAGTGAGCGCAGAACCGTCAATTGTGCGGTCAGCACGCGCAGTGCGGCGCGGTCGGTGTCGTCGAGCACTTCGGCGTCGAGGACTGCGCCCAGGACCGGATACATCGACAGGAACCGTTCGGGGCCACCGCGTTCGAAGGCGAGCTGCGAGATGACCTGCTGCCAGCCGTGTCCCTCGGTGCCGATCAGCCACCGGTGGGGCACGTGCACGTCGTCGAAGACGACTTCGTTGAAGTGATGTCCGCCGTCCATGCCGAGGATCGGTTGCACGTGTACCCCGGGCGCGGAGGTGTCGACCACGAACTCACTCAGGCCGGCGTGCCGGTCCCCATCTGTGGAGGTGCGGGCGAGGACGTAGAGGTAGTCGGCGAAGTGGGCGCCGCTCGTCCAGACCTTGCGGCCGTTGATGACCCAGCCCTCGTCGGTGCGGGTGGCGGTGGTGCGGGCGGCGGCCAGGTCGGAGCCGGCGTCCGGTTCGCTCATCCCGAGCGCGAAGCTGATCTCGGCCCGGGCCAGTCGGGGACAGAATTCGTCCTGGAGCGTCCGGCTGCCGTGACGGATCAGGGTCGGGCCGATCTGCCGTTCGCCCGCCCAGTGGTAGGAAACCGGGGCGCCGGCCCGCAGCAGTTCCTCGGTGACCGCGAGGCGGGAGAGGTTCGATTCCGCGGTGCCGCCAAGGTCCTTCGGCCAGGTCAGCGCGAGGAGTCCGCGCCGCCCGAGTTCCCGGCTGAACTCGGGGTCGGGGTCGCCGCCCCAGGCGTCGCATCGGGGTTGGTAGTCCCACTCGGCGCACAGTTCGCGCACCGCCGCACGCAGCGTTTGTTCTCGTGTAGTCATCGTGTCCTGGCTTGTCATCGGCCCTCGAAGGTCGGGGTTCGTCGGGTGGTGTAGGCGTCGAGCGCCTCGATCGAATCGGATGTGGTCATCGCCACCGCCTGGTGTGAGGCGATGAGATCGAGCGCCGACCGCAGATCGCCGGTATCGGATTGGCGTACCGCGTTCTTGATCATCTGGACGGCCACGGGTGGCTGCCGGGCGATCTGGGTGGCGAAGGCATCGAGTCGGGTGTCGAATTCGTCGGCGGCGCAGACTTCGTCGACGAGGTTCCAGTCGAGGGCCTGTTCGGCGGCGAGGAACTCTCCGGTCCACAGCAGACGCAGCGCGCGGGGTCGGCCGATCAGCCGCGGGAGGTAGAAGCAGCCGCCGTCACCGGGTACCAGGCCGACGCGGATGTACCCCTCGGAGAACCGGGCCGCCGCCGAGGCGATCCGGTAGTCACACATCAGGGCCATGTCCATCCCGGCGCCGACGGCGGGCCCGCTCACCCCGGCAATCAGTGGTTTGGTCAGGTCCTCGACCACGCGGGCGACCTGGTGGACCGTGTCGGTCATCAGTTTCCGGTTGGTCAGCGGTGTGCGATCGATCTCGCCGATGTCGGCGAGATCGGCGCCGGCGCAGAAGGCCTCACCCGCGCCGCGGACGACGACCACCCGCACCCGCTCGTCCCGCTGGAACTCGCGCAGCGCCCGCGCCCAGTCCTCGAGCATGTCCACCGTGAAGGAATTCTTCTTCTCGGGCCGGTTGAGGGTGATGCGCCCGATGTGGTTGTCGATGGTGACGACGAGGTCACCTCGGGAGGAGGTCATGACAGCGCGTCTCCATTCACGGTGATATGCCGGATGAGGGTCGGGGTCCGACTAACAGTGGTCATGCCTGGGCTCCGCTGCGATGGTCGGTCGTCGAAGACCGACTCGGTGTGCTGCCCCGGCGCCGGGCAATGCCGGTGCAGTTGGGCCGGTGTCTCGGAGTACCGGACCGGGTGCCCGATCAGCTGGTACGGCCCCTCGGTGGGGTGTTCGGCGATCGTCAGCAGTCCGCCGTCCTGCGCGTAGCGGCTGGTCGCACTTTCAGCGAGGCTGTAGACCGGATGCGCCGGGATGCTTGCGTCGTCGCACAGGCGCTGCCACTCGGCGGTACTGAACTGTGCTGTGAGGGAGCGCATTCTGGCGTACAGAGCATCGGAATTCGCGATGCGGCCGGCCATGGTGGTGAACCGGGGATCGGTCGCCGCTTCGGGGTCGCCGGCGAACTCGAAGAAGTCCCGCCAGTTCGCGTCGTTGTAGGGCAGGATGCACATCCACCCGTCCGAGGTTCGGCAGGCTTTACGTTCGCGGCTGAGCACTCGCCGGTAGCCGTAATCGCTCTCGCGGGATGGATCGAGTGTTGCTCCGGCGAGATGCTCGACGAGATTGAAGGCGATCATGGTGTCCGCCATCGGGATTTCGACGTGCTGTCCGCGTCCGGTGCGATCCCGGTAGTGGAGGGCGGCGAGTACCGATTGCACCATCATCAGCCCGCACACCTTGTCGGCCACCACCGAGGGGATGTAGTGCGGCTTTCCGGAGACTTGCTCGTTGAGCCACACCAGTCCGGTCGCTGCCTGGATGATGTCGTCGTAGGCGGCGTTGTCCCGCATCGCCGAGTCGGAACGAAATCCTTGTGCGGTGGCGTACACCAGACGTGGATTGACTGCGGCCACGTCCGCCCATCCCAGCGACAGTCGTTCGAGGGCGCCGGGGCGCACATTGGTGATGAAGGCATCCGCGGTCTCGAGCAACGCGAAGAGCGAATCTCGATCGGATGCATCCTTGAGATCGAGTGTGACACTACGCTTGTTGCGGTTGAGATTGAGGGTGGGGCCGCCCATCCCCGGATGGCGTTTCGGTTCGAACTGTCGAGTCGGATCCCCGCCGGGAGCCTCGATCTTGATCACGTCCGCGCCGAGGTCGCCGAATTGCTGACCGGCGTAGGGGCCCATGATGATCGTGGCCAGTTCGATCACGCGAAGCCCTCGCAGGGGACCGCCCGTCGCAACGGGGTGGGTGGATGGTTCCCGCGGGCCGGGGGGAATGGATGTGCTCGATGCGATCGAACCGGTGTTGTCGTGCTTCACACCATAATGAAAGCCCCGATGACGAACTATATCCAATACTAATTGTGGCACCATTAATATTATGGACGATATGGATTTTTCGCGACGGCTACTCGAGCAGTTCGTCGTGGTCGCCGAAGAGCGGCACTTCACCCGCGCTGCCGAGCGACTGTCCATGAGTCAGCCGCCCCTCACCCAGGCGATCAAACGCCTCGAGAAGACCATCGGGGTGCCACTATTGGAACGAAGCACCCGCCAGGTGCAACTCACCCCCGCCGGGAAGGCCTTCGCTCTCGATGCACGGCACCTCCTGGACGCACAGAGTTCCGCAGCCGAACGTGCCAGACGGATCGCGCAAGGTGCGGAGGGAACGTTGCGCCTCGGATTCGTCAGCGGCGCCTCCTACGTCTCGGTCCCCCGTCTGATCGGCATGGTCCACGACAACCTGCCGGGACTGCGCATCCACCTCTATCAACGCACCTCCGCCGAACTCGCCGACATGGTGCGCAGCCGGCGGCTGGACGTCGCCATGGTGCGAGCTCCACTGGCCGACCCGGAACACCTCGATATCCGGCTCCTGCACGACGAACCCCTGGTGTGTGCGCTGCCCGCCGGGCACGATCTCGCCGCTCGGGGCGAGATCGTCCTGGCCGACTTGCGGCATCAGGATTTCGCGCTGCCATCCGCGACCGCGTTGCCCGGGCTCAGTCAGTTGATCTACGCGGGGTGCCGCGCCGGGGGTTTCGAACCCCGGGACGGCGGGCGAGCGGACAGCCTGATGGGGATGCTCGGTTTGGTCGCGTCCGCCGACTGCGTGTGTCTGGTCCCACGGGAGATCCGTGACGGGACCGTTCCGGGGGTCACCTACCGGCCTCTTGCCGCCGACGCCCCCCGCCTGCAGACACTGGTCATCGCGAATGCGGCGCGCGATGACGCCCTGGTCGACCGCGTGATGGCGCTCGTCGGGCACCCCGCCTAGTACCCGGGAGCGAGCGCAGCCGCGCCGCGTTCCGCGAGGTACTCGTCGTATGAACCCCCGGTCCGGCGTTCCGGCCGGACCCGAACAGCGCGCCGCGTTGTCCGGGTCAGCCTGCCAGGGGTTCGGCGGCGGGGGCGTTGATCGCGTCGTAGAACTGGAGTGCACTCGCAACGGCGACGGGCCCACCCACGATGACGGTTCCGGCGACCGCTCCGATCGCCCCTGCCGCGGCTCCGGTGACCAGGCATCCGCCGAGGAAACCGGGAACCGCGAGGATGCCGATTGTCGGGACGGCGACCGCGGATCCGACGAGCGCTCCTCCGGCAATGCATCCGACCCCGGCACCGATCGCCGTGCCGATCAGGCTGCCCATCCCGACGCCGAGCGCCACTTCGGTACCGAAGTTGATGATGGCAGCGCTGAATTCCGGTGACCGGACGTCCAATGCGGTCGGCTGCGGTGGGAGCGCTGCATCCTTCAGCGGTGTGGCAGTGGCGGGTTCAGTGGACGGGGTGAGGGTGGCGCTCCTGCCGTCGATCTGGGCGGCGATCGGCCATTCTTTCCCGTCCCGGGCATAGGTCAGTGGGAAGCCGGCTACCAGATTCCCGTCCGCATCGAGTACCTGGAACCGGTTGCCCTGGGTGGTCAGTGAGCCGCCGTCGGTGGTCAGGACGACGGACTTGTCGACGATGCTCGCGGTGTAATGGATACCGGGAAGGATCTCCGTTTCCAGGGCTGACGCATGGTGGGGGTCGGCGTGTTCCGGGGCGGTGCTGGTGGTGGCGACCGCCGCCGTGACAGCGCAGGCGGTCACTGCCATGAGGCGTGTGATCATCATCGGGTCTCCATGGGGAAGGGGTGGGAGTGGGCGTTCGGGTATGTGCTGCGGGGGTGCTGCCGCCGCGAACGTGGGGGGCGGCGGCGCGTACAGCAACGGCGCCCCGAGAGGTCTCCGGGCGCCGCTGCGTTTGGTTTTGATCAGTTGTCGAAGACTCCGAGCTGACGGAGCAGCGTCCCCGAGTCCCAGTACGAGCGCTCTTCGAGCAACTGTCCGGCGGGGTTGCATTTGAGCAGGTTGACACCGCGTACCTCGATGCGGTTGCCGGTCGGTGCGATTCCGTCGAGGACCCCGGTATGGACTCCGGTCACGGTCCATTCGACGGTGGCCGTCTCACCGTCGTCGGCGACGACGGAACTGTGGAACTCCATCGAGGAGAAGGCGTTCGTGAAGGCGCTCATCGCTTCGGCGATCGCAGCTCGGCCGGTGGCCGCGCCGGGTGAGGTCATGTCGTGTAGGACACCGTCTTCCGCGAAATGCGCGGCGATAGCCTCGTGGGGCTGCTCGGCCGCCCATGCGTTGTCCATGTCCTTGACGAAGTTGTGCAAGCCGGGGCGCACGGGGATTCCCTTCTGTGCCCCCCGGGTGGGCCGTGTTCACGCACGGCACACCCGGGGGACAATCGTGGTCGAGTGTGGGGTTATGAAGGTTCGGGTCGGGCTCTCAGGCCCGCTGGGCGGCGGCCTTCTGATCGCGGACCACGTTCCGGGCGGCGAGGGCGCCGCTTTCGAGAGCACCCTCGATCCACCCGACGAACGAGGGTGCGATGTCGCTGCCGGCGAAGTAGACGTGGCCGTGCGGCTTCTGGATGTCCGGGACTGCCGATGACAGCTGTCCGGGGCGCATCATCATCCAGGTTCCCTGCGAGAATTCGTCGTCTGCCCAGTCGTGTCCGTCGGTGTCCACGACCTCGAGGTCGGGCACGTATGCGCGCAACGCGTCCTGGACTGCGCCCTTGTCATCGGGGTCGATCGCTGTGGCGTCGGGGCAGAAGCACACGATCAAGGTGTCACCGTCGAGGCGATATTCGGTCATCGCGATGGTGATGGGGTTGGCCCCGAGCGGGGCGTAGGCGGTGAACGCTTCGATCTCACCCTTGGCCCGGACCCACATCTTGCGGTTGCGCATCGGATGGCCCTCGTCGGCGAGGCGCTGGGTGCCCTCGCTCAACGCGGGCGAGAACTCGATCGTGTTGAGGGCATTGACCGGGACGGTCACGATGACGGATTTGGCGCGGATCGTCTCCCCCGCCCGGGTGGAGACGAGCACTCCGTCGCCGTCGTTCGCGATGGCCGACACCGGAGTCGACAGCCGGATATCGGCGGAGGATTCGCTGGCGATCGCTTCGATCAGGCTTTTGGTTCCGGTCGCGATGCGCCAGTAGGCACCCGATTCCCAGAGCGCACGCCAGTCTCCGAAATACAGTGCGGCCCAACGGAGAATTTGCGATACCGCCTGCTGGTCGGGTGCGGCCACCGTGTAGGAGAGAATGCCGTCGAGCATGTCGCGGTCGGCCGAGTCGAGGTCGAGTCGCTTCATCCGGTCGGTGAAGGTCTCCAGATCGATCTCCCCGATGTCCGTGGTGTGGACGTCGTGGGGATACGGGAAATGCTCGCGGGCGTCCTCGACGAAACGCTCCATGCCCGGGCCGGCGAGGGCGTCGAATTCCGCCTCGGTGCCCGAGTGCATGGCGCCGTCGGCCAGCCAGTGGACGCGGTCGATCGGCACGGGTGTCGACAGTTCGAGACCGTGGCGCTGCATCTCTCGCCACAGGTTCGGCTGTGTCCAGTGCACGTAGGCGCCACCGAGTTCCACCGCCCGCCCGATCTTGTCATCGGTGTAGGTGCGGCCACCGATGCGATCGCGTCCCTCGAGAACGACGACCGACTTCCCTTCCGCGGTCAGGTCCCGGGCGGCGGTGATGCCGGCGAATCCGGCCCCCACGACAACTACGTCAAATACTTCGTTCATCGACACTCTCTCCTTCATCAACTATGAGTGCGATCACAATCTAACATCACATAACCTCATATACTAGAGGTTATGTGATAATTCTTCGAGGTCGTACTTTCTGCGCTCCGGTGGGCTTCGGAGGTTGCGCGCCGGTGTTCCGCGGTATCGCGCAGCTGTCCCTGGTCGGGCCGGCGTCATCGTCGACGAAGTCCGGGTGCCGATGGAGCCGACTCCAGTCCGTGCGCGTGCGCGACGGGGGCGTAGGTCACCTGCCCGGCGTGGGTGTTCAGGCCCCGGGCCAGCGACTGATCGTCGTTCAGCGCCTGTTCCCAGCCCTTGTTCGCCAGCGCGAGGGCGTAGGGCAGTGTGACGTTGGTCAGGGCGGAGGTGGAGGTATGGGGCACGGCGCCGGGCATGTTCGCCACGCAATAGAAGATCGAGTTGTGCACTTCGTAGGTGGGTTGGGCACATCAGGTGGTAGGCGCCGGCTTGCGGCGCAAGTCGGCCGGCGACCTCGCTCATCGGTGCGAGGAGCGGCAGGGTCCCGGTCGGGGTCTGCACCGTTTCGTAGGCGACGCCGGTCACCTGACGTTTCTGCAGCTCTTCGGTCAGTGGCTTGTCGGCCGCCAAATGGAGGTAGGTGAACAGGACCTGTCCCTCGCGCATCCGGTGATACTCGGGTGCGATGGGTTCTTTGACTCGACGAACACCTCGTGCCCGTGTGACACGAGTTCGTGCACACCGGCCGGAGTGACAGCGACTCGGTACTCGTTGTTCTTGATTTCCTTGGGAATGCTGACCTTCACAGGACCCTCACTTCGATCCTTCTTGGTTTGTCGAGACGGGTGGGGTTTCTCCGACCGTGGCCCACACGGTGTGGGGACCGAGTGGCGGCGGGCGAGGGGCTCAGCCCACGGCCTCGAGAAGGGCTTTGTGCCGCAACCGTTGCGCGGGCGTCCCGCCGGCGATGACGACGCCGGTCATCGTGGACTGTCTGAAGTAGCCCACCACGACACCCTCCGATTCCCATCCGGGGGCGAAGCCGCCCTCGAGGATCTCGATACGGTCTGCGTGGTCGGTGCGCCCGAAACCCTGGATTCTGACGTCGAATTGGTCGCTCCAAAAGGCCGGCAGCGGCGCAAACGGTGCCGGAGCCTCGGCGCCACTGTCGCCGGGGCTCAGCCCGCGGAGCAAGGTGGCGGCGGCGCGCTGCGCGGTGTCGGCGGGAACGCACCAGTGTTCGACGCGGCGCGGGGTGCTGTCGAATCTCGGGTTCGGGAATCGAGCCACATCTCCGACCGCCACCACATCGCCGTGCCCTTCGACGCTCATCAGGTTGTCGCAGAGGACGCCGTCGGACAGGTCCAGGCCGTTGCCGTCCAGCCATTCGACGTTGGGCCGTGACCCGACTGCCTCGACCAGCACGTCGGCCTCGAGTTCGGTCCCGTCGTCGAGGATGACCGTACCCAGCGTCTCGACATCCGATGGCCGTCCGATCAGGGCCGATACCGACCTGCCCAGCTCGAAGACCACGCCCTGCTCTTCGTGGAAGGTTTGCAGGGTGCGGGCGAGTTCGGAGCCGAGCGGGCGCAGCATCGGTGCGACGAACGGCTCGACGACCCTGACGCGGCATCCGGCGCGGCGGGCACTGGCGGCGACCTCGCAGCCGATGAAACCGCCGCCGACGACCACCACGGAGGCTCCCGGGGTCAGCTGCTCACGCAGTGCGATCGCATCGTCGAGGGTGCGTAGTACGTGCCGCTGCGAGCCGAAACCGTCGATCGGCAATCGGCGGGGCCGCAGACCGGTGGCGACGACCAGACCGTCATAGGCGAGCGTGCGCCCGTCGGCGGTGTGCACGACTCGGTCCGCCAGCACGGCCCCGGTTACCTCGGTGCCCGTCACCCAGGACACGTCCTCGACGTGCGCGCGCCGACGCAGGGCCACACCCGGATAGTTGACCAGTTCGGTGGCGCTGAGTGCACAGGCATCGGGGGCGACCAGGACGTTCTTCGACAGCGGTGGACGGTTGTAGGGCAAATGAGCCTCGGCGCCGACCACCGTGAGCTCACCCGACCAGCCGTGCACGCGTAGTTGCTCAGCGGCGCGCAGCCCGCCGAGGGAGCCGCCGACGATGACAATCCGTGGTGTCATCGGTTAATCGTCCACACGGATCGCCTGGACGGGGCACACGTCCGCGGCCTCTTCGACGGACGTGCGAAGGGATTCGTCGGGCGCCGGCTCCCAGACCAGCCTCCCGTCGTCGTCGAACTGAAATACCGTCGGCGCGCTGAAGATGCACTGTCCGTGGTCGGCACACACTGCGGTGTCTACGGTGACTTTCATGATGGGGCCTCTCTTCCCTGAGTGGTCGGTGGCTGTACCGCGATGGGTACGGTCGTTGTCTTCTGCCGGGTGTTCCGGGGTGGTCAGGAGCCGGTGCGCCGGTGGCGTGCCCGGCCGTCGATGTGGTCGAGGAACGCCCGGAACAGGGGGGTCATCGGGTCCTGTTCGGGATGCCACAGCACACCGAGCGCGAATGTGTGCATGGGGGACTCGATGGCCTCGATCACCCCGTCGGGCACCGAGCGCGCACTGACCGTCAGCCCGGCACCGAGCCCGCCGACGCCCTGGTGGTGTGCGGAATGCACGGTCGCGGTGTCGGACTGGTAGGCGCCCGCGGCGACCGTGTCCGGGACGAGGGTGACCTCGTGCTTGCCGAACACACCGTCGTGGGCGGCGTGATCGTCGTGGGCCAGCGAGTCGGGCAGGTGCTGGTCGAGTGTTCCGCCGAAGGCAACGTTGAGCATCTGCATTCCGCGGCAGATGCCGAGGATGGGGATGTCGAGTGCGAGGGCGCGGCGGGCCACCGCGAGCTCGGCGAGATCGCGCGCGGTGTCGGGTTCGGCCGTGGCGGCGTGGGCGGAGTGGCCGTAGGTCGCCGGGCCGATGTCACGTCCCCCGGCCAGGATGACCGCGTCGACGAGATCGAGTACCTGGTCTGGGTTTTCGGCCAGGTCGCCGTCGGCCGGGAACAGCAGCGCAGTCCCCCCGGCGCGCCGGACGGCCTCGACGTAGGTGGTCGGCAGCATCGCGGTGGGGATGTTCTTCCACATACCGAAGTCCCCGTGTTCGACGCCGACGACGATGCCGACCGTCACGCGCCCGGAATTGACGGAGTCCATGGTGGCCACCTCAGCCGATCGTGAAGGGGTCGCGGGTGGCGCCGGTCAGTTCGACCCAGACCGCCTTGGTTTCGGTGTATTCGAGGACCGCCTCGGGCCCGTTTTCTCGGCCCCATCCGCTGCTCTTGAAACCGCCGAACGGTACGCCCGGTCCGACCACGCGGTAGGCGTTGATCCACACGGTGCCGGCCGTGACCGCGGCTGCGACGCGGTGTGCGCGCTGCAGGTCACGGGTCCACACTCCGGCGGCGAGGCCGTATTTCGTGCCGTTGGCCAATTCGAGTGCTTCGTCCTCGGTCGAGAAGCGTGTCACGGCGAGTACCGGGCCGAAGACCTCTTCCTGCGCGATGGGCATGTCCGGCCGGACGTCGGTGAGCACGGTGGGTTCGACGAACAGTCCGCCGCGGCTGGGTGATTGGCCACCGCCTGTGGCGACGGTGGCGCCGTCGGCGACCGCCTTGTCGATCATTCCGAGTACCGAGGCGAGCTGCGTGCCGTTCGCCACCGGTCCCATCTCGGTGGCCGGATCCGTCGGGTCCCCCAGCACGATGGTCCGCGCGCGGCGCACGATCAGCTCGACCAGCTCGTCGTGGATGGATTCGTGGACCAGCAGGCGGGAGCCGGCCAGGCAGGTCTGCCCGGTGGCGGCGAATACTCCGGCGATGACACCGTTGGCGGCGGCTTCCAGATCCGCGTCGGGGAACACCAATTGAGCGGACTTGCCGCCGAGTTCGAGCAGCACCCGGGTCATGTTCTGGAGGGCCGCGCGGCCGACCTGGACACCGACCGTGGTCGAACCGGTGAAGGCGATCTTGTCGATGCCGGGGTGGCCGGCGAGGGCCTTGCCGACCTCCGGTCCGGTGCCGGTCACGACGTTGAAGACACCCGCGGGGAAGCCCGCCTCGTCCATGCGCTGGGCGAATTCGAGGGTCGAGGCGGGAGTGTAATCGGAGGGTTTGACGACGAGGGTGCAGCCGGCCGCGAGCGCGGGCGCGAGCTTCCACGCCAGCAGCATCAGGGGTGAGTTCCAGGGCAGGATGGCGCCGACGACACCGACCGGCTCGCGTCGGGTGTAGATGAAGAAGTTCGGGCGATCCGACGGCAGTGTGTCGCCGCCGAGTGTCTCGGCGATTCCGGCGTAGTACCGGTACCACTGGGGCAGATAGGCCATCTGGGCGGCCATTTCGCGTAACAGTTTGCCGTTGTCCGTGGTCTCGATGGCCCCGAGTGCGGCGGCATCGCGCTCGAGTAGATCCGCGAGGGTGCGCATCAACCGTGCGCGCTCGGCGCCGGTGGTGGTCGACCACGGCCCTGCGGTCAGGGCGGCGCGGGCGGCGGTGACGGCGCGGTCGACGTCGGCGGCGCCGCCGTCGGGGGCCGTCGACCACGGCTCCTGGGTGTAGGGGTTGGTGGTGGCGTAGCGTGCTCCGGTCCCGGCGGGGACCCAGTGCCCGTCGATGTACATCTGGTATTCGGGCAGCGGTGTGGTGTCGATCGTGCTCATCGGTTTTCTCCTGGTCAGTCGGTCGGCAGCGAGAGCGCCGCAGCGTCGACGAGTGTCGATCGCAGGATGGTTTCGATCTCGGCGAAGTGTTGGGGGCCGGCGATGAGCGGCGGCGCCAGTTGGACCACGAGGTCTCCGCGCATGTCCGCGCGGCAGATCAATCCCCGCCGATAGAGTTCGGGGGCCAGGAAAGCCAGCAGCGCCTTGCCCTCGGCCTGCGAGAAGCGTTGCCTCGTCGCGGGGTCCTTGACCAGTTCAATCGCCCAGAAGTAGCCCGCCCCGCGCACGTCACCGACCAAGGGAATGTCGCGCAACGACTCGAGCATTCCGCGCAACACTGCTTCGTTGGCGCGCACGTTTTCGAGGATCTTCTCGCTCTCCATCAGCTCGATGTTCGCCAGCGCGACCGCCGAGGCGACCGGGTGCCCACCGAAAGTGACACCGTGGGCGAACACGTTGTTGTCGGTGAGGAACGGCTCGATGACGCGGTCAGAGGCGATGACCGCCCCCATCGGTGCATAGGCGGAGGTGAGGCCCTTGGCTGTGGTGATGATGTCGGGCACGTAGTCGAACCGTTGGGCACCGAACCACTCGCCCAGTCGTCCGAAGGCGCAGATGACCTCGTCGGAGATCAGCAGGACGTCATACTGGTCGCAGATCTGCCGCACGCGCTGGAAGTAGCCCTCCGGCGGGACGAAACAGCCTCCCGAATTCTGGACCGGTTCGAGGATCACCGCCGCGACGGTGTCTGGTCCCTCGAACTCGATTCTTTCCCGGATCGCCTCGGCGAGCGTATCGACCGCCTGCGGGTCCAGCCGGTAGACGTTGGTGTTTGTCACATGGCTTCCGCCGATGGGCAGCGGCTCGAAAGGGGCCCTTGCCGGCGACAGCGCGGTCGCCGCCAGTGCGCCCAGCGTGGTGCCGTGGTAGGCGGTGTTACGGGAGATCACCTTGTACTTGCCGGCCTTGCCGCGAATCTTGTGGTATTGCCGGGCGAGCTTGAAGGCGGAGTCCACGGCTTCGCCGCCACCGCCGACGAAGAACACGCGGTTGAGATCCGCAGGCGCCAGGTCGGCGATCTTGGTCGCGAGCTCGATCGCGCGGGGATGCGCGAAGGACCACGTCGGGAAGAAGGCCAACTCGGTAGCCTGCTTGGCCGCGGCCTCGGCCAGCTCGGTGCGGCCGTGGCCGACGTTCACGCAGTAGAGCGCACTCAGGCCGTCGAGGTATCGGTTCCCGTGCTGGTCCCACACGTAGCAACCCTCGCCGCGGACGATGACCGGGACTTCGACCCCCTGCGCATACGCACCCATGTTGCTGAAATGCATCCACAGATGCCTGCTCGGGTCGGAATCGACGGTCTGCACGGGATTCGTACTCAACTCGACTACCTCCACTCTGACTCAGTCTCGGGGAATCTTGCCTTCTAACCTCTGACATTATAGGTTAGATATATGGATGTCAACGAAGGAGCGAACCCATGAGGCAGATACGCAGCCAGAACTTCCTCGGCGGACGGTGGGTCGACCCCGCCGACGGCGCACGAGCGCCGATCACGAATCCGGCAACGGGCGCGGTGATCGGCGAGGTGGCAGCGAGTTCCCGCGTCGACGTCGACCGCGCGGCCGAGGCCGCCGAAACCGGCTGGCAGACCTGGCGGGAGACGACCCCGCGGGAGCGCTCGGAGTACCTCTTCGCCCTCGCCGACGCGATGGCCGCACACAGGAGTGAGCTGGCCGATCTCGAATCGGCGAATGTAGGCAAGCCCATCCTGAATGCCCGCGGCGAGGTCGACGAGGCGATCGACGGCCTGCGCTTCTTCGCCGGTGCGATACGCAGCTCAGAAGGATTGTCGTCCAATGAATTCCGCCGGGGCGCCACCTCGATTGTGCGTCGGGAACCCGTCGGGGTGGTAGGCCTGATCACGGCGTGGAACTTCCCACTGATGGGCGCGATCTGGAAGACCGGCGCCGCACTCGCCGCGGGTAACGTGTGCGTGCTCAAACCCGCCGAGCAGACCCCGTTGACGGCACTGGCCCTCGCCGACCTGGCGGCCCCGATCCTGCCGCCCGGAGTACTCAACGTCATTACCGGACAGGGCGATCCGGTCGGCTCCGCGCTCTCCCAGCATCCCAAGATTCGCATGGTGTCGGTCACCGGCGCCGTCGCCACCGGAAAGGCGGTGGCCGCCGCGGCGGCCCACACCCTCAAACGGGTGCATCTCGAGCTGGGGGGCAACTGTCCCGCCATCGTGTTCGGTGACGCCGATCTCGATGCGGTCGTCGCCGGCATTCGTCATGCCGCCACGGTCAATTCCGGCCAGGTCTGCCTGTCCGCGTCGCGGCTTCTGGTGGCGAAGTCCCGCTACGACGATTTTCTCGATCGCCTCGTGCCCGCGTTCGAGTCGGTCCGAGTCGGCGCACCCGAGGAGGGCGAGCACATCGAGATGGGTCCGCTCGCCTATCGCGGGCACCGCGACCGGGTTGTCGACTACATCCACAGCGCCCAGAACGCGAAGATCCTGACCGGACACCTCGACCCGGACACCGACAGCAATTTCGTCACCCCGACCGTCATCACCGGCGTCGAGCAGGGTGACACGATCGTTCAGGAGGAGATCTTCGGGCCGGTCGTGACCGTGCAACCGTTCGACACCGACGCCCAGGCGGTCGAATGGGCGAACGGCACCCCCTTCGGGCTTGCCGCATCCCTGTGGACCCGCGACCTGAACCGGGCGATGAACACCGCCCCGCGCCTCGAATTCGGCACCGTCTGGATGAACGACCACCTGTCGATGCTTCCCGAGATGCCGCACGGCGGGCTCAAGGACTCCGGCTACGGCATCGAAGGCTCGAGCTACGGCATCGACGAGTTCACCCAGGTCAAACACCTCTGGATCAAGCACGGTTGAGCCCTGAGACCCGATGTCCCGGCGCAGCACTCGCGGCGCCGGAACATTCGTACAGACCGGTCTCGATGCTGAATTATCCGGCACTCGGGGCTTGCGAAACCGAAAACAAAAGTCTAACATCTAATGCCAGATGTTAAATTAATTACTCAGGGTTCGGCCCTGGGTTCCCGTGCCGCATGCACCATCGACCGAATCCTCTTGATGGGGTGCGGCGCAGCACACTATCTTTGAGACCCGGAGGCCAAGTATGCCCACCCCCAGCGAACACACGACCCCACTCGAGCTGGCGCTCAGCGATCCCGCCCGTGAATCCGAACTGGAACGGTGTCGGCAGCTGTTCGACGAACGCGGTGTCACGCACGTGCATTGCCAGTACGTGAGTGTGCAGGGCCGCGTCCTCGGAAAGGTGATGCCGGCCAAATACTTCCTCGACACTGCGGCCCGCAAGGGCGTGCCGTTCGGCTACGCCGCCGCCGGCGGCCTGCAGGCGAGCCTGGCCGGTGAGCTGCTCGGACCAGGTGGTATCAGCACCCGGGAGGGCTTGCTGGTGCCCGACCTGGGCACGGCGCAGATCCTGCCGTGGGACCGGAGCGTGGCACGAGTGTTCTGCGACCACTACCGCTCGCTGCGTGAGGAGGTCGGGCCGGGAGAGCCGGAGGAGGCCGACGCTCGCGGCAACCTCAAGCGCGTCATCGCCGCCTTCCGGGACGAGACGGGGCTCGAGCTCCGGACCGGGTGCGAACCGGAGATGAGCTGGTTCAGCGGTCCGGACGCCGTCGACCGCTCCGCCTCCTTCTTCCCCGAGTGGGTGGGCCCGTCCTACCACCTCGAGCACATCGCGGAAATGATGCCGATCCTCAAGCGCATCACGCAGTACGCCCAGGAACTGGGCTTCGAGATGATCCAGTCCGACTACGAAGACCCTGGTCAGCTCGAATGCAACTTCCTCTACGACAACGCCCTCGCGACGGCCGACCGACTGATCACCTACCGGCAGATCTGCATGGCGGTGGCCAAGGAGTTCGGTGTGCTGGCCACGTTCATGCCCAAACCGGTCCCCGGAATCATGGCCAACGGCTGCCACCACCACGCGAGCCTGTGGCGGGGCGAGGAAAACGTGTTCGCCGACGACGACGATCTCACCGAACTGGGACGCCACGCGCTCGGCGGCCTGCTCGAGCACACCCGCGGAATGACCGCGGTGTTCGCGTCGACGACCAACTCCTACGCCCGCTTCTGGGACGTTGGACTGTTCGCCCCGGCGGTCACCAACTGGGGATACGACAACCGCACGACCAACTATCGTGTGCTGCCCGGACGCGTCGAAGTCCGCTCTCCCGACGCAGCCGTCAACCCCTATCTGTCCCACGCCGCGCTGATCGGCGCAATGGCCGACGGCATCCGTCGCAACGTCGACCCCGGGAAACCCGAACTCGGCAACGCCTACGCACCCTCCGGCGACGATGCTCCCTCGACCTTCGCGCCGCCGCCGCTGACCTTGTCCGAAGCCCTCGACGCCCTCGAGGAAGACAAGGCGGTCCGCTCCGTTCTGCCCGGCTCGCTCTACGACACCTTCACCTCCTGCAAGCGTGACGAATGCAACCGGCGCTCGGGCGCGATCACCGACTGGGACTTCAACACCTACCTGCGCTACACCCCGTAGCTCATCATGTCGGACCCCGCCCCAGGGCGGGGTCCGATCCTCCATGCCGGTATCACCTTCAGAAGGATCCTTGCCGTGAGCGACCTCGAACTCATTCAATCCGGAACCCTCGTCCTGTGCTCGACGGACATCGCCGCTCCCCCAATGACATCGGTCGTCGATGGCGTGCGGGTCGGCTACGAACCCGCCCTCGGCCGTGCGCTGGCCGACTACCTGGGCCTCGAACTGCAGTGGGTCGACGTACGTCGGTGGTCCGATTTCGTGCCGACCCTGACCGAACGGCGGTGCGATGCAATCTTGTGTAACCAGGCCATCACTGCCGACCGCGAGAAGATTGTCGACTTCACCGTCCCCTACGGACGGTTCGACGAGGGAGTGGTCGTCCGGAGCGACAGCCCCGTCCGCTCGGCCGCCGACCTCGTCGGCCGCAAGGTCGGAGCCATTACGGGCACCACCAACATTGCACTGGCAGCATCATTCGCCGGCGCCGAGGTCGTCCAATTCGGTTCCGGTGACGATGCATTCCACGAGATGGCCGACGCCGCCATCGACGGCACCATCGATGCGTTCGTCGACGACGAAATCGTCCTACCGGCACTCGAAGCCACCGGCAAGCTGCGGGTCGCCTTCATCGCACCCACAGGAAACCCATACGGCATTGCGGTGCGCAAGGATTCCGATACGTTGCGCACCAGTCTGAACGGGGCGATCCAGCATCTGATCGCAAACGGCACGCTCGCCGAAATCTGGAACAACACCTTCCCCGACAAAGCATTCCCCTTGTGAGGCTGCCGCCCGCCCTCCCGGCACGGTATCAACCGCCCGTGAAGGCGGGCGGCGGACGCCGACAGCTGCACCGGGGCGGCGGCCGCCGCCCCGACCGGTCCCGATGAAACCGCGGGTCAGGCCCAACCTGAACCAGATCAGCGATCGCTTCCACATCGAGGTCGACGACTTATGCCGTCGACCGCTAAAGGACAATCCACGCCCACCGAAGACACGTGAATCAGGATGGATCATCAATCCTCGCCAGGACTCGCGCAATCGCCGTGCACGACACCCCCACCACCCGATGAGTGCACGACGGCGCCGATCGTATCGCTGACAGCTGGCCGCCCGACTGTAGCGACCGACGCCGACCGATCCCGCGCACTTCGAATGAACGCATTCCCGAGACAGCTGGTTTCCCATGTCTGAACCGCCCACCCAGACCCGCAACTCCCGCCCCGACCCCAAATCCAGCAGAAGCCGTCTCGCCGACACAACCGCTGCCGACGACGAGCACCCCCCAGCGCACCGACTCCCCCGCAGACAACGGCTGCGCGACAAACTCCGCGCGGAAAGACACTCTCGCATACCGCGAGAGGCCGACCAACTGATTCGCTTTGCATTGACCTGGCTCCCGTACGGAGGCCCACCGGCGGATGAAATCATGGTTCAGTTCGGGATGACCGCAGCCCGCTTCTCCGAAGCCCTCCGACAGGCGATATACCTGTCAGACTGCGATCCCGGTATCGCCTGCCGAGTACACGCTGCCTACTTCGCCCGCCCATCGAGCCGATAGGCAGTGGCCCGCAGCTAGCAACGGCCTGGTTCTTCGACATGTTTCCCGACGCGGGTTGTTGACGCTTCCCGCGTGCTGATTCCTCCGGCCGACGTCCTTGGCGCCAGGTCTTCCTCTGAACCTCCGTGCCGTTCTCGAGGAGGTAGTGCGCGACGATGCCGGAGTGCACCGAGATGCCGAGCGCGAGGTCGCCGGCATTGTCCTGAGTCTCGAACACGACGAGATCGTGCGCGAACGTGCTGCCACCGCCGCCGTACTCCTCCGGGATCGCCCGACCCTCTTCCTAGATGCGCTTGAAGAGGGCGGCGAGGGCCTGGCCGCCGCCGATGCACATGGTGACGATGCCCAGTTCGAGGTCGCGGCGCACCATGTCCTTCGCGATCCGCAGACTCAGGATCGCCCCGGTCGCCCCGACCGGATGACCCAGCGCGATCGCCCCGCCGTAGGGGTTGGTCTTCTCCGGGCTCAGCTTCGCGTCCCGGATCACCGCGACCGCCTGCGACGCGAACGCCTCGTTCAACTCGATCACATCGATATCACCCGGGGTGGTCCCGGTCTGCTCGAACAGATTCGCCAACGCCAGCACCGGGGCGTACCCCATCAACGCCGGATCCATCGCCGCCGTCGCAACCGCCTCCAACGTCACCATTCCGGTCAGGCCCCTCTCCCGCGCCGCGGACTCGGTCGCCAGCACCAGCGCCGCGGCGCCGTCGTTGATCCCCGACGCGTTCCCCGCGGTCACCGACCCGCCCTCCTCGAACGCCGGCCGCAACTTCGCCAGGGTCTCGAGGGTGGTGTCGGGCTTGGGATGCTCGTCGACCTCGACCGTCGTCGGGCGCCGACCCCCGATCTGCACCGGGGTGATCTCCTCCGCGAACGCCGCCCGCGCCGCATCGGTGGCGGCGCGGCGCTGGGATTCGACGGCGAACTCGTCCTGCTGCTCCCGGCTCACGTCGTATTTGCGGGCCACGGCCTCGGCGGTGCGGCCCATGTGCACCCCACCGAACGGGTCGGTCAGGATCGCAACGGTACCGTCCACGAGCTTGCGGTCACCGAGCTTGTACCCGGAGCGGGCCGAGAAGTCGTAGAACGGCATCCGCGACATGCTCTCGTCGCCGCCGGCGAGGGCGAAGTTCACCCCACCCCAGCGCATCTGCTGCGCCGCCGACCACACCGCCTGCAGACCGGACCCGCACAACCGGTTCACGGTGTACGCCGGGGTCTTCTCGGGAAGTCCGGCGGCCAGGGCGACACGGCGGGCGTTGTAGGCGTCCGGCCCGACCTGACCGATGCAGCCCATCACCACCTCGTCGATGTCCGCACCGGGCACCCCGGCACGGTCCAGTGCGGCCTTCGCGGCGGTGGCACCCAGTTCGTGGGCGGGCACGTCCTTGAACGCGCCCCCGAAGCTGCCGATCGGGGTCCTCGCGCCGTCGACTACGACGATCGGTTCGGGAGAATTCATGACGTGCCCTTCCGTCTCTCTGCCAGTACGGGGAGATAGTAGGACTTCAAAGTACCTGGCGCTTCACGCAGGGCCTCCCGCACGTCACCGGGTCAGCGTCCGCGAATCAGATCGGCGCACTTCTCGGCCATCGTCATGACCGTGATGTTGGGGTTGACGTACGGCAGTTTCGGCATGGCGGACGCGTCCACCACCCGCAGATTGCGCACCCCCTTCACCCGCAACTCCGGGTCGAGGACGGCCGCCGGGTCGGTGGCCGCACCCATCCGGGCGGTCCCGGCGGGGTGATACACCGTGTTGTGGGTGCGGTGCGCGTAGTCGATCAGTTCGTCGTCGGTCTCCGCCTCCGGCCCGGGAGCCAGTTCCCTCCTGATCCAGCCCCGGAGCGGTTCCTGCTCGGCGATGCGGCGCGCCAGCCGGAACCCGGCGAGCATCACGGCCTCGTCGTGACCGTCGGGGTCGGTGAAATACCGGGGGTCCACTCGCGGACGATCCCGGAAGTCGCGGGAGCGGAGCCGCACCGTTCCGCGGGAGCGGCCCTGCGTGACGTTCGGGGTGAGGCAGAATCCGTTGTCCGTGGTGGGGTAGCCCCACCGGAGGGTGTTCATGTCGAACGGCACGCTGCCGTAGTGCATCATCAGGTCCGGATGATTGAGGCCCTCCTCGGTGGTGGCGAACAGGCCGATCTCCCACCACTGCGTCGACTCGGTGACCATCGGCCGGGATGCCTCCCAGAACACGAGACCCTCGACGTGGTCGTCGAGATTCTGCCCGACCCCGGGGGCGTCGACCCGGACGTGCACGCCCATCTCACGCAGGTGCACCGTGGGCCCGATACCCGAGAGCATGAGCAATTTCGGGGTGTCGATGGCCCCTGCGGTGACGATCACCTCGCGGCGCGCCGAGACGGTGTCGTATCCGGAGAGGTCGGGACGCTGGTAGCGCACGCCGGTCGCCGCCATCTCATCGTCGATGACGATCTCGGCGACCCAGCAGTCGGTGCGCACGTCGAGGTTGGGCCGGGATCCGAGAATCGGGTGCAGGTAGGCGTGGGACGTCGACATCCGGGTCCCGTCCTCGGACGCGTTGATCTGGAACCACCCCGCGCCGTCGAGGACGCTCGTGCCGCGGTTGAACTGCACAGTCGGCAACCCGACCTTCGCCGCGGCCTCGAGCAGGGCGACGCCGCAGGGGTCGTTCGGGGGGACGTCGCGCAACCGCACGGGACCGCTGTGGCCGTGCTGCTCACCGGGGGCGTCGTTGTTCTCCACCCGCGCGACGAGCGGTAATACGTCCTTCGCGCCCCAGCCCGTCGCACCGGCCGCCGCCCAGTCGTCGAGCGTCTCGGCGGGTGGCCAGAACGCGATACACGAATTGTGCGACGAGCAGCCGCCGAGCACCTTGGCCCTGGCGTGCCGCATGAAGCTGTTGCCCCGCTCCTGCGGCTCGACCGGGTAGTCCCAGTCGTACCCGGAGTCCAGCAGGTGCATCCACTGCGACAACTCGAGGATGTTGCGGTCACCGACGTCGGACGGCCCTGCCTCCACGAGGCACACGGTCACCGACGGGTCCTCGCTGAGCCGGGCGGCGAGCACGCATCCGGCGGTTCCTCCGCCGGCGATCACGTAGTCGAACACTGTGTCCGTCATGGCAGTTCACTCTCCGCCTCGTCCTTCGTCGTCGCCGCGTGCGAGGCGAGGCAGCCGATGTGGTTGCGGCCCTTCACCGCGTACCAGAGGAGGCCGAGCCCGAGGATGATGCCGATGTAGACGAACGCACCCCACGTGTTGTACCAGGGGGTTCCGTAGACCTCGGGGCGTGGCCACGCCAGGTTGAGCGCCATTCCCACGCCCCACAGCACGGCGAAGATGTTCACAGCGAGCCCCCACCGGCCCATCGTGAAGTAGCCGCTCTCGGCGAGTTCCTTAGGCGGCCACTGCCCCTGCAGTCGTTTCTTCAGCAGCGGACCGGTGACCATGAGGTACGCCAGGTAGATCATGATGATCGCGATCGACGTCAGCACCGTGAAGATCTGCGGCTGACCGATGTTGATGACGAGGATGAACGCCGCGAGCAGACCGATCACGATGGCGGGGACCACCGGCGTCTGATGCTTCGGGTTGACGTGGGCGAGCCGCTCCCCGAAGGGCAGGGCGTTGTCGCGGGCCATCGCGAACGTGAGCCGGATGGCCGCGGCGTGCACGGCGAGCGAACACACGGTCACCGCGACGACGATGCAGACCAGGAAGATCTTGCCGAGCGGTCCCCACATCACCTGCTCGACGATGTACTGCAGGCCGCCCTCGCTGCTGCCGATCAGCGGATCGTCGAGGTCGGGGGCCGCCATGACGGCGAACACCAGGATCGCCCCGCCGATCACGAAGGACGCGAGGATCGCCCGCAGGATCGCCTTGGGTGCCGTCCGCCGCGGGTCGACGGTTTCCTCGCCGAGCGAACTCGCGGTGTCGAAGCCGTACATCACGTACCCGGACGCGAGGGACGCCACGAGGAACACGGTCAGATACCCGCCGGCCTCCCCGGCGCCGTACCCGTGGGTGGAGAAGAACACCTCCGGGCCGCGGGTGATGTTGGCTGCGAGGATGACGGCGATGAGGACCGCGGCGATCAATTCGACGAACACGCCGGTGCTGTTGATGAGGGCCATCAGCTTGACGCCGAATGCGTTGACCGCCGTGGTGAACGCGATCATGATGGTGCCGAGAATGACGGCGTTGGTCGCGAAGTCGTACTCACCGCTGCCGTCGCCGACGATCTGGAAACCGCTCCACAGCCGCGGCAGGTTGAGTTGCAGCGCGAGCACGACCGCGGAGAGCGTCACGATCGACGCGGTGAGCATCAGCCAGCCCGACGACCAGCCCACGATCCTGCTGCCGAGTAGCTTGGCCCAGTTGTAGACCGAGCCGGCGACGGGATATTTGGCCGCGAGTTCCATGAAGCACAGCGCGACGGCCATCTGCCCGACGAACACCATCGGCCACGACCACAGATACGCCGGCCCCGCCGTGCCGAACCCGAAATAGAACAACTGGAACGTGCCGGTGAGAATCGAGATGTAACTGACTCCCGCCGCGAAACTGGCGAACTTGCCCAGACTGCGGTCCAATTCCTGTTTGTACCCGAGTTCGCCGAGTCCACTGTCCCCCGACTCATCTCCGCCACCCACTGCTCCGTGCCGAGTAGCCATCGTTCTCTCGCCTCTCCGTGCGCCGGACTAGCCGTTGTCGAACCACCCCGCCGCCGTGGGCGAGGTGTTGTGCCAGATGTGTTTGGTCTCCTGGTATTCCGCCAGACCGGCGGGGCCGAGTTCGCGCCCGTTCCCCGACATCTTGAAGCCGCCCCACTCGGCGGCCGCGGTGTAGTAGCCGAAGTCGTTGAGCCACACCGTTCCGTGGCGCAGGCCCCGCACCATGCGCTCACCCCGGGCGCTGTCGGCGGTCCGGACGCCCGCGGCGAGGCCGTACTCGGTGTCGTTGCCCAGGCGCAACGCCTCCTCTTCGGTGGTGAAACGCTCGACGGTGAGGATCGGCCCGAACGTCTCCTCCTGCACGAGGCGCATGGTGCGGTCGCAGTGGTCGAAGATGGTGGGCAGGTAGAAACTCCCGTTCGCCAGCGCGGGATCCGACGGCCGGGCTCCCCCGGTCACCAGCCGGGCGCCCTCCGCGCGTCCGAGTTCCACGTATTTTTCGACCTTCTCCCGGTGGGCCTCGGATACCAGCGGGCCTGTACGGCTCGCCGGGTCGAGGCCGTTGCCCATCCGGATCTTCTCCGCCCGGGCGGCGAGCGCGGCGACGAACCGATCGGCGATGGATTCCTCGATGATCAGGCGGGTGCCCGCCGAGCACACCTGACCGGAGTGCAGGAACACTCCTGTGAGCACCTGGTCGACGGAGTCGTCTCCGTCGGCGTCGGCGAAGACGATGTGCGGATTCTTGCCACCGAGTTCCACGGCCACCTTGGTGACGTTCCTCGCCGCGGTCTCGAGGATGACGCGTCCGGTGGCCAGCCCGCCGGTGAAAGAGATGAAGTCGACGTCGGGGGTTCCCGTGAGGGCGGCGCCCAGGACGGCGCCGCTGCCCTGCACGAGGTTCACCACCCCGGCCGGAACACCGGCTTCGGCGATCAGCGTGGTGAACGCGATGGTGCTGAGCGGGGTCACCTCGCTCGGTTTGAGGACCATCGTGCACCCGGCGGCCAGTGCGGGCGCCACCTTCCACGAGATCTGCAGGAGCGGGTAGTTCCACGGTGCGATGAGCACGCACACACCGATCGGCTCGCGCACCACCCGGCTGATCACGTCGGGACGGCCGACATCCACCAGACGGTCCGCCTCGACCGCGGCGAGTTGCGCGTAGTACCGGAACACCGACACCACGTCGTCGATGTCGATCCTGCTCTCTTCCAGAGTTTTTCCGGTGTCGAGCGTCTCGATGCGCGCCAGGGTCTCCTTGTCGCGTTCGAGCAGATCGGCGATCCGCGCGACGATGGCGGTGCGCTCGGCGACGGGCGTGTGCGGCCACGTGCCCTCGTCGAACGCGGCGCGGGCCGCGGCGACGGCGCGGGCGGCGTCGTCCGGGGAGGCCTCGTCGACGGTGGCGACCACCGACCCGTCGGCCGGATTGATGCAGTCGCGGGTCTCGCCGGAGCTGGAGCGGATCCACCGCCCGTCGACGAACAGGCCCGTGTTCAGAAGGTCATCGATCGACTGGTCCCGCATCACTCAACTCCGTGTCTCGCCGGAACGAACGCACCCCCTCCACGGTATGCCGTCGGAGTCGCGGTGGGCGGGGTTCGCCCGACACATGTCCGATTCGCGCGGGAATCCGCGACCGGGAAGCGTGTGTCCGGTAGCCGGACGCGCGTGCGCCTAGCGGCTGCGATAGCGTCGTCAGGCGAACTCTTCGCACATTCCCGGACAGGACACACCTAGAAACGGAGCACCCGTGGTCGCGATCGGCAACTCGGATCTGGACATCTTTCCCCTGGCACTCGGTGGCAACACCTTCGGCTGGACCAGTGACGAACCGACATCGTTCGACATCCTCGACGCGTTCGCCGCGGGCGGCGGCAACTTCGTCGACACGGCGGACTCGTACTCCGCGTTCGCCGACGGCAACTCCGGCGGCGAGTCCGAGACCGTCCTCGGCAACTGGATGGCGTCCCGCCGCAACCGGGACCACATCGTGATCGCCACCAAGGTCAGCCAGCACCCGGAGTTCAAGGGACTGGCCCCCGCCAACGTCCGGGCTGCTGCGGAGGCGTCCCTGAAGCGGCTGCACACCGACTACATCGACGTGTACTACGCACACTTCGACGACGCCGACACGCCCCTCGTGGACACCCTCGGCGCATTCGACAAACTGGTCCGCGACGGACTCGTCCGCCATGTCGCCATCTCCAACTACTCGCCCGAGCGCATCCGCGAGTGGCTGTCGCTGACGGCCGAGCACGGTTTCGCCGCGCCGATCGCGCTGCAGCCGCACTACAACCTGGTACACCGCCACGACTACGAGCCCGAGGTGGCCGCGCTCGCGACCGAGAACGGCCTGGGCGTCTTCCCGTACTACTCGCTCGCGGCGGGTTTCCTCGCGGGCAAGTACCGCACCCAGGCCGACCTCGAGGGCCGGGCCCGCCAGCGGATGGCCACCCGCTACTTCTCCGAGTCCGGTCTCGCCGTCGTCGACGCCCTGGCCGAGATCGCCGACGCGCACTCCGCGGAGATCTCCACCATCGCGCTCGCGTGGCTCCTGACCCGGCCCGGCATCACCGCGCCGATCGCGAGCGCGAGCCGCCTCGAACAGCTTCCCGCCCTGCTCGACGCCCCGACCGTGACGCTGACCGCGTCCGAGATCAGCCGGCTCACGACCCTCTCGGACGCGATCGGGGCCTGACCTCAGCCCAGCAGCTTGCTCCGGAGCCGGTCGACCGTCGCCGAACTCAGACCCAGCCCGTCGGTGAGGTAACGGTCGACCGTGCCGTACTGCTCCGCGAGCCGGCCGAGCCCGGCCTCGAGGTAGCTGCGGTCCACACCCAGCAGCGGCTGGTAGATCTTCGCCACCGCCTCGCCGCGGCTGGCGGCGATCTGGTCGTACGTGACCTTCATCGACGCCGCGGTGTATTCGTTGGTGAGCAGATAGTCGTCGAAGATCGTGTCCTGCGAAACGCCGGCGATGGAGAGCAGCAGCGCGGACGCCCAGCCGGTGCGATCCTTGCCCGCGGTGCAGTGGAAGATCTGCGGTCCGTCGGTGTCGGCCAGTGACGTCAGGAGTTGCGCGAACCCGGCCCGGGTCGCCGCGTCGTCGACGAAGCTGCGGTTCATCTGCTGCATGAACGCGACGGCGTCTGCGGGCGACTTCAACTGCGCGACAGCGGCACCCAGGTCACCCGACAGGATCGGGATGCCCTGATACCGCGGTCCGGCCGGGAGCCGGTCGGGTTTCGCCGCCACCTCTTCGACGGTCCGCACGTCGTACACCGCGGTCAGCCCGAGCCCGGTGAGGACGGCGAGATCCTGATCGTTCGGAACCAGCGCGTTCGAACGGTAGAACAACCCCCGTGTGACGTGTCCGCCGCGGGCGGTCGCATACCCCCGGCCCGATCCCCCGACGTCGCGGAAGTTGTCGACCGACGCCAGTCGCGGCGTCTCGACGACCGGGCCCGCGCTCCCGAAATCGGACGAGCCGAAATCCGGGAGGCTGATTCCGGGCAGCGAGAACGGGTCCGCCGACGCGAGCGCCGGCGCGCCGACGCCCGCGAACAGGACGCTGCCGGTGATCAGCACCGCGGCGGTGGAAGTGACACGTCGAGACATGGGAAGCCTTTCGATGGTCTGTCGGGGAGATCCGCTCATCCGGCATGTCCGGAACGTCAGCGGGTAATCCACATCACAGTGGTCCGGCGTTTCCCGTGGCTACGAGTTGTTCCGATCACCGGGAGAACCCGTTTCCCGCGGGGGCCGACCACAGCAGACTCGGGCCGTCGGCAGCGGAGACGCCCGACGAACGTGACTTTTCGACGACGAGGATGTGAGCTGAGATGACCGAGACCGCACAGCAACTGGCGGGGAAGGTTGTGATCGTGACCGGGGCGGCGCGGGGGCTCGGCGCAGCCTTCGCCCAGCGCATCGTCGACGAGGGCGGCAGCGTCGTGGTCGGTGACGTCCTCGACGACGACGGCCGCGCGACGGTCGACAAGCTGGGCGACCGGGCGCGGTACTGCCACCTCGACGTCACCGACCCGCAGCAGTGGCAGGCCGCGGTCGACGTGGCGACGAGCGAGTTCGGACGCGTCGACGGCCTCGTCAACAATGCGGGCATCTCCACCGGCCAGTACATCGAGCACGAACCGCTCGAACACTTCCGGACGGTCCTCGACATCAACCTGACCGGCGTGTTCAACGGCCTGCAGGCCGTCATCGGCCCGATGCGCGCCGCCGGCGGCGGATCGATCGTCAACATCTCCTCGGCCGCCGGGCTGATGGGACTCGCCCTGACCGCAGGCTACGGCGCGTCCAAGTGGGGCGTGCGCGGGCTCACGAAGATCGCCGCCGTGGAACTGGGCACCGACCGGATCCGCGTCAACTCCGTCCACCCGGGCATGACGTACACCCCGATGACCGCCGGTCTCGGAATCCAGCAGGGCGAGGGCAACTACCCGAACACCCCCATGGCGAGGGTCGGGGTACCCGAGGAGATCGCCGGCGCCGTCGGATTCCTGCTGTCCGACGCGGCCACGTACGTCACCGGGGCCGAACTGGCCGTCGACGGCGGCTGGACCGCCGGACCGACCGTGAAATACGTCATGGGCCAATGACATCGAATTCGGAACCACACGAGGAGCACAGACGATGAATCGATTCGACAACCGGCGGATCCTGGTGACCGGCGCCGCGTCGGGTATCGGCCAGGCCACCGCCCTCCGCCTGCTCGAGGAAGGCGGCACCGTCGTGGCAGCCGACGTCTCCGAGGACGGCCTCGCGCGGACTACGGAACTCGCCGAAGCGGCAGGCACGGCGCGTCGCCTCAGCGTCGCCGCCATCGACATCGGCGACGAGAAGTCCGTCGTCGAGGGTGTGAGCCGCAGCGTCGAAAACCTGGGCGGACTGGACGTGCTCGTGAACGCCGCGGGCATCCTCCGCGCTTCACACACCCACGAGACGCCCGTGGACCTGTGGAATCAGGTGATCGGGATCAACCTCACCGGCACGTTCCTCATGGTTCGCGAATGCCTGCCCGCGCTGCTACGCAACGAGCGCAGCGTGGTCGTCAACTTCAGTTCCACGTCCGCGGCGTTCGCGCATCCCTACATGGCCGCGTACGCCGCAAGCAAGGGCGGCATCCAGTCGTTCACCCACGCGCTGGCCCTCGAATACGGCAAGCAGGGCCTGCGCGCAGTCGGTGTCGCCCCCGGCAGCATCAAGACCGGAATCACCGACGCCACCTCCGGATACGTGCCGTCCGACGCCGATTGGGGCCTGTTCTCCAAGCTGTCACCGATCCTCCCCACCACCCTGGAATCGGGTGGCGCGGCCATGGGAGGACCCGAGCAGGTCGCCGGAGTCGTCGCCATGCTCGCCTCCGACGACGGCGCGTTCGTCACCGGAACCGAGATCCGCATCGACGGCGGCACCCACGCCTGAGCGGTGGACCCTTGCGCCGGCGACGGCGGCACGTAGGTTGGACGCATGAGCCTCCCCACTCCTGCCGCCGATCGCACCGCGCTCGTCACCGGAGCCTCGTCCGGGATCGGCACGGCCCTCAGCCGTGAACTCAGCCGACGCGGCCATCAGGTGGTGCTCGTCGCCCGCCGGGCCGAGAAGTTGGAGGAACTGGCCACCGAACTGCGGGCCGCGGGAGGCCGGGCGCACGCGCTGGGCGCCGACCTCTCCGACCGCTCGGCCCGGGCGACCCTGCTCGACCGGGTCGGCGAACTCGGACTGACCCTGGACATCCTCGTCAACAATGCCGGCCTGTCCACGCTCGGCCCGGTGGCCGCGTCCGATCCGGACGCCGAGATGAACATGATCGAGGTCGACGTGACGGCCGTCGCCGACCTGTGCAGCCGCGCCCTGCCGGGCATGGTGCACCGGCGCCGGGGAGCGATTCTCAACGTCGCGTCCACCGGGGCGTTCCAGCCGTTGCCCGGCCAGGCGGGGTACGGCGCCTGCAAGGCATTCGTCCTCTCCTACACCGAAAGTCTGACCGGAGAATTGAAAGGCACCGGGGTCACCGCGACCGCACTCTGCCCCGGACCCGTGGACACCGGATTCGGCGAGACGGCAGGTTTCACGAAGGAGGACGCGGAGGCCGCGCTGCCCAGCTTCATGTGGGAGAGCCCCGAATCCGTGGCCAGGACCGGTATCGACGGACTCGACAAGGGACAGATGGTCGCCATCCCCGGTTTCGCGAACCGGGCGGCGTCCGTCTTCGCGCGCCTCGCACCGAACAAGTTTCTCGTTCCCGTCCTCGCCAGCCGTCATCCCGGTTTGCGGAGGTAGGCGCCGCCCGTCGGTTTACTGTGGGCTGGTAGAGATGACTACCGCTACGCGCCGATTCGCCCAGATCACCGCGACCGTGGCTGTCGCTCGGCGCCTTGCTCCCCGGTGGAGGTCCGGGCACTTCGTCTACCCGGGTTTCATTCCGGGCAGCTGAGACCGACTACAACGGGTCGCCCTCGACCCGTCCGGCCGGAAGCGTCCGGCCACAGATCGTGAGAGCGAGATCCTCTCCCGCTCCGCGTAATTCGGCACCCGACCCGTACGACCAGCCGAGGTCCGTGGCCCGCAGTCGACGACCCTCGATGTCGACACCGAAATTCGAGTGCCCGCCGCCCGCCGTGAGGTCGTTGAGGACGATGCGGATCGTCGTCTCGGGTACACGTCGCGGCACCCCCAGCGGCACCGTGACGTCGAGGCCGTGGATCACCACATGGTTGAGCGCGCCGTGATAGCCGCCGCCCGGCGGAGTCCACGCGCGCATGGTGTCCGAACGCAGGTCGGCGACAAGATCCGACGTGGCCAATTCGGCGTCACTACGGGCGATCTCGTTGGACAGCCGGGTGAAATCGAACTCGCACTCGCGCAGACGCGTCATGAACTGCTCCTCGGAGTAGCGCGCCGCCATGGTGACATGTGCGACCACTTCGCGAATCCGCCAGCCCTCGCACAGCGACGGCGTGTCCCATTCCGCATCCGAGATCCCGTCGAGGACGTCGGCCAGGGCCGAGAACTCCGTCGCGACTGCACGCTGCAGGACGGCATCATCGGTCATCGCAGTCAGCTCCCATCAGATGTGTTCTCCACGATCACCGTAGACCGAAACCGCCGAGTATTGCGCCAGTCGAACATGATTGATAAAGTCGAACGTATATTCGAATAACCTCGGGGGAGGCTGGTCGTGGGGGATGTGGTGGCACCGGATCTGGAGGAGTTGCGGACGTTCACGGCGCGGTTGCGGTGTGTCGGGCCGTGTGGTGAGGCGGGGGTTGGGGATCGAGTGGCTCGATGCGGTGGAGACGTTGAAGTCGGTCGGATGTGCGGTGCAGGCGGTGGTCACCGACGATGTCGCCACCTGCATGCGGGAGGACCGGAAGGTTCGGGGGTTGCCGCGGGCGGAGTGGGGCCGCGGTATTGCCTCGCAGATCGCGTTGGCGCGCAGGGAGTCCCCGAATCGTGGTGGCGGGCATCTGGGGTTCGCTCAGGCGGTGGTGCGCGAGATGCCGCACACGTTGGCGTTGTTGCGGTCGGGTCGGTTGAACGAGTGGCGTGCGACGTTGTTGGTGCGGGAGACGGCGTGTTTGTCGGCGGCGGATCGCGCGGTGGTGGATCGGCGGTTGTGTTCGGACCCGGACGTTCTCGACGGGGTCGGGGACCGCGGTCTGGTGGCGAAGGCGAAGGCCCTGGCGGTGGAACTGGATGCCGCCACGGTCGTCCGGCGGCATCGTAAGGCGGTGTCCGAACGACGGGTCACGACACGCCCCGCGCCGGATTCGATGGCCTATCTCAGCGTGTTGATGCCGGTCGAGCAGGCCGTGTGTGTGCAGGCCACGCTGGGGCGCGATGCCGACAGTCTCATCGCGACCGGCGAGAGCGGTGGCCGCACCCGCAATCAGCTGATGGTGGATCTGTTGTTCGCACGCGGCACCGGAGCCGACGTGGGGTCGGGTGTTCCGGTGGCGGTGAACCTGGTGCTCTCGGACGAGACGCTGTTGGCCGGTGGGCACGAGGCGGCGCAGCTGCAGGGGTTCGGGCCGGTGCCGGCGGGGATCGCTCGACAACTGGTGGCGGACGCCATCGATGGAGATACCGGGACGTCGTTGCGGCGGGTGTACACCTGCCCGCAGTCAGGGACGCTGACGGTGATGGAATCCCAATCGCGCACGTTCCCGAAGAGCCTGCGAAAGCTGATCGATCTGCGGGATCAAACGTGCCGCACCCCGTGGTGTGATGCCCCGATCCGCCATCACGACCACATCCGCTCACACGGCAAGTCGGGTGCCACCAGCGCGGACAACGGGTCCGGACTGTGCGAGGCCTGCAACTACGCGAAGGAAGGCGACGGCTGGACCGCCCGCCCCGTACACAGACCTGACCGCACCCACCTCATCGAACTCGGCACCCCGACCGGACACCACTACCACTCGGCAGCGCCGCCGCTCCCGACCCCTGCGCACCTGCGCGCGTCATGAGGTGGTGGAGGTTAGCCCGTCGGTCATCCCCGTCCCCCCGACCAGGACGTGAGCTCGGCGATATCTCCGTAGAGCGCCGACTGGTAGGTGAGCATCAGCTCCTCCACGCCGCCGAACTGGTCTCCGACGTTGTGGGTGTTCTCCGCCGACAATTCGCGGTCGCCGGAGCGTGCGATGAGTTCGTCGATGCGGCTGTCGAGGCTCATCGCCCGGTTGACGGCCAGCACGGACCGCAGCTGCACCTCGGCTCGGGACAGCAGGTCGCCTATTCGGGCAAGTGCGGCGACGCGGTCGACCAGTTGATCCCATACCGGCTTCAGCGCGTTGCGCCTGGCCTCGATCTGTTGACGCGCACCGTCGGAATGGGTGGCGCGCAGCGCGTCGTCGAGCTCGATCCGAATCCCACGCAGCGCGACGGTGTCGACGGCGCTCTGGGTCAGTTCTTCGGCGAGGTCGAGTTGGTACCGCTGAACCGCGAAGTGTTCCGAGTGCCACACTTCGGAGCCGTCGATCCTGTCGAAGAGCATCCCCGCCAGGTAGAGGAGGGTGTCGTACGAATCGGCGAATCTGTCGTTCTCGAGATCGACGCCCTTGCCGATGGCGTCGGCGACGCGTCGTCCGACCGTGGCCATCGGGGTGTTCTCCGCTGCGTGGACGAGGCGTTCCGCCGCGGTGCCTCGGGCGTAGTTGCCCGCGCGTTCGAGTGCGGTTCCGGCGATCGGCGCCGGTGTGCGTTGCAGCGCCCGGAACAGCGCCTCACGCTGATCGAGATCGAGATGGACCCCCTCGCGCCGATCCCTGCGCATCGCCCGGACACCGTTGCCGTAATGGGCGGGCGACATCACGACCGCAGACCGATACGACTGCAGTTTGCGGCCGAGCTCGGTGGCACGGTACTTGAACAGCAGCTGCGCAGGTCCGGGACGCAAGCTGTCGGTGCGCCGGGCCACCTGGTGGTACTCGTCCGTGAGCAGACGCAGCGCTCCGAAGCCCCCGATCGACGGAATGGTGCGGCCCGCGCGTCGCCGGTTGGTGAGCACCTGCCGGGTGGGCGGATCGAGATGCCCGGCGGCGATCAGTACGGCGGCGGCGTCCGACAGCGGGGCATGCGTGCCCGCGATCGTGGACCGTTCACACCAGTCGCGGACCTGGAAGGAGATGCGGGCACGACGCTCCTCGTACTGGGCGCTTTCCGACATCGGACCTCCTGGCAGTTCGCTGATCACCACTGTCCCAGAATTTCGTCGGACGCGCCGCGACCGTTCGGGACGGGCGCGGTCCTAGGCTCGAAACCATGACCTACACGGTGCGTGCGGTACTTCTGTTCGCGGCGGTGGCAATGGTGGCAGGGGTAGCCGGTTGCGCCCGCTCCGTCGACGGCTCCCCCGAGACCGGCGCCGTCGCGGGGCCCGCGACCACATCCGCAACCTCATCGGCTGTGACGACCGCCCCGAAGACCACCACCACCACGGCCCCGAGGTCAACGACAACCACCGCCACTCCCGCCCCGGCCGACCCGCAGGCGTTCGCCGGCACCGCGGCGGGGAGTTACTACTTCACTACGCCGAGCACCAAGTTCCACTGCGCGATCCTCACCGGCGGCGACCTCCCGACCGCCGGTTGCCACGGCCCGATGCCGGCGTCGGCGCCGAAGGTCCCGGGCGCCGGCGCGTCCGGTACCGCGGTCACGCCCAACGCGATCGAGGTCACCGGCGGCCGCCCCGGTCAGTTCGCCAGTGCCGGCGACCCGCGGTTCTACCCCCTCGACGGATCGGCCGCGCCGGCGCTGTCGTATGGACGTGCGTTGCAGGTGAACGACCTGACGTGTCTCGTCGACGAGGCCGCCGGGGTGACGTGCCGCAGCGAGGCCGGTCACGGATTCACGCTCTCGGACAGCGCGTTCCGGGTGTGGTGAGCCGGTTCAGCCCAGTTCGTCCGAACGTCGTTCCATCAGCGTGCGCAGCAGTGTGTTCTCCTTCGAGGTGAAGCCGATCGACTCGATGTCTCCGATTCCACGCCCGATGCCCTTGCGGACGCCGTCGAGCATTCTGGTGACGGCGCGTTCGGGAACACCGAGCCTGCCGCCGCATTCGACGAAGTGCCTGCGGTTGAGTTTGTTCGCCTTGCCGTAGAAGTCGAGGGCCATCGGGTCGCGCCACCCGAGGTATAGCTGGGTGCAGAGGAGGTCGTAGGCGGGTGTGACGCTCCACAACCCCGATTCGGCGAGTTGCACCGAGAAGTTCTTGCCGTGTAGGTCGCCGTTCCCGATGGCGTACGAATAGGCCACCAGCCGAAGCAGTTCCAGGGTGGCGACCCGCGCCGAACCGCCGCCGCGCTCACATACCCCAGCGAGTGCGGTGATCACGTTCTCGGTCTTCAGCCGGTACTTGGCGGCGGGAAACATCCCCATTACCTGGCACGCATCCTCCTGCGGGGTGCGGATGATCCGGCCGGACGCATCGACTCGCCGGTCGAAACGCGCGACGAGCAGGCCGGCATTGCCCTTGCCGTCGTGCACCAGCTGGTGGTCGGCGACGGGCAACCCGCACTGCGCGGCGAGTCCCATGAAGAAGTGCTCGTTCTCGACCAACTGCGGGTACCCCTGCGGGGGTGAGAGTTTGAGAATGGCCGGGCCCTTCTCGGTCGCGATCGGGGTCGAGTACATCTGGGCCGACACCTTCGCCTGCACCCCGGGCAGCGACGTGGGGTCCAGTTTCACGGCCTCGTGCCCCGACATGTGCTCGAACAGCGCCCGCAGGTCCTGGCGCTCGACCGCGTCGGGGTCGAACACCGGTGCAGTCTCGGGCGGCGACACCCCGGCGGGCAGGACCCGCACGTCGCCGATCGTGTCTGATCCGACCGCCATCAGGATCGTGAGGTGATCGTCCTCGGACGTCTTGGTGGCCGCGACCGCGCCCCGCAGCCGGATCCCCTCGGGGAGCAGACCCGCGAAGAACGGCGGGACGCTGCCTCCGCTGGCACGCACCTCGGCCGACGTGGTGGGGATCGTCCACGCGACCTGCGGGGCGCCGGGGTCCTGCAGGTAGGCGGGGTCGTAACGGAAGACGACGTCCCCGCCCTCCCGCACGAGACTGCCCGCGAGACGGTCACCCTTGTAGACGTCGGCCCGGTCGACGCCGCTGAGGTTCTCGACCATCAGACTGTCACCTCCACGCCCGCGCGGGTGACGAGCGCCAGACGGCATCCCATCGCGTCCGCGACGGCGTCGACGAGATCCAGCTGGACTGTCCCGCGGCCGGATTCGATCGACTGCACACTCGACCTCGACACCCCGGCCAGATCGGCGAGCTCCGCCTGCGTCAACCCGAGCTGGTGTCGCCGTGCCACGAACCCGTCGGAGATCCCGCCGGTCTCGGTTCGCTCGCGGCGGCGTGGGGTAGCCATGACAGCCTCCTGATCATGTCAATGCTTGTCGTCGGATGCTTAACGCCAGTGTGCGCCGATTCTGCGCCGAAGTCCATGCCTATGACTGCGAACGCAGGCTTAAAGCGGAAAGTCGATGAAAACAACGGCACACTCCCTCTTACGCCTGCGATCGCAAGCACAGCCATTGTCACGGCACCCACCCCCTACCCTGGGTACATGCGCATAGGAGCACACGTCCGCCAGGACGAAGATCCGATCGGATACGGCGAACGGCTCGGTGCCGACGTCATTCAGATGTTCCTCACGGACCCGCAAAAATGGGCGAAGCCCCCGACGCATCCGCGGACCGACGAGATCCGCGACAGCCCCATCGACGTGGTCGTGCACTCGTCGTACGTGATCAACGTGGCCAGCCTCAACAACCGGCTCCGGATGCCCTCCCGCAACGCCGTCGCGCAGCAAGCCCAGGCCGCCGCCGACATCGGCGCGTTCGGGCTGGTGGTCCACGGCGGGCACGTCCGCGACGGCGAGGACGTGAACGCGGGGATCATCAACTGGCGCAAACTGTTCGAACGCCAGGCCGACAAGGGCGGATTCCCCGTCCCCATCCTCATCGAGAACACCGCCGGCGGCGACTTCGCGATGGCAAGGCACTTCGAGGCAATCGACCGGCTGTGGCAGGAGGTCGGCGATTTCGGCGCCGGCTTCTGCCTCGACACCTGCCACGCGTGGGCGGGCGGCGAGGACCTGGTGGGAGTCGTCGAACGCATCAAGGCCATCACCGGCCGCATCGACCTGGTGCACCTCAACAACTCCCGTGACGAGTTCGACTCGGCCCGCGACCGGCACGCCAACCTCGCCGACGGAACCATCGACCCCGAACTGCTCGCCGAGGTCGTGCGGACCGCCGGCGCACCCGTCGTCCTCGAGACGCCGGAGGAGGGGCTCGCCGAGGACCTCGCGTATCTGCGGGAGACCGTCGGTTAGTCGCCCAGCCGGCCGGTCAGCCTGCGGTACCGCTCCTCGCTGACCGGATTCAGGCCCTCCACGGTGACGTCGGTGCCGCGGCTCGCGTACTTCGTGGTGATGCCGTCGAGCGCGGCCACGGTGGAGGCGTCCCAGATGGTGGCGCCCGACAGATCGATGACCACGCGGCCGGGGTCGTCCGCATAGTCGAACGAGAACACGAGGT
The DNA here is from genome assembly GCF_029269925.1 of Rhodococcus sp. T2V. NCBI lineage: Bacteria > Bacillati > Actinomycetota > Actinomycetes > Mycobacteriales > Nocardiaceae > Rhodococcus > Rhodococcus sp. T2V. Next base: position 211,322 of record NZ_JARJBD010000003.1, read on the forward strand.
CGTTGGACGAGGCGAAGAACAGCTGACCGCTCACCCGGTACGTCTTCACGTCGCCGTCGAGTTCGCCGCGCACGTCCACCATGTGCGCCACCCGACGCGCGAACAGCACCATCGCGACGAGCACACCGACACCCACGCCGATCGCGAGATTGTCCGTGGCCAGGGTGCCCGCGACGGTGCTGAGCATCACCAGCGTCTCGCTCAGCGGCATCCGCCGGAGCGTGCGGACGCTGTGCCAGTCGAAGGTCGTGGCGGCCACCAGCACCATCACGGCGACGAGCGCCGCCATCGGAATGGTTCCCACCACGTCGCCGAGCCCGACCACGAGAATCAGCAGAAACGCACCCGACAGGAACGTCGACAACCGCGTTCGGGCCCCACCGGTCTTGACGTTGATGATGGTCTGCCCGATCAGCGCGCACCCGCCCATGCCGCCGAAGAGCCCGGTCACGATGTTCGCGACGCCCTGCCCCCACGACTCCCGCGTCTTGTCCGAATGCGTGTCGGTGACCGAGTCCACGAGTTTGGCGCTCATCAACGATTCGAGGAGTCCGACGACGGCCATCGCCAGCGCGAACGGCGCAATGATGCGCAGGGTGTCGACCGTGAGCGGAACGTCCGGCAGCCCGATGAGAGTCGGCAGGCCGTCGGGCAGTTCGCCCTGATCCCCGACGGTGGGCACCGCGACACCGGCGAGGACGGTGAACGCGGTGAGCCCGACGATCACGAGCAGCGGCGCGGGCACGGCCGTGGTCAGCCGGGGAATCCACACGAGCAGCGCGAGACCGGCGGCGAGGAGCGCGTACACCGCCCACGGCACGTTCGTCAGATACGGGAACTGGTGCACGAAGATGAGGATTCCCAGCGCATTGCAGAAGCCGACCATCACACTGCGGGGCAGGAACCGCATGAGCCGCGCCACGCCGAGGACGGCGAGGACGATCTGCATCGCACCGCCGAGGAAGACCGCCGCAATGAGGTACTGCAACCCGTGCGACGCCATCAGCGGGGCCAGCACCAGCGACACCGAACCGGTGGCCGCGGAGATCATCGCGGGACGGCCGCCGGTGAACGCGATGGTCATCGCCATGATCGCGGCGGTGAACAAGCCCACCCGCGGATCGACCCCCACGATGATGGAGAACGACAACGCTTCCGGGATGAGGGCCATCGCCACGACGAGCGCGGACAACGACTCGATACGAAACACTGTCGGATGCAGCCACACCGGCCGTCGGAGAACGAGAGTGGGCACGGCGAGAAATCCTTCTTCCTGAGGGTAACCCGAAGATCCTATCCGGGCGGCGTTCGACCAGTACGGTTAGCTGATCCGCCGACAGAGGAGGAACACCGTGCGACGCACACTTCCGGCCGCCCTGATCGCCGTCCTGACCGCACTGTCGCTGGCCGGGTGCGGAAGCTCCGATTCGGGGCCGGTGATCGACCAGGTACGCGAATCCGGCGTCCTGAAGGTCGGCACCGAGGGCACGTACACACCGTTCAGCTACCAGGGTCCCGACGGTCAGCTCACCGGGTACGACGTCGACGTCATCCGCGCGGTCGGCGACAAACTCGGTGTGTCCGTCGAGTTCACCCAGACCCCGTGGGACTCCATCTTCGCGGGACTCGAGGCGAAACGCTACGACCTCGTCGCCAACCAGGTGACCGTCAACGACGAGCGCACCCAGAAGTACGACCTGTCGACGCCCTACACCTACTCCGAGGGTGTGATCGTCACCCGCGCCGACGACAACTCGATCACCTCGCTCGCCGACCTGAACGGCAAGACGACGGCGCAGTCCGCGACGAGCAACTGGGCGCAGGTGGCCAGGGACGCGGGCGCGAACGTCGAATCCGTCGAGGGCTTCGTGCAGGCCATCACGCTGCTCAAGGATGGCCGGGTCGACGCCACCGTCAACGACAATCTGGCAGTCGCCGAATACCAGAAGCAGACCGGCGACACCGGGGTGAAGGTGGCCGCCGAGACCGGGGACACGAGCGAGCAGGCGTTCGCGGCCCGCAAGGACAGCGGCCTGATACCCGACATCGACAAGGCCTTGGACGAACTGCGCGCCGACGGAACGCTCGCACAGATCTCGCAGAAGTACTTCGGCACCGACGTGTCGGCACCGACCAACTGAGAGCCTGCCCGTGGACGATGCAACGGTCCAGCTGATCCTGGACAACCTGTGGCCGATGCTGAAGGCCACGATCACCATGACGATTCCGCTGACGATCATCAGCTTCACCATCGGTCTGGTGATCGCGTTGCTGGTGGCACTCGCCCGGATCTCGTCGATCAGACCGCTGTCGATGCTGGCCCGCTTCTACGTCTCCATCATCCGCGGCACCCCGCTGCTGGTGCAGTTGTTCATCGTGTTCTACGCCCTACCGCAGTTCGGCGTGACGCTGGAACCGTTCCCGGCCGCGGTGATCGCGTTCAGCCTCAACGTCGGCGGCTACGCGGCCGAGGTGATCCGGGCGGCGATCCTGTCGATCCCCAAGGGACAGTGGGAAGCCGCGCAGACCATCGGCATGGGCTACACCACCACGCTGCAGCGGATCGTGCTGCCGCAGGCCACCCGGGTGGCGGTCCCGCCGCTGTCCAACACACTGATCTCACTGGTGAAAGACACGTCGCTGGCGTCGACGATCCTGGTGACCGAACTGCTGCGCGTCGCCCAGCTCGCGGCCGCACCGACGTTCGACTTCTTCGCCCTCTACGGCATCGCCGCGCTGTACTACTGGGTGATCTGCATCTTCCTGTCGGCCGTCCAGGTCCGGCTCGAAGCCCGACTCGACAGGTATGTGGCCCGATGACCGACACCCCTCCCCTGCTTCAGGTATCCGGCGTCGAGAAGTCGTTCGGCGACCATCACGTTCTGCGCGACATCAGCTTCGACGTCGGGGCGGGCACGGTGACCGTCATCATCGGACCGTCGGGCTCCGGCAAGACGACGGTGTTGCGGACCCTCAACGCCCTCGACGTGGCGGACCGCGGGGTGATCTCCATCGGCGACGAGTCGGTGGATTTCGGCGCCGAGGTGGGCCGGTCGGCGCTGGCCAGGTTCCGCGCGCAGAGCGGCATGGTGTTCCAGGCCCACAACCTGTTTCCGCACAAGACGGCGATCCAGAACGTCACCGAGGGCCCGATCGTGGTGCAGAAGCGACCCAAGGCCGAGGCGCGCGCGGACGCGATGCGGTTGCTGACGCAGGTCGGTCTCGCGGAGAAGGCGGACCAGTACCCGTACGAGTTGTCGGGCGGTCAGCAGCAGAGGGTCGGTATCGCCCGGGCGCTCGCCCTGAAGCCGAAACTGATGCTGTTCGACGAGCCCACGTCCGCGCTCGACCCCGAACTGGTCGGCGAGGTGTTGCGGGTGATCCGGGATCTCGCGACCGAGGGCTGGACGATGGTGATCGTGACCCACGAGATCCGGTTCGCGCAGCAGGTGGCCGACCAGGTGCTGTTCGTCGACAACGGTGTCGTACTCGAACGCGGCACCCCGAAAGACGTACTCGTCAATCCGACCAGCCCGCGACTACGACAGTTCCTGCACCGGATCCTCGACCCGCTGTGAACGGTCAGCGCAGCGATTTCTCCATGAGCACGACGCTCGGCCACTCCACGTCGAAGTCCCGGCGACCCACCAGGAAGAATCCCTGCTCCTCGTAGTAGTCGCGGAGCCGGGAGTTGGTTTCGACGCAGTCGATCCGGACGACGGACGCGTCCTCGGAGCGGGCGTGCTCGTCGACCCACCGCAGCAACTGGGCGCCCAGTCCGGCGCTGGCGTGCCTGCGGTCGGTCATGACCCGGGCGACGTAGGCGGCCGGAATGTCGTCCTCGAGCCACACGTCCGGATCGGATCGCAGCACCCGGAGCGCCCCCACCACGATCCCCGCGAACAGCGCGACCCGCCATTCCCCGAATTCGATCTGCTCGCGCACGTCGGCGAGCGAGACCTCACCGCGGGCGGGCGGATCGATTTCCCTGGCCAGGAGCCAATCCTCTGCGTCCCAGTGCATCTGAACGATGTCTTCAGCCTGCTCGAGTTCTGCCCGCTCCACGGTGACCGCCATGCACACACAGTAACCATCCCGCTTCGAAAACAAACCACCGCTGTAGCCGTGTCTATCTGCGACGATGTGACTGGAGTTACAGTTACATCCTGGGACAGTTACCTCAGGGCGGTGGTAGCGATGAACCTGTTTCGTGCGGTGGTCCTGATGACACTGTCCACCTGCGCGGCCGCGTATGTGTGCACCCACCCTGCGCGCGCGGCCGCCCAGCCCCTCGGGCCCGAATCCATTCTCCCGTCCCCCATCCTGGACGACGACTTCTTCGTGTGGCCGCCGAACGTCGCGGAGTTCGCGGCCGGCGAGATCATCCGCTCACGGGAAGTGACGCTCCGGGCGGTGCCGAACCCCCTCGTCCCGCACCGTGCACACCAGATCATGGTGCGTTCCAACGATTCCAAGGACCGCCCCGTGCCGGTGACCGCGACGGTGCTGGTACCGACGGCGGAGTGGACCGCGCCGGGTCCGAGACCGGTGGTCGACTACAACATGCCCATCGACTCGCTGGGCGCCCGGTGCACACCGTCCTACAAGATGGTGCACGACTGGCAGACCCTCGACCTGGACATCCCACCGGTGCTCTCGCTCTTCCTCGCGAAGAACTACGCGGTGCTCGTGCCCGACCACCAGGGACCACGGATGGCGTACAGCGCAGGGCGAATGGCGGGTCATGCCGTGCTCGACAGCATCCGCGGCATGAGGCAGCTTCCCGGCCTCGGGCTGTCGGACAGCCCGGTTCTCGCGACCGGATACAGCGGTGGTGCGATCGCCACCGGCTGGGCGGCGCAACTGCAGCCGACGTACGCACCGGACGTGCAACTCGCCGGCGCCGCCGCGGGCGGGACCCCCGCCGATTTCGGTTTGCTCCGCAGGACGATGAACGGCCAACTCGGTTCGGGTGTGTACCTGTCCGCCGTCCTCGGGCTCGCCCGCGAATACCCGGAGATGCTGATGCTGGCGAATCCGCTCGGTGTGGCGCTGGCGACGTCGCCGCTGAAGGACCAGTGCATCCTGGCCCTCGCACCGGCCGGGGTCGCCTCGCTGCCGGCCGAGCTGTTCGCCGCCGTCCCCGACCCGTTCGGCAATCCCACAGCCCGAACGGTGGTCGCCGAGAACAGGATGGGCGCGCTCACCCCGACCGCGCCGGTGCTGCTGTATCACGGGTCGTCGCGAGTGTTCCTCGGCGACGAGTGGATCCCGGAGGACGGGGTGATCACACTGCAGCAGGAGTGGTGCCGCGGCGGAGCCGACGTCACCTACGCCCCGCAGTTCGGCGAGCACCTCACCGCTGCCGTGTTCGCGTTGCCCGAGGTGGTGCGCTGGATCGACGACCGGCTGGCCGGAGTGCCTGCGCCAGCGGGGTGCCGCTGACGGCTACCCGTGCCCGTGCGGCAGCAGCAGGTCCGCCTGCCCGACCCCGGCGACGCGTGCCTCGTCGAGCCACGTCGCGGTCTGCTCCCGCGCCCGCGTGATCAGTTCGTCGGCGTCGCCGAAATCGGCGGGACTCGTGTCCAGCGGGCACAGCGGGGGCACCACCCGGATGTCCGCGACGCTCTCGTACCGCTCGATGTCGAGGGCGAGCCGCTGATTGATCGCGAGCGTCACGCCGAGCAACCCCATGCCCAGGGCACTTCCGGGGACCTTCGACAGGGTGCAGGCATATCCGGTGGGAAGTACCCACACGGTCGTCGCCCCCAGTTCGATCGCATGGGAGATGGGGGTGTTGTTGACGACCCCGCCGTCCATCAGCGCCCGGCCGTCGATCACCACGGGTGGGAGGATGCCGGGCAGCGACGCGCTGGCGGTGACGGCGTCGACGGCAGGCCCCGTCGACAGCCGGACGTCCTTGCCGGTGAGCACGTCGACGGCGATGACGTGCAGCGGGATCGGCGCATCCTCCATCCGTTCGAACCGCAGATGCTGCGCCAGCAGCTTCCTGATGGCGCGGTTGGAGACCAGGTGGTTGCGGAGCCCGACGAAACCGGTGAACCCGGTGAGCAATCCGGCGGGAAACACCGCGCTGCGGGTGAGACCGCGCCACAGGTCGGCCAGTTCGCGCAGGTCCGCGTCGGAGGAACCCCCGGCGAGCCAGGCGCCGTTGAGCGCACCGACGGACGTGCCGACGATGAGGTCCGGCCGAATTCCCCTGCCGATCAGGGTCTGCAGCATTCCGACCTCGATTGCCCCGAGGCTCGCCCCACCCGACAGAACGAAAGCTGTTGTCATGCCGCCACCGTAACCGGGTCAGCCGCGGCGGTACAGGCTCGCGATGTCGTCCGCGAAGCGCTCGGTCACCACGGGCCGCTTGATCTTCAGGGTGGCGGTCAGCTCCCCGCCGGCCTCCGTGAGGTCGCGGTCCAGGACGACGAACCGTTTGATCGACTCCGTGTGCGAGACGGTGGTGTTCGCGTCGTCCACGGCGTCCTGCAGGTCTCCGCGCAGTTCCTCGTCGTCACGCAGGTCCGCCACCGTGGCATCGGACGGCTTGCCGTGCGCGGCCTTCCACTTGCCGAATTCCTGCGGATCCACGGTCAGCAGGGCCCCGATGAACGGGCGGCCGTCGCCCACCACCACCGCCTGCGAGACGAGGGGATGCGAGCGCAGCCGGTCCTCGAGCGGACCCGGCGACACGTTCTTGCCGCCGGCGGTGATCAGCAGATCCTTCTTCCGGCCGGTGATGGTGAGATAGCCGCCGTCGTCCAGGTCGCCGAGGTCGCCGGTGCGAAACCAGCCGTCGTCCAGCACTTCCCGGGTGGCGTGTTCGTTGCGCCAGTAACCGCCGAACACGACGCCGCCGCGCAGTTCGATCTCACCGTCCTCGGCGATGCGCACACTGTTGCCGCCCAGCGGCTGACCGACCGTCCCGATCCGCTGGGCTCCGGGGACGTTGACGCAGTGCGCGGCCGTCGATTCGGTGAGTCCGTAGCCCTCGTAGACCGGAACCCCGATGCCGCGGAAGAAATGGCCGAGCCGGGGCATGAGCGCCCCGCCACCCGAGATCGCCCACCAGCAGTCGCCGCCCAGGGCGGCACGGAGTTTCGCGTAGACGAGTTTGTCGGCGACCGCGTGCTCGAGCCGGAGCCGCAGCGGCGCACCGCCGGTGTCCTGGGCCTCGCTGTACGCCACCGCCGTGGCCTCGGCGAAGTCGAAGATCCGCTTCTGCAGGCCTCCACCCGACGCCGCCTTGCGCGCCGCGCCGTCCCGCACCTTCTCGAACACGCGGGGAACACCGAGGATGGTGTTGGGCCGGAAACGTTCGAATTCCCCCGTGACCGTGCCGAAGTCGGACCAGTGCGCCTGCGTGGCCCCGCCTTCGAACATCGCCAGCGACACCGCCCGCGCCAGCACGTGCGCCAGCGGCAGGAACGTCAGCACGCGGTTGCCCGGCCGGGCAACGTCGCCGATCGGCGCCGCGAGCAGCGACCGCACCTCCGACAGGAAGTTCCGGTGGGTGAGGATGCAGCCCTTGGGACGGCCCGTGGTGCCCGAGGTGTACACGAGTGAGGCGAGATCGTTGGCGGTCAGCGCCACCACCCGCTTGAACACCTCGGAATCGTCGATCGACAACCCGTCCGTGATGAGTGTGCCCACCGCGTCCTCGTCGATGGTGAGGATGCGCTTCAGCGTGTAGGGGATGCCGTCACCCCCGAAACTCGACGCGTGGGCCGGGGTCTCCACAAGCGCGGCCACGGCCCCCGAATCCTCGATGATCCACCGGATCTGGTCGTGCGAGGAGGAATCGTAGATCGGGACGGACGCCGCGCCCGCCGCCCAGATCGCGTAGTCGAGCAGCGACCATTCGAATCTGGTCGACGACAGCAGTGCCACCCGGTCGCCGGGGCGTACCCCGTTGGCGATCAGACCCTTCGCGACCCCGGTGACGAGTGCGCCGAAGTCCTTGGCCGTCACGTCGACCCACCCGCCGGACTCCGGACGCGTGTACATCACCCGATCCGGGTAGCTCTCGGCGTGCGCGAACACCCGGAGCACGGCGTTCTCGTGATCCGACACGGAGAACGTCGGGGCGCTGGTGTACTCACGCACGGGTGCCGTCTCCGATGCTGTCGTCTGCGTCGCCGCCCTGGCGGAACTTGCGGAGGTGCCGGGCGAACGCGGCGATCTCGGCGTCCGACCACGAGGCCACCCGGTCGCGGACTTCCTCCACCCGGCGGGCGTCGGCGCCGGCCAGCACCGCGACGCCGCCGTCGGTGAGGCTCAGCGGGTGACCGCTGCGCAGCGGTCCCGGTTCGGCGTGCACCCAGCCCTCGTCGATGCAGCCCCGGAGTTGACGCGACACGGTGGAGCGGTGCACGCCGAACGCGTCCGAGATCTGGGTGGCCCGGCAACCCGGATTGCGGGCGACGAAGGAGAGCAGCGAATGTTGAGCGAACGTCGGGGATCCGACGGGAGGGCGGTCACCGGCGACCAGTTGACGGACGAGGCGGACGAGTTCGTCATGGACGGCCACCACGCCCGACGCGGGCGCTTCCTCCGGCTCGACCTCGTTGTGTTGCACACCGCAACTATATCCGACCACCCTGGCGTCGACCACCCGCACCCCCGATTCCCGTTGTCCTTCGCTCGACTCACGTTCTGCCCATACTGCTACCGATGCGCCGGAAATTCATTCGGCCGCAAACGTCACACGGTCACAATTGGAGAACGCTTTTCGTGCACCGCTACCGGCCGGACAACGGCCGGCGCCGGAAAATCCGTTGCGGCCTGCGGCCCGGCCGATGCACTGTGTGCGCATGCTGATCAGACGCGAGAATGCAGGCGACGTCGACGCGGTGGCCGAGGTGCACCGGCAGGCTTTCGACGGCGACGCTCCCGTCGAAGTCGGACTCGTGACCCGGTTGCGGTCGAGCGACGACTGGATTCCGCAACTGGCCCTCGTCGCCGAAATCGACGGAACCGTCGTCGGCCACGTCTGCCTGACCCGCGCGGCCGTCGACGCCACGGACGTACTCGCACTCGGCCCGATCGGCGTCCTCCCCGGTCTCCAGCGCGACGGGGTGGGCTCGGCGCTGATGCACGCCGTGCTCGGCGGCGCCGACGCCAGGGACGAACCGCTCGTCGCACTGCTCGGTCACCTCGACTACTACCCGCGGTTCGGCTTCGTCTCCGGAACGTCGGTCGGGATCGAGCCGGACCAGCCGTCGTGGTCGTCCCACTTCCAGGTTCGCCGGCTCGCATGCTGGGATCCGTCCATCACCGGCACGTTCCGGTACGCCGCACCCTTCTACGACCTGTGACGTCGAATCCGCTGGTAGTTTGAGGTGGAACATGTCACGGGGGTGAGCCGGAACCGAGGTAGGGAAACGATGGAGAACGCGGCCGACGGCGCCAGGGCAGGCGAGCCCGTGGATGCGTCCGTCACGACGACCATCGTCCGCCGGGTCCTCCGCGGCTGCGACGAGGAGTTTGCCGACTGGATTCAGACCGGGCTCGGACTCGCCCGCCTGTTCCCCGGATTCCTCGGCGGGGGGTGGCTCAAGGAGAGCAGCACCTCCGATGTCTGCGTGATCGTCCTGAAGTTCGAAACCCAAGCCGCACTCGACAACTGGTTGACGTCGTCGCTGAGGAACGGGTGGCTCAGGACCGGCGGCAACATCGCGGTCGAGGCGCCGAACGAGCCGGCGTCGAACGTCGAGAGCCTGTTCGAGCGTCCCCGGCTCTGACGAACCGCCGTCAGGCGGACTCCCCCGGGATCGGGGCCCCCGCCGGCATCCCCTCCCCCAGATAGGTCTGATAGAACGGCCGCCAGTCCGCGGACGCATCGCGGCCGTGACCTGGCGTGTCCGCCCCGTCGAGGTGCCGGTCGAGGTCGGCGAGACAGACACTCCACCCGGCGGCGTTCCTGGCCGCCGTGTTGCGGACCTCGAGAACATTCACGAGCGTCAGCGCGCACCCCTCCGCGGTCGGCTCGACCTCGAAGTGGATCTCGTCCCCGCCCCAGGTGAACGCCAGGGCGCACGGCGCGCCGTAGACGAGGACCGTCCCCGTCTCGGGGTCGCCGTGCGGGTCCGGGAAGAATTCGATGTCGCCGCCGGCGTAGGTGTCGAGCCGGACCCGTGACGGAAACCAGTGCGCGAGTTCGTCCGGCTCCGACACGGCCTCCCACAGCCTCTGAACGGCGAACGGGTACGTGCACCGGAACCGCACGGCGGGACGACCCTTGAACTCGAAATACCTTCCGTGAATCACCGGCCCACTCCTCGCTGTCGCACCTGACGTCAGCTTGACACGGGAGACCGGCGTCCACACCGAAGTTGGCGCACATTCCGCGCACCCACCTCCCTTCCTGTCGGACAATTCCCCTACGGTGGCGGAGTGACGTCGCCTTGGTCGGAGGGACAGGTCGCATCGGTGGCCCCCGATGCCGGCTCGCTCGCTGCCGCCGCAAAGCTGTCGGCCGCGTGGACGCAGACGGGCGGCAACGGTGACGCACTGTGGGGACTGTGTCAGGGCAGCGGCACGAGCCCCTACCGATCGGTCGTCGACCTCACCGGTCCGGCGTACCACTGCTCGTGCCCGAGCCGGAAGTTTCCGTGCAAGCACACGCTCGGGCTGCTGCTGATCTGGTCGCAGGGCCGGGTTCCGGAGCAGTCCGAACCGCCCGAGTTCGCGAACGACTGGCTGGGCCGGCGGGCCGGGCGGGCGGCCGCGGTGCGCACCGCGGCGCCGTCGGCCACGACCTCCGCCGCGAAGTCCGCGGAACGCCGGGCCGAGCGGGTGGCGGCGGGCCTCGACGAACTCGACCTGTGGCTCACCGACCAGATCCGGGGCGGGCTCGGCGCGGCCGACATCTCGGCGTCCGCGTTCGACGCCATCGCGGCCCGCATGGTCGACGCGCAGGCGCCGGGCGTCGCGTCCGCCCTGCGCCGCCTTCCGATCGTCGTGGCCACCCGCGCCGACTGGCCGGACCGGTTGCTCCGCGAATACGCCAGGCTGCACCTTCTCGTCGTCGCCCATCGCAGGCTGAGCGAACTACCGGAACCGTTGCAGGCGTCGGTGCGTTCGCACGTCGGCTACCCGGTGGCCACCGGCAGCGTGCGCGGCGAGCCGGGAGTCCGCGACCGGTGGATGGTCCTGGGCATGCAGACCACCGAGGAGAAGCGCCTCTTCACCCGCAAGGTGTGGTTGCTCGGCCGCGACCACGGTCGGCGCGCGATCCTCCTGGACTTCGCGCACGGCTCCGCCAACTTCTCGACGGTGATCCCGCCGCTCGGATCGCTCGTCGACGCCACCCTGCACTTCTACCCCGGCGCCGCGCCGCTGCGCGCCCAGATCGGCGACGCCCACGAGCCGCCCGAACCGTTCACGACGGTCGCACCGAGCGACATCGCCACCGCACTCGACGACTTCGCCGCCGCGGTCGGAGCCGACCCGTGGATCCGCTCGTGGCCCGCCCTGCTCACCGGTGTCACCCCGGCATACGACGGCGGAAGCTGGTTCGTCGTCGACGGGCAGGGACGCGCGCTGCCGCTGTCCGGCGAGGATCCGGTCCTGTGGCGGCTGCTCGGAATGTCCGGCGGCAGTCCCGTCACCGTGTTCGGGGAGTGGACCAGCGACTCCCTCGTTCCCGTGTCGGTGTTCGATCGCGGCGACGTGTACCCGCTCGTGGCCGCCGCGCCGTCGACCGCGGGGAGTCGGCGATGAGCGAACTCCTGTCCGCCGCACTGCTCGGCACGGCACGTTCCACTCCCTCGTTCGCGGGTCTGGCCACCGGCGAACTGGCGCGGTCGGTCGGTGGTGACCCGGCGGAGACCCTGCTGGGCGCCGCCGCGCTCGAGAACGCGTACCGCGACGGCGGAGTCGCCGCCTCCACCCGCGTGCTGCCCGCACCCGCCGAGGACGATCCGCGGCTGCAGTTGCCGCCCGCGTCCGCCGCGCACCTGATGCAGTTGCTCGCCGCCAAGTCGTGGACGCTCACCGAGTGGTTCGCGGTGGTCGCCGAGCGGGGATACCGCGCGCCCGATCACCTCGTCGCCGACCTGATGGCGGTGGCACGCACGAACGACACCCACCGCGAGAGCATCCTGCGATTGGCAGGCCCCCGCGGCCAGTGGCTCGCCGCCCAGAACCCGGACTGGTCGATGCTGGTCCGGCGGTCCGATCGCACCGACGTGTGGACGCACGGCGCGCACCAGGAACGGCTGCTGTGGCTCACGACGATGCGGGCGGTGAACCCGGCGATCGCGATGACCGAACTGCGTCGCACCTGGGATTCCGAACGGGGCGAACACCGGGCGGCGTTCATCGCGGTCCTGGGCACGGGGCTCGGCGACGCCGACTCCGACCTGCTCGAGCACGCACTCGACGACCGGCGGAAAGAGGTACGCCAGCAGGCGGTCCAGTTGCTGCGGCAGCTGCCGAACTCCGCGTACGCCGAGCGGATGGCCGCCCGCGCCCGCTCGTGGGTGCGGGTGGAGAAGAAGCCGTTGCGCACCCGCCTCGTGGTGAACATGCCGGGTTCCCTGGACGATTCGGCCCGTCGCGACGGAATCGAGGACGTCCACTTCAAGAACAAGGGAATCCGCAGCTGGTGGTTGCGGATGGTGGTCACCGCCGCCCCCTTGTCGGTGTGGGAAGGCATGATCGGCTCGGCCTCCGGCGCCTTGGAGATCCGGATCGAAGACCAGTGGCGGGAGGTGATGATGGAGGCGTGGACCAACGCCACCGTGCTCCAGCGCAATCCGCGCTGGGCGTCCGCCCTCCTGCACCGTGAGGGACGGAAGACCGAACGTCGCGTGGTGCCGATCGTCCCCGCCCGCGAACGCCTCGCCTACATTCTGTCGGGCCACGCCGACAGCTACCTGTTGGGCGTCGACGGCGCCGCACTGTTCGAGGGGCTTCCCCACCCGTGGCCGCTCGACCTCGCCGAGCGGGTGATCGCCCGCCTCGAGGACATGGCCGGGCGGCACGCCGAGACCGGCAAGGACCTCGGTCAGTTCTCCCGGCACAGCCACTATTCGACCCTCCGCAGCGCGGAGACACACTTCCCGTTCGCTGCGGCGCCGCTGCTCCGGGCGGCCGCCGAACGCACCCGTGACCCGGGCTGGCAGCAGGCCTTCGCCACTGTCGCCGCCAACATCGACCATCGCAGAACAGTCCTGAAGGAGCTCGAGTGACCGAGATCGCGGCCGGCCCGGCCGACCTGCTACGACCCCACGCCGAGCAGGCCTACGCCGACGAACTCGCCGCCCTCGCCGCGCAGGACACCCGGCCCCGGCCACCGTCGTGGAAGTTGTCGCCGTGGGCGGTCGTGACGTACCTGCTCGGCGGCGAACTCGACGACGGCACGGTCATCACCCCCAAGTACGTCGGTCCCCGGCGGCTGATCGAGGTAGCGGTCGCGACGCTCGCCACCGACCGCGCACTGCTTCTGCTCGGCGTGCCCGGAACCGCCAAGACGTGGGTGTCAGAACACCTGTCGGCGGCGGTGTCCGGCGAGTCGACCCTGCTCGTCCAGGGAACGTCGGGCACACCCGAGGAGGCCATCCGGTACGGCTGGAACTACGCGAGGCTCCTCGCCGAGGGCCCGACCGCGGGCGCACTCGTTCCGTCCCCGGTGATGACGGCCATGCAGGGTGGCCGTATCGCGCGCGTCGAGGAACTGACCCGTATCCCCGCCGACGTGCAGGACGCTCTCATCACCGTGCTCTCGGAGAAGACGCTGCCGATCCCCGAACTGGGCACCGAGGTGCAGGCCACCAAGGGTTTCAACCTGATCGCCACCGCCAACGACCGCGACCGCGGCGTCAACGACCTGTCCTCCGCGCTGCGCAGGCGGTTCAACACGGTGGTCCTGCCCCTGCCCGCCGACGAGGAGGACGAAGTCGCCATCGTCGCGCGGCGGGTCGAGCAACTCGGGTCCTCGCTGGAACTGCCGGAGGTCCCGGCGACGGACGACGAGATCCGTCGTGTGGTCACCGTGTTCCGGGAACTGCGGTCCGGCGCCACGAGCGACGGTCGCACCAAGCTGAAGTCGCCGTCCGGAACGCTGTCGACGGCGGAGGCGATCTCCGTGGTCACCAACGGACTCGCCCTCGCCGCGCATTTCGGCGACGGCGTGCTCCGTCCCTCCGACGTCGCCGCGGGCATCCTCGGGTCCGTGCTGAAGGACCCGGTGGCCGACCGGGTGGTGTGGACGGAATACCTCGAGGCCGTGGTCCGCGAACGGGAGGGCTGGGCCGACTTCTACCGGGCGTGCCGCGAGGTCACCGGGTGAGCACCGGGGCGATGAGCCCGCCGGCGGGCGACGTCCGTGTCTTCGGCATCCGCCACCACGGGCCCGGTTCCGCACGATCGGTGCGTCGCGCGCTCGACGAGTTCGTCCCCGACGCCGTGCTGATCGAAGGTCCCGCCGACGCCGATCCGCTGGTCGCGTTGACCGCGTCCGACACCATGGAACCCCCGGTGGCGCTGCTCGCGTATGCCACCGGCGAACCTCGGACGGCGGCGTTCTGGCCGTTCGCCGTGTTCTCCCCGGAGTGGCAGGCGCTGTCGTGGGCGGCCGGACACGGCGTCGACGTGCGCTTCTGCGACCTTCCGGCCGCAAACACCCTCGCCGCCGACCACGCCGAGCCCCGTTCCGAGGATCCACTGGCGGCGCTGGCCGCGGCGGCCGGCTACGACGACACCGAACGCTGGTGGGACGCCGTCATCGAATCCGGTTCAGGAGCGGACTCGTTCGACGCGATCACCGACGCCATGACCGCGTTGCGTGGCACCGTCGAACTCGACGAACCCACCAGCAGACGCGAGGCGTACATGCGCCAGACCCTGCGGAAGGTGATCAAGGGCGGTGCCGTGCGGATCGCGGTGGTGTGCGGAGCCTGGCACGCCCCGGCACTCGCCGGACCCCTCGGACCGGCCACCGCGGATGCGCGAATCCTCAAGGGAATCCCCAAGATCAAGACCTCGCTGACGTGGGTGCCGTGGACGCATTCGCGGCTGTCCACGGCGTCCGGATACGGCGCCGGCATCACCTCCCCCGGCTGGTATCACCACCTGTTCACCGCCCCGGACCGCACGATCACCCGGTGGCTCACGAAGGTCGCGCGGGTGCTGCGGGACGAGGACCTTCCCGTGTCGAGTGCACACGTCATCGAATCCGTCCGTCTCGCAGACACGTTGGCCGCGTTGCGGGCGCGGCCGCTGGCCGGTCTCTCCGAGGTCACCGAGGCCACCCGCGCCGTGATGTGCGACGGGGACGACGTCCTGCTCGACCTGATCACGCGTCGTCTCGTCGTCGGCGAGGCCCTCGGCGCCGTCCCGGACGACACCCCGACGGTTCCGCTCGACGCCGACCTGCGCGCCCGGGCGAAGACCCTGCGCCTGAAGCAGCAGGCCACCGAGAAGACCATCGACCTCGACCTCCGCCGGGACAACGACGTCGCGCGGTCCCGGCTCCTGCACCGCCTGCAGATCCTCGGTGTCGACTGGGGCACCCCGGCCGACAGCGACGTCCGCGGCACCGGCACGTTCCGTGAGACGTGGTCGCTCACCTGGCAACCCGAACTGGCGGTGTCGATCATCGAGGCGTCGCTGTGGGGCACCACCGTCGAGGCCGCGGCCACGGCGAAGGTGCGTGAGGAGGCGGCGGCCGGCGACGTCTCCCTCGCCCGGCTCACCGGGCTGCTCGAGCAGGCGCTGCTGTCGGATCTCGGCGACGCCCTGGTCGAACTGTTGCGCGCGCTGGAGACCGCGGCCACGCTCGACCACGACGTCATGCACCTGATGGACGCGCTGCCCGCGCTCACGCGCACCCTGCGATACGGCGACGTCCGCGGCACCGACGTCTCGTCCCT
Organism: Rhodococcus sp. T2V; assembly: GCF_029269925.1. NCBI lineage: Bacteria > Bacillati > Actinomycetota > Actinomycetes > Mycobacteriales > Nocardiaceae > Rhodococcus > Rhodococcus sp. T2V. The sequence continues at coordinate 227,212 of NZ_JARJBD010000003.1, forward strand.
CACCCGCGTCACCGACAGCCTCCTCGTCCGCATCTGCGCGGGACTGCCGTCGGCGATGTCCGGTCTGGACGACGACAGCGCCCTCGACCTGCGCCGCGCCGTCGACGACGTCCATGCGGCGGTGATGTTGCGCGACGACGACCGCGCGTCGGCGCGCTGGCTCGGCACGCTCACCGGCCTCGTCGACCGCAGCGACGTGAACGGCCTCGTGATCGGGCGCATGGTCCGCCTACTCCGCGACGCGGGCGCCGTCAGCGAAACCGACGCCGCCACCCGGCTGTCGCGGGCGCTGTCCGTCGGCGCCGACCCGACCGCCAAGGCCGGGTGGGTCGACGGCTTCCTCGGCGGCGGAGGGCTGCTGCTGGTCCACGACCGGCAACTGCTGCGCCTGCTCGACGGGTGGGTGTCGGGGCTGCGCGAGCAGGATTTCGTCGACGTGCTGCCGCTGCTACGGCGCACGTTCGGCAGCTTCGAGACCGGGGAACGCCGGGCCATCGGACAGTCCGTGGAGGGCGGCTCCACTGCCGAGACCCCCGCCGAGGTCGATGCCCGGCGTGGCACCGTGGCGATCCGCACCGTCGCCGACATCCTGGGGGTGACGTCGTGACCGAGGACGCGGAGCGGCTACGTCGGTGGCGGTTGCTGCTCGGCAACGCCGCCGAGGAATCCACCGGCGGGCTGGCGTCCAGGACGGACGCGGCGATGGACGCCGCACTGGCCGCGCTGTACGACACCAGCGGCGAGGGATCGAAGAGCCGCCGGCGCGCTGCGGGTCTCGGCGGATCGGCACCGAAGGTCGCACGCTGGCTCGGCGACATCCGCACCTACTTCCCGAGCAGCGTCGTGCAGGTGATGCAGAAGGACGCCATCGACCGGCTCGGCCTCACCCAACTGCTCCTCGAACCCGAACTGCTCGAGGCCGTCGAACCGGACGTCCACCTCGTCGGCACCCTGCTGAGCCTCAACCGGGTGATGCCCGAGACCAGCAAGGCCACCGCCCGGATGGTCGTCGAGAAGGTGGTCCGGGAGGTGGAGGACCGGATCGCGCAGAAGACCAGAACCGCCGTCACCGGTGCCCTCAACCGCTCCGCCCGCATCACCAATCCCCGGCACCGCGACATCGACTGGCATCGCACCATCCGCGCCAACCTCGCGCACTATCTGCCCGAGCACAAGACGGTGGTGCCGGAGCGGTTGCTCGGCTACGGCCGCCGATCGCAGGCCGTGCACCGCGACGTCGTCCTCGCCATCGACCAGTCCGGCTCGATGGCGTCGAGCGTCGTGTACGCGTCCGTGTTCGGCGCGGTGCTCGCGTCGATGCGCGCGCTGAAGACGTCGCTGGTCGTGTTCGACACGGCGGTCGTCGACCTCACCGACAGGCTGTCCGATCCCGTCGACGTGCTGTTCGGCACGCAACTCGGCGGCGGCACCGACATCAACCGGGCCATCGCGTACAGCCAGTCACTGATCGACAGGCCGGCGGAATCGTTGTTCGTGCTGATCTCGGACCTGTACGAGGGCGGGATCCGCGCGGAGATGCTGCGCCGGATGGCGGCGATGAAGAACGCCGGGGTCCAGGTGGTGGTGCTGCTGGCGCTGTCCGACGACGGCGCCCCGTCGTTCGATCACGACAACGCGGCGGCCCTCGGTGCGCTCGGCATTCCCGCGTTCGCCTGCACGCCGGACAAGTTCCCGGAACTGCTGGCGCTCGCACTGGAACGCGGCGACATCGGCAGGTGGGCGGACGGGCTCCAGCAGGGGTGACGGCGGGGTCAGCCGGCAGCCATCCGGCGCTCGCTGTGCAGTTCGGGGTGTGCGTCGGCACGGATCCTGAGCAGGACCAGGCCCGACACCGACGCGACGATCAACGACGCGACCGTCCACGGGACGTGCAGTTCGGAGATCCCGACTCCCGCACCGACGAGTCCCACGACGAGCAGGCTCCACATGATCGCTTTGACTGGACCGGACCCCATGACAACGCTCCTTCACCGAGATACGTACATCCCCCGTGAGTTCTGATGTGCGCGCAGAACGTTAGCTGCGTCACACGGGGGTCCTCGTGCGACACGGCGAAAACGCTCTTTCCGATACCAATCCGAGACCTGCACCCGTGAGTACTTGTTAACCGCGGGCGGTTAACAAGTACTCACGGGTGCAGCTAGATGATGCTGACGGTGCCCTGGGTCGTCGCCGCCGCGAGCACGCGCAGGTGGTCGTCGGAGCCGCCGACGGTGTGCTCGATGGCGGTCAGCCGACTCACGTAGTGCCCGACCGGGTACTCGGCGGTCATGCCGATGCCGCCGTGCATCTGGATCGCTTCCTGCCCGATCGTCCGGGCCGACCGGCCGATCTGCAGCTTGGCGCGGGACGCGACCACTGGGTCCACGGTTCCGTCGGCCAGCGACATCGTGGCGTAGAGGCTCATGCTGCGGGCCAGTTCCAGCAGCACGTACATGTCGGCCGCACGGTGGGTGAGGGTCTGGAACTTCGCGATCGGAACGCCGAACTGCTTGCGGGTCTTCAGGTACTCGGTCGTCAGCCGCAACGCCTCCTCCATCGCGCCGACGGCCTCCGCGCACAGCGCCGCCTGCGCCCGGATGTGTGCGCCCTCGATCGCCGAAGACGCGTCGCCGCCCTCACCGAGCGGCTCGGCCGGAGTGCCGGACAGTTCCACCTGCGCGGCCCGCAGTCCGTCGTGGGTCGCGTAGGGGGTGCGGGTCAGGCCGGCGGCGTCGCCGTCGACGAGGAACAGTCCGACCCCGCCCTCCGGGAGCGCCGCGGTGACGACCAGCGTGTTCGCGCTGCCACCGTGCGGAACAGGATTCTTCGTACCCGTCAGAGTCCACGCGTCGCCGTCCTTCGTCGCGGTCGTGGACACCCGGGCCGACGGCCAGCGCACGCCCGGTTCCCGATCGGCGAAGGCCAGCAGGAGGGTGCCCTCGGACACGTCCGGGAGAATCCGGCGACGCTGCTCCGCGCTGCCGGCCGCGGCGATCAGGCCGCCGGGCACGAGCACGGCGTCGAGGACCGGTTCGGGGGCGAGGCGGCGGCCTATCTCGGTCATTACCGATGCCACCTCGACGGGTCCGGCGCCCATTCCCCCGTCTTCCTCGTCGAAGCTCAGGCCGAGCAGCCCCACCTCGGCGAGTTGCTTCCAGACCTGCGAGCTCCACCCCTGCTCGGTGTCGGTGACAGCGTTGCGCTTCTCCGCGTCGTAGCTGCGACCCAGCAGTTCGCGGGTGGTGTCGCGCAGCAGTTTCTGTTCGTCGGTCAGCTCGAAGTCCATGTCACGCCCTCACAATCCGAGGATCGAGGAGGCGATGATGCTGCGCTGCACTTCGCTCGATCCGCTGTAGATGGAAACCTTGCGGTAGTTCAGATAGGTCGGTGCAGTCCGCTGAGCCCAGAGCGGTGAGGAGATGCCGTCACCGGCGGCGAAGGGAAGGGAGTCGGGGCCCGCCACGTCGGTCAGCAGTTCGAGTGTCGCCTGCTGCAATTCGGACCCGCGCAGCTTCAGCAGCGACGACGCCGGGTTCGGCTTGCCGTCGGCCGAACTCGCGACGACCCGCAGCTGGGTGAGTTCGAGCGCGATGATCTCGTTCTCCAGTTCCGCGATGCGGGCGGCGAACAGCGGGTCGTCGAGCAGCGTCCCCTCACCGACCGAGATCTCCGCGGCGCGCTTCTTCGCCTGCGCGAGCCGGACCTTGGAGAATCCCAGGCGGGTGACGCCGGCGCGCTCGTTGCCGAGCAGGAACTTGGCGTAGCTCCAGCCCTGGTTCTCCTCACCCACCAGATTCTCGGCGGGCACACGCACGTCCTCGAAGAAGACCTCGTTGACCTCGTGGCCGCCGTCGATCAGCTTGATCGGGCGCACCGTGACGCCGGGCGTCTTCAGGTCGACGAGGATGAACGAGATGCCGGCCTGCTTCTTGGGGGCATCCGGGTTGGTGCGGGCGAGGACGAAGATCCAGTCGGCGTGCTGCGCGAGAGTGGTCCACGTCTTCTGGCCGTTGATCACGTAGTCGTCGCCGTCGCGGACGGCGCGGGTCTTCAGCGACGCGAGGTCGGAACCGGCCTCGGGTTCGGAAAATCCCTGGCACCACCAGATGTCGAGGTTGGCGGTCGCCGGAAGGAACTTCTCCTTCTGCTCCTGCGAACCGAACGCCGCGATGACGGGGCCGACCATGCTGGTGTTGAACGCGAGCGGCTCGGGCACCGACGCGAGCTGGAGCTCGTCGAGCCAGATGTGCTTCTGCACCGGAGTCCAGTCGCGGCCGCCCCATTCGACCGGCCAGTGCGGCGTCGCGAGCCCGTTGGCGTTCAGAATCCGCTGAGACTCGATGAAGCCTTCTTTCCCCACTTCTTCGCCCCGCGCATACCGCTCGCGGATCTCCGCCGGAATCTGCGTGGTGAAGAACGTTCGCATCTCGTCGCGGAACGCCAGCTCCTCGTCGGTCAAGGCCAGATTCATCGGAATTCCTTCGCACTCGAGGTCAGATTCATGTTCTGGTCCCGACGGTACCCCCACCTCCCGCGGGACACCACGACATCCCCAGTTGTAGTCATACCGACTACAACCGTGATACGTTTCCGTAGTCACTACGACTACAAGGAGTTCCCGTGATCGCACTACTCGTCGACTGGCTCAATTCGGCCGCGGTGACGTCGTTCGGGACGACGACGAGCTGGGCCGAAGTGCTCGGTTTCGCGTCGGGCGCGGTGTGCGTCTGGCTCGTCGCCCGGCAGTCCGCCTGGAACTGGCCGATCGGAATCGCAAACAACCTGGTCTGGATCCTGCTGTTCTACGCAGCCGGACTCTTCGCCGACTCGGCCCTCCAACTGGTCTACATCGCGCTCGCCGCGGCCGGGTGGATCCGGTGGATCCGCGGAAACGCCGGAAACCCGTTGCCCGTCACCGGGACGTCGCCGGAGGAATGGAGGTGGCTCGCCGGCACCGGCATCGTCGGCACCGCCGCCTTGACCGTGCTCCTGCACACGGCGACGTCGTCCACGGTCCCGTTCTGGGACGCCGTCACCACTACCCTCTCGCTGCTGGCCACCTGGGGGCAGGTGAACAAGCGCTGGGAATCGTGGCTGCTGTGGATTGGGGCCGATCTGGTCTACGTCCCGCTCTACCTGCACAAGGGTCTGACGCTGACAGCCCTGCTGTACGTCGGCTTCCTCGTGCTCTGCGTCCGCGGTCTCCTCGAGTGGCGCAGGTCCTCGGGACTCCCCGCCCTCGCGACGACCGCGAGCAGGTGACCGCAATGCGGGACCACGCGCTCGTGATCGGAAAGTTCTATCCCCCGCACGCCGGACACCACCTGCTGATCAGGGAGGCGGCGCGGGTCGCCGTCCGGGTGACAGTGGTGGTGATGGCGTCCCGGGTCGAGTCGATTCCCTTGGCGGACAGAGTGTCCTGCCTCGCCGAGTCGCATGCGCGGGACCGCACGGTGACCGTGACCGGCATCGCGTGCGACGCCCCGATGGACCTGGCGTCGCGACCGGTGTGGGCCGCGCAGGTGGCGTGCATGCGCGCCGCGGTACGACAGGTCACCGGAATCGCCGTCGACGTGGTCGTGTCGAGCGAGAAGTACGGCGACGAACTCGCCCGCTGGTTCGACGCCGTCCACGTCCCCGTCGACCCCGAGCGGGTCCGGTTCCCGATTTCGGGAACCGCCTGTCGAGGCGACCTCGCCGGCACCTGGGAACACCTCGACGCGCCCGCGCAGGCACTGCTCACCACCCGGATCGTGGTGCTCGGCGCAGAATCCACCGGAACCACCACCGTCAGTCGCGCACTGGCGCAGCGCTTCCGCGCCCGCGGCGGGATCTGGCGGCGCACGCACTGGGTTCCCGAATACGGTCGCACGGCAACCGCCGACAAGCTGGCGAGAGCCCGCGTTGCCGACGCGTCCGCAGGCGTCGACGACCTCGTCTGGACCGGGCAGGATTTCGCCGACATCGCCCGCATCCAGAACGAGTGGGAAGAGGCGGCGGCGCGGTCGGGGTCGCCCCTGACGATCTGCGACACCGACGCAGAAGCGACCACCGTGTGGGAGCGGCGGTACCTCGGCCCCGACAGCACCCGGGCGCACGACCACCGGCCGGGCCGCCACGCCCTGTACCTCATTACCGACCACGTCGGTGTCCCCTTCGTGCAGGATGGGTTGCGTGACGGAGAGTCGATCCGGGAGGAGATGACAGAGTGGTTCGTCGACGCGCTCACCGCCGCCGGGCGGTCGTGGGTGATGCTGACCGGGAGCCGGGCAGAGCGCCTCGACCTCGCGACGCAGGTCACTGAACAGGCACTCGCCCACCGATCGACGTTCGCCGCACCACTGGGAGGCTGACAGTGTACGACGCAACCGACTACCCACCGTTCGCCGTGACCGTCGATCTCGCGATGTTCACGCTGCGCGGCCCCTCGCTGTCGGTCCTGCTGGTGCGGCGGGGAGAGGAACCGTTCCAGGGGATGCCCGCGCTGCCCGGCGGTTTCGTTCACGCCGACGAATCGGCAGACGTCGCGGCGCGACGCGAACTGGCGGAGGAGACCGGGCTCGACAGCTTTCCCGGTCACCTCGAGCAGTTGGCGACGTACAGCGAGCCGGGCCGCGACCCGCGCATGCGCGTCGTGTCGGTGGTGTTCGTGGCGTTCGCGCCGAACCTGCCGGAGCCGTCCGCCGGTTCCGACGCCGCCGACGCCTATTGGATGCCGGTCGAGGACGCGTCCCGCGAGTCGTTGGCGTTCGACCACGCGCAGATCCTCGCCGACGCCCTCGAGCGGGTGCGGTCGAAACTCGAATACACCACTTTGGCAACCCATTTCGTGGAGTCTCCGTTCTCGATCCGGGACCTCCAGACGGTGTACGAGGCCGTATGGGACGTGACGTGGGACCGCGCGAATTTCCGCCGCAAGGTCCTGGGAACGCGGGGATTCGTCGAACCCGTCGAGGGCGTCGCCGACGCCGCATCCACGGGCGGCAGGCGCGCCCAGCTGTACCGGCCGGGCGACGCCACCACCCTGCACCCGCCGATCCCCCGCCCGTGAGTACTTGTTAACCGCCGGCGGTTAACAAGTACTCACGGGTGGCGGAGCCGCAGGACGAGCAGGAACGCACCCCCGGCCGCGTCGATCTGCGTCTCGACGTCCAGTTCCGGTGCGAGACGGGACAACCGGTCGAGCAACCACTCCGACGCGTCCTCCGCGTCCGACTTGCCCGGGCACCGCGCCACCGCCACCCGTCCACCCTTGCGGCCGAGTTGTTCGACGACACCGATGATCGGGGCGGGATCGACGACGAACAACCGGTCGGGCCACGGCACGACCGGTTTGACGGCGCCCTTCTTGGTGTTGCACGCGCGGTGAGCGAGGCGTTCGACGCCGCCCTTCGCCTTGGCCTTCTTCGCGGTGACGACACTGTCGATGCTGGGGCCGCGCGGGTCGTTGACCGACATGTCGGGATCCACCGGTTCGTCACACAACCAACAGCGCCACGACTCGCGGTCGCCTACCTCTCGAAGAGTGCTCATGGGCGCCAACGCTACCCGTGCGCCTGGACGGGATCGAAGCCGGAGATCAGCCAGTCGTCGCCGGATTTGGTCAGCTCGACGGAAATGCTCGTCGCCGTCACCGCCGGTTCCGGTTTCGCGGCGCTGGTAGTGCTCTGGTTGACGAACAGCAGCACCGTCGCCGTGTCGGCCGCCACCTCGACCGGACCGGACGCGGCCACCGTCGCCTGCGTGGCAACCCGGCTCTCCTTCGCCGCCGGGACGACGACGTCCGTCGTGAACTGCGTGTAATAGTCGAGGAACTCCCCCGTCAGGCGCTCCTTCGCGACGCCGACGTCGTTCTCCACCGTGTCCGGCCCGTACGACAGCAGAGCGATCGCGCCCTGCGAGGCGGTGTCGGTGACGGCGGCGCGGACGGTGTCGTCGACGCACCGGTCGGGCCGGTAGAGCGTGAAGTACAGCACCCCGGCCAGCACCGCCGTGACCACGGTGAGCGCACCCAGGATCAGGACGAGCCTGCGCGACTTCGGCGATGCGTCGGTACTCACTGCACGAACCCCGCCTTCACGATCTTGTACGTGCCGTCGTCGAGTTGCATCGTGACCCGCATTCTCTGACTACGCGGCTCCTCTGCCGCCCCGCCCGCATTCGACACCTTCTGGGCGACCGCGACGAGAACGTCGGCGGAGTCGCCGTCCTGCCTCTCGATCGCGGCTTGACGCACCTCCCCGACCGATTTGACCCGGGCCTCCTGCATGACGGCGATGAGATCGGTGGACCGGGCCTCGAATTCGTCGCGGAATTCTCCGGCCGAGCCGTCGAGCACCTTCTGCACGTCTTCGTCGGCCCGCTCGAAGTCCATCGTCGTCAGATTCACGACGCCCTGGCTCGCGGCGTCCACGATCTCGGACCGCTGCTGCGCCGTCTGCTCCGCCTGCCGGTGCGTGTAGCCGAAGTAGCCGCTCACCGCCAGGAACGCGAGTGCGAGAACGGACAGAACGGCCACACCTGCGGTGACGGCCGGCGTCCGGGGCCGGGGGGCAGTGCCCTCACCGGAAGCAGCGCCCTCACTGGAAGCGGACTCCTCACTGGGGGCAGCGTCCTGGTCGGGGGCCACTTCCGCCATGGGGTTCCTTTCGTCGTGCCGTACCTCTGTTACCTGGATCACGTCATGGTACCGGGTAGTCATATCAAATATTTTTCGCATCGGTATCCGGACAGATCCCCGGGCGGAAAGCGCGTGGGAAACCCCGCGTACCGTCGGTGATCATTACTGTTGAGGAGAAGGCAGGCGACTCGAAGGGGATCCACGATGACCAGCGATTCAGGCGCACGCAGTCGCGTGCAGTTCGGTGCCGGGGCGACTCCGGAACTCGTCAGTTCCCAGGGACGGACCATCATCGCGGACGCCGTCGTCGCCAAGATCGCCGGTATCGCCACCCGTGAGATCAACGGCGTCTACGACGTGGGCGGCGGCACCGCACGCGCCGTCGGCGCCCTCCGGGACCGGATCCCCGGCGCCCGCGTCAACCACGCCCAGGGCGTCGCCGTCGAAGTCGGGGAGAAACAGGCCGCCATCGACATCGGCATCGTCGCCGAATACGGCGTCGCACTGCACGAACTCGCGGTAGGCATCCGACGCAACGTCATCGCGGCCGTCGAGCGCATGACCGGACTCGAAGTGACCGAAGTGAACATCACCGTCTTCGACGTCATGCTGTTCGACGAATCCGAGGCCGCGTCCGAGCTCGACGGCAAACCGAGGGTGCAGTGACCGGACCGCTCCCACCGGACACTCACGCGGAGGACATCTCCGAACGCATCGTCGCCGCCGTCCTCGCGACCCCCGGAGTGGCAGCGATGCACGGCGGCCCATTCGGCGAAGTCGCGACGTACCTGCCCGGACGCCGGGTGACCGGGGTGACCGTCGGCCCCACGTCCTGTGCCGTCCATCTCGCGGCGCGCTACCCCGCCAACGTCGTCGACACCGCCGAAAGAGTGCGGGCCGCAGTGGAATCGCTGGTGGACGTCCCCGTCGACGTGATCATCGAAGACCTCCTGACAGAGACAGGACACGCTCAATGAACAGCACAATCACAGGCCTGATCGTTGGATTACTCCTCGCGATCGCCGGCATCCTCGGCGGTTTCAGCGGATTCGTCTTCGCCGTCCTGCTCGGTGCACTGGGCATGGCCGTGGGCGCGCACCGCGACGGGCACCTCGATCTCGGCGCCATCCTCCGAAGCCGCGGCCGTGGCTGAACCGTCCACCGCACCCCCCGCCGGACCCCGGGACGACGCTGCGCTCGACGACGACGCCGCCCAGCGCGGCGAGTTGGTCATCAAGGAACGCGCCGTCGTGAAGATCGCCGTCGCCGCAGCGCTCCAGGTACCCGGCGTCGTCAAGCAGTCCGGCGGACTGTCCCGGCTGACGGGCAGAGAGCTCCCCCGCGCCGACGTCTCGACGGGTGCGGACGCCGTCGCGATCAACCTGTACATCGCGGTGCAGTGGCCGTGCCATCTCGATCTGCTCAACCGCAGGCTCCGCGCACAGGTGCACCGCCAGGTCGAGCAGATGACCGGCATGCCGGTCATCGAACTCAACATCGTAGTCGTCGGAACGGAATCCGCGGCCCCCGAAGACAGCGGCGCCGACAGCCTCTACTCCGAACAGGGCGATCCGGCGGTGCCGCCCCTCCCGGTGGCGCCGATCCGGCCACGCACGCCGCGCGCGACACCCGCGGCCGTGCCCGCCGCGATCATCGTCGCCGTCGCCGCCCTCGGCCTCGCGGTCGTCGCCGCGCGTGAACTGCTCATCATGCGCGGCACGTTCGCCAACGCGCCCTGGATCCGCAACACCGCGCAATGGCTGGGCAGGCTGCACTGGTCCGACTGGATCGTCCCCGTCGCCGTCGCCGCGATCGTGCTGGGAATCGTGCTCATCGTCGCCGCCCTCAAACCGCGGCCGCGCACCCATCTGCCCCTCGCGGTGGGCGACACCCCGATCGTCTGGCTGCGCCCCACCGATCTCGCCCGCAATTCCAGTAGTCACGCCAACACGGTCCCCGGGGTGCTGTCGGCGCACACGACAGTCGACCGCAAGCACGTCACCGTCCGCGTGGTGCGCACCGAGTCGACACCCGCCGCAGACGTGGCCATCTCCGTCCGCGAGGCCGTGGAACCGACGCTGTCGCTGCTCGGCACGTCCCCCGAACTCCGAGTGCAGGTGAAGCCGTGACGCACCGGACCGCCGCCGTCAACCGGCTGATCGTCCTGCTCGTCGGGCTCGTGCTCCTCGGATTCGGTGCCTACGCCATCGCCTGGGACCTGCAGGTTCCGATCGTCCGAGAATGGGTGTCGCGGTACGACCGCGCACGCGTCACCGCGCTTCCCGACCAGGGCTGGTGGGGCTGGGCCCTCGCCGCGACGGTCGTCGTGGGGCTGGTCTTCGGGATCGTGCTCCTCGCGCTGGACCTCACCCGGCGACGCACGTCGGCCGTCGCGGTCCCGGATCGCGAATCGGGCACCTACGTCACCGTCGACCTCGGCTCCCTCGCCAACGGGGTCGCCAGCGAACTCGCCCAGTACCCCGGAGTCCGGCAGACGCGGGCCCGCGCCGTCGTCGAACGCGGACTCCCCACCCTGTCGATCGTCGTGACCGCCGACCCCACCCTTGATATCCACGACTTCACCCGCACGTCCGAGGACGTCGCATCATGGGTCGCGTCGACACTCGGCGGTGAGCAGGTCGCCACCCAGGTGCTGCTTCACCTCGACCGCGCCGACCACCCGGTACACGTCGAAAACTGACACGGGACGTCCCGGTCTCGGTAGGTTCTCCGCCATGGAGTACGTCGTGTTCTACACAACCGATCCGTCCGCCGCCGCCCGAATCCCGGAGGTCTATCCACGGCACCGCGAGTACCTCGACGCGTTCGCCGCGGAAGGCGGGATCCTCGGAATCGGACCGTTCGACGACCCGGCGAGCAACGGGTCCATGGCGGTGTTCACCAGCCGTGAGCGGGCGGAACAGTTCATCGCACGCGACCCGTTCGTCCTCGAAGAGATCGCCCATCCCAGCGACATCCGGGAATGGGACGCGCTGCACTACCTCTGACGCAGAACCCAAGAAACGCCGATGGCGCCCACCCCGGAGGGTGAGCGCCATCGGCGTTGGTGAAGCTAGATCACTTGTTGATCTTCGTGACCTTGCCGGCGCCGACGGTACGGCCGCCTTCGCGGATCGCGAAGCGCAGGCCCTCGTCCATGGCGACGGGCTGGATCAGCTTGACGGACATCTCGGTGTTGTCACCGGGCATGACCATCTCGGTGCCCTCGGGCAGCGTCACAACGCCCGTCACGTCCGTGGTACGGAAGTAGAACTGCGGACGGTAGTTGTTGAAGAACGGCGTGTGGCGGCCGCCCTCGTCCTTGGACAGGATGTACGCCTGGCCCTCGAACTCGGTGTGCGGGGTGGTGGTGCCGGGCTTGACGACAACCTGTCCACGCTCGACATCTTCGCGCTTGATACCACGAACCAGCAGACCGACGTTGTCACCGGCCTGGCCCGAGTCGAGCAGCTTGCGGAACATCTCGATACCGGTGACCGTGGTCTTGGTGGAGGTCTCCTTGATGCCGACGATCTCCACCTCCTCGTTCACGTTGATGACGCCACGCTCGATACGACCGGTGACGACGGTGCCACGACCGGTGATCGTGAAGACGTCCTCGACGGGCATGAGGAAGGGCTTCTCGGTCTCGCGAACCGGGTCCGGGATGGACTCGTCGACCGCAGCCATGAGCTCGAGGATGTTCTTGGTCCACTCCGGGTCGCCCTCGAGCGCCTTCAGTGCGGAGACCTTGACGACCGGAGCTTCCTCGTCGAACTCCTGCGCAGCGAGGAGCTCACGGACCTCCATCTCGACGAGTTCGATGATCTCGTCGTCGTCCACCATGTCGGCCTTGTTCAGGGCGACGAGGATGTACGGCACGCCGACCTGGCGGGCGAGCAGCACGTGCTCACGCGTCTGGGGCATCGGGCCGTCGGTGGCCGCGACCACGAGGATGGCGCCGTCCATCTGCGCCGCACCGGTGATCATGTTCTTGATGTAGTCGGCGTGACCGGGAGCATCGACGTGCGCGTAGTGGCGCTTCTCGGTCTGGTACTCAACATGCGAGATGTTGATCGTGATACCGCGAGCCTTCTCCTCAGGAGCCTTGTCGATCTCGTCGAAGGCCGAGGCCTCGTTGAGATCCGGGTACGCGTCGTGCAGAACCTTGGTGATGGCCGCGGTCAGCGTGGTCTTGCCGTGGTCGACGTGACCGATGGTGCCGATGTTCACGTGCGGCTTCGTCCGCTCGAACTTCGCCTTCGCCACTGTGTGTCCTCCTGGACTGATTGATGCTTGCGGTATGCAGCAGTGCGGTTGTTATTACTGTGTCGTGCTTCGGCCGGCTGGAACCGAGGTTACTCGCCGGTCGCCTTGGCGATGATTTCCTTCGAGACGTTCGCGGGAACCTCTGCGTAGGAATCGAACACCATGGAGAAGTTCGCCCGGCCCTGGGTCTTCGACCGCAGATCACCGATGTAACCAAACATCTCCGAGAGCGGAACCAGCGCCTTCACGACACGGGCACCACTGCGTTCCTCCATGGCCTGGATCTGGCCACGGCGGGAGTTCAGGTCGCCGATCACGTCACCCATGTACTCCTCGGGTGTCGTGACCTCGACAGCCATGAGCGGCTCGAGAATGACCGGGCCGGCCTTGCGGGCGGCTTCCTTCAGCGCCTGCGAACCGGCAACCTTGAAGGCCATTTCCGACGAGTCGACGTCGTGGTACGCACCGTCGAGCAGCGTCAGCTTCATGTTCACCAGCGGGTAGCCGGCGAGAACGCCGTACTGCATGGCGTCCTGCGCACCGGCGTCCACGGAGGGGATGTACTCACGCGGAACGCGGCCACCGGAGACCTTGTTCTCGAACTCGTAGGTGGCGCCGTCCTCACCGACGAAGGGCTCGAGCGCGATGATCACCTTGGCGAACTGACCCGAACCACCGGTCTGCTTCTTGTGGGTGAACTCGTGCTTCTCGACCTTCTTGGTGATGGTCTCGCGGTACGCGACCTGCGGCTTGCCGACGTTCGCCTCGACCTTGAACTCGCGACGCATGCGGTCGACGAGGATGTCGAGGTGGAGCTCGCCCATGCCGCCGATGACGGTCTGGCCGGTCTCGTCGTCGAGTTCGACGGAGAACGTCGGGTCCTCTTCGGCGAGCTTCTGGATCGCGGTGCCCAGCTTCTCCTGGTCGGACTTGGTCTTGGGCTCGATCGAAACCTGGATGACCGGGTCCGGGAAGCTCATGGACTCGAGCACGATCGGGTTGCTCTGATCGCAGAGGGTGTCACCGGTGGTGGTGTCCTTCAGACCGATCATGGCGTAGATGTGGCCGGCCACGGCCTCGTCGACCGGGTTCTCCTTGTTGGCGTGCATCTGGAAGAGCTTTCCGATGCGCTCCTTCTTGCCCTTGGTCGCGTTCATGACCTGGGCGCCCGGATCGATCCGGCCGGAGTACACGCGGACGAACGTCAGCTTGCCGAAGAACGGGTGCGCAGCGATCTTGAAGGCCAGAGCCGAGAACGGCTCGTCCTTGCTCGGCTTACGCGTGAGGATGTCCTCTTCGTTGCCGAGGGCGTGACCCTGGACCTCGCCGATGTCCAGCGGGTTCGGCAGGTAGTCGATGACTGCGTCGAGCATGGGCTGAACGCCCTTGTTCTTGAACGCGGAACCGCACAGCACCGGGTACAGCTCGGAGTTGACCGTCATCTTGCGGATGGCGCCCTTGATCTCCTCGACGCTGAGCTCCTCGCCGGCGAAGTACTTCTCCATGAGCTTCTCGTCGGACTCGGCAACCGTCTCGAGCAGCTTCTCGCGGTACTCGGCAGCCTTGTCGGCCAGATCGGCCGGGATCTCCTCGATGGTGGGCTCGGCGCCGATGGCGACCGTGCCACGCCAGGTGACAGCCTTCATCTCGACCAGGTCGACGACACCGTCGAAGTCGTCCTCGGCGCCGATCGGCAGCTGCAGGACGAGCGGCTTCGCGCCGAGGCGGTCGATGATGGTCTGGACCGTGAAGTAGAAGTCCGCGCCCATCTTGTCCATCTTGTTGACGAAACAGATGCGCGGAACGTCGTACTTGGCGGCCTGACGCCACACCTGCTCCGACTGGGGCTCGACGCCCTCTTTGCCGTCGAACACTGCGACGGCGCCGTCGAGCACGCGGAGCGAACGCTCCACCTCGACGGTGAAGTCGACGTGGCCCGGCGTGTCGATGATGTTGATCTGGTTGTTGTTCCAGAAGCAGGTCACCGCGGCAGAGGTGATCGTGATGCCGCGTTCCTTCTCCTGTTCCATCCAGTCCGTGGTCGAGGCACCGTCGTGCGTCTCACCGATCTTGTAGTTGACACCGGTGTAGAACAGGATGCGCTCGGTGGTCGTGGTCTTGCCGGCATCGATGTGCGCCATGATGCCGATGTTGCGGACCTTGTTCAGGTCGGTCAGCACTTCCTGTGCCACAGGATTCTTCCCCGCTCGTAGCTCGTGTATCGGGTGTCGGCCTCCCCGGTGTTCCACCAGCGGGGCCATTGTCTCGAGTTGTAGATCAGCCGGTCCCCGGTAGGGGCCCGACGTGCGACGACGCCGGAGCAGTCACGGTAGGTGACTGCTCCGACGTGACGTCACCAGCGGTAGTGGGCGAATGCCTTGTTGGCTTCGGCCATCTTGTGAGTGTCCTCACGACGCTTCACAGCGGCACCCAGGCCGTTGCTGGCATCGAGGAGCTCGTTGGCGAGACGCTCAACCATCGTCTTCTCACGACGCTGCCGGGAGAAGGTCACGAGCCAGCGGAGCGCGAGGGTGGTGGAGCGGCCCGGACGGACCTCGACCGGCACCTGGTAGGTGGCGCCACCGACACGGCGGCTGCGAACCTCGAGGGCGGGCTTGACGTTGTCCAGTGCGCGCTTGAGGGTGACGACCGGATCGGTGCCGGTCTTCTCGCGCGCCTGCTCGAGTGCTTCGTACACGATGCGCTCGGCGGTGGACTTCTTGCCGTCCAGGAGAATCTTGTTGACGAGCTGCGTCACCAGAGGCGAACCGTAGACCGGGTCGTTGATGAGCGGGCGCTTCGGAGCGGGGCCCTTACGTGGCATTAGCTCTTCTCCTTCTTGGCGCCGTAGCGGCTGCGGGCCTGCTTGCGGCCCTTGACACCCTGGGTGTCGAGGGAGCCGCGGATGATCTTGTAGCGCACACCGGGGAGGTCCTTCACACGACCACCGCGGACGAGCACCATCGAGTGCTCCTGCAGGTTGTGGCCCTCGCCCGGGATGTAAGCGGTGACCTCGACGGAGCTGGTCAAGCGCACACGCGCGACCTTACGGAGCGCCGAGTTCGGCTTCTTCGGGGTGGTGGTGTACACGCGGGTGCACACGCCACGACGCTGCGGGCTGCCCTTGAGGGCTGCCGTCTTGACCTTCGCGGTCTTGTCGCGGCGGCCCTTGCGGACCAGCTGGTTGATGGTTGGCATTTACCGGCTTTCTTCGTGTTGAACAGACTGCTCTGGACAAGCAACCTTGGCTGTTCTGAAATTAGGGATCTAGCAGTTGGGGCAAGAGAGCTGCTGCCCCTCACCCGCCCCTCGAGCTGCACCCGAGGTCGGGTGTGTCGCATACCCCCACACAGGCAGCCGGATGCTCGTTCCATGCAGAAAACTGCACGAACGCGCGCACGGCAATACCTCGCTAGGCACACAAACCGGCCCGGGCATGCCGGACACGACCCACAACGATACCCGGCGGCGCGCCGGAAGGTCAAAGTGGGCGGGCAATGGTAAGGGCTGACCTGCGATGGGCGGTACTGCTTGAAGCTGTCGGTACGGACACGGGCACATCAACTACTCAGATTGAGCGTCAGATCCGCAAGCGTCGATGCCGCCTGGCACGGGTCTGCCGCCCCCGTCTGGAACTGTACCCACCAGCCGACGACGCCCGAGGAGGGCGACCCGACCGTCACTCCGCACGCCCCCGGATCGCCGGGCGGACGCATCACGACGGCCCTGCGCCCCTGGATGGTGGACGCTTCCACCGCGTAGCCGAGCTTCTCCGCGGTCGACTTCTCCGTGTCGAGGGAACCCGTCTCGAACCAGTTGAACGTCACCTTCACGGGACCGTTGGCGCCGACCGCGTCCCAGCGGCAGATCGCGCCGAAGAAGCCCCGTTGGATGGCGTCGGCGCCGACGGTCTGCGCGATCTGTTCGTCGGCGACCGCGTTGCACTCCTCGAGCAGGGCCGTGAACTGTTCGGTGTCCCCCGAGGAGGAACTGCCCTCCACCCTCGGTGAGCCCTCGATCGTCGACCCGCACCCCGCGATCAGCCCGACTGCGGTGGCCGCGGTCAGCACCCGCACGGCGCGCCACGTCCGCCTGCCCATCACTCCCCCGCTCACTTGGCCCTCGACACGCTGAGTTCGGCGAGGTCGCGCGCCACCGTGCACGGATCGGCCGCGGGTTGCGCGTCCGCATACATCACCGACCAGTGCACGAAGTCACCGCCGAACTCCACACCGAGTTCACACAGAATTCCTTCGGACGACGCGATGAATCCGGGATGTCCCTGGACGTCGATGTCGGTGGCCGGCCTGCCGATCAGTTCCGAACCCGCCCGCTCGCGGCCGATCGGACTGCCGCGGTACCAGGAGAACGTGACGCTGGGACCGCCTATTCCCGCGGTTTCCCACTCGCAGCCGACGGAATTGCGCGTCACCCCGGTGAAGGGAGGCATGCCGAACGCCTTCGCCACCTCGTCGTCGGTGACCGAACCGCACTGGCCGAAGAACGGGCCCGGATCGGTCACCTGCGGAAGACTCTGTGCGGCGGGTGCGGTACCGGAATCGTCTCCGTCTCCCCCACAACCGGCCAGACCGGCCGCGACGGCGATCAGGACGAGCGCTCCCCATTTCCGGCCCATGGTCGGTGACTCTACCGATCGCCGCGATCTTTGCCCGGTCAGTCGAGAACGGCCACGTCGAGGCGCCCGGGCTCTACAGATCTACCGCCCCGCGGCTCTGCCGATTCACCGCACCGCGGCTCTGCCGATTCACCGCACCGCGGTAGTGCGGCGTCCAACTGCGCAGCCCACTGCCGCACGATCTCCGCGCGCCTCTTGGAGTCGTCCGTGAGCACGTCGGCCAGGCCGAGTCCGCGGGCGAGATCGAGGGTGGCCTGGACGAGCCGGTGCGCCACCGGATCGGCGTCGTCGAACCCGAAGTGTTCGACGGCGGTACGGTGCGCGACCCGCCCGAACCGTTCCTCGAGCGGCACGATCCGGGCCCGCAGTTCCGGGTCGGCGGCGGCCGCCGTCCACACCTGCAGCGCCGCCTTGAACAGGGTGCCGGTGTAGTAGTCGACGAGCCGCGACACCACCGCCTCGGTGCGCCCCTCCCCGGTCGGCAGGTCGGTGGCCTCGCGCCGGGCCTGCTCCATCCGGGCGTCGAACATGACCTCGAGCGCCGCGGTGATGAGGTCTTCGCGGGTGGGGAAATGGTGCTGGGTCGCGCCGCGGGACACGCCGGCGCGCTGGGCGACGAGGCTCACCGTCGTCGCGCCCCAGCCCAGTTCCGCGAGGCAGTCGATGGTGACCTCGAGGAGATGTCCGCGCGTGACCCGGCTACGGTCCTGCTTCGGTTCGCGGGTCATGTGTCACTTCCTCTCGTCGCGCTGCGCGCCCGTGCGTGACCGTCGAGTCCTGAGACTCGTCAACCACGCACAGGGCCGGAGGCCCATCTCGGCGGCCGCTTCTGCAGAAACGCCATCATGCCTTCCCGCGCCTCTTCGGATTCGAACAGCCTCGCCGACTGGGCGGTCAGCTCGTCGGTGTAGCGGTCGAAGTCGGCGAGCACACCGCGGGTGGTCAACGTCTTCGATTCGGCCAGACCCTGCGGCGACGCCTGCCGCAACTGGTCCAGCAATTCCTCGACGGTGTCGGCGGGATCCTCGGCGGACTCGCTGATCAGCCCGATCGCCTCCGCCTCGTGGGCGCCGAACTTCTCGCCCGTCAGCAGGTAGCGGCTCGCGGCGCGCGAATCGATGCGGGGCAGCACGGTCAGCGAGATGATCGACGCGGCGAGCCCGAGCCGGACCTCGGTGAGCGCGAACGTGCTGCGCGGGCCGGCGACGGCGAGGTCGCACGCCCCGACCAGCCCCATGCCCCCGGCCCGGACGTGACCGTCGATCCGGGCGATCACCGGTTTCGGCAGCTCCACGATGACGCGCAGCAGTTCGGCCATCTGCCGGGTGCGCGAGCCGACGTCGCCGGACGTCTCGCTCAGATCCGCCCCGGCGCAGAACGTGCCACCGGTGTGGGTGAGGACGACGCCGCGGACGTCGATGTCCGCGGCGGCGTCCCGCAATCCCTGCAGCAACTCGTCCACGAGCCTGCCGGAGATCGCGTTCCTGTTGTGGGGCGAGTCGAGGGTGAGGGTGGCGAACCCTCGATCCACCTCGTACCGGACGTACCGGTCGGCTTCCACGTCGGTCATGTGCTGTCCGTTCGACATCAGTACGACTTCGGCAGCCCGAGCGAGTGCTGGGCGACGAAGTTGAGGACCATTTCCCTGCTCACCGGCGCGACGCGGCCGATGCGGGCCGCGCCGAGCATCGCCGCGAGGCCGTACTCCTTGGTCAGGCCGGCGCCGCCGTGCGTCTGGACGGCCTGGTCGAGTGCCTTGATGCTGGCCTCGGCGGCGGCGTACTTGGCCATGTTGGCGGCCTCGGCGGCGCCGAAGTCGTCGCCGCTGTCGTAGAGGACCGCGGCCTTCTGCATCATCAGCTTCGCGAGTTCGAGTTCGATCTTGATCTGCGCCAGCGGATGCGAGATGCCCTGGTGTGTGCCGATCGGCTCCTTCCACACCGTGCGCTCCTTCGCGAACCGCACCGCGGCGTCGAGCGCGTAGCGGCCCATGCCGATCGCCATCGACGCGCCGAGGATGCGTTCGGGGTTGAGGCCCGCGAACAGCTGCATCAGAGCCGCGTCGGCCTCGCCGACAAGCGCGTCGGCGGGCAACCGGACGTCGTCGAGGAACAGCATGAACTGGTGGTCGGGCTCGACGATGTCCATCTCCATCGGCGTCTTCACGAAATTCTCGGCGTCGGTGGGGACGATGAACAGCGCAGGCTTCAGCTTGCCGGTCTTCGAGTCCTCGGTCCGCGCGACGATCAGGACGGCGTCGGCCTGGTCGACACCGGAGATATAGATCTTGTTCCCCGACAGCAGCCAATCCTCGCCGTCTCGGCAAGCAGTGGTCGTGATCTGGTGCGAGTTGGACCCCGCGTCGGCCTCGGTGATGCCGAACGCCATGATCTTCGAGCCGTCGGCGAGTCCGGGGAGCCACTTCTGCTTCTGCTCCGCCGTGCCGTACTTGCCGATGATCGTGCCGCAGATGGCGGGCGAGACGACCACCAGCAGGAGTCCGGCGCCGTGGGCGGCGAGTTCTTCCTGGACGAGCGCCAATTCGTAGATGCCCGCGCCGCCGCCACCGTATTCCTCGGGGAGGTTGACGCCGAGGAAGCCGAGTTTGCCCGCCTCGTTCCATAATTCGGTGAGCGGTTCGCCGCGCCGCGCCCGCGGAAGCACGTAGTCGACGTAGTTGAAGCGCTCCCCGAGCCTCGACACGGACGCGCGGAGTTCCTTCTGTTCTTCTGTCTCGATGAAGCTCATGATTCTCCTTCAGCGTGCGCTGCTTCGACTACTGCCAGGACTGTTCCCACGTCGACCTGCGTGCCGACGGTCACGGACAGTTCGGTGAGGACACCGGAGGCCGGCGCCTTGATCGTGTGTTCCATCTTCATCGCCTCGAGCCACACGATCGGCTGACTGGCGGTCACCGCATCACCGACCGCGGCGCCGACGCGGATCACGGAACCCGGCATCGGTGCGAGCAGCGACCCCTCGGCGACGACGGCACTCGGATCGGTGAATCGTGGTGCGGCGGTTAGGCTCACCGGGCCCAGCGCGGAGTCGACGAAGACGTCGTCCCCGTACCGGGACACCTCGAACGAGCGGCGCAGCCCCGCCACGTCCAGTGCGACGTGCCGTGCCGTCGCGGACACGAGTGAGACGTCGTCGAAACCCTCCGCCTTCAGCCCGTACCGGGTGAGCAGGTATCGGATCTCGACGTCGCCGCCGGTACCGGTGAACGTCTTGCACTGCGGCGCGGACGCCAGGTTCCGCCACCCGCTGGGGAGCGTCGAGTCGACCGTCGCGACGTCACGGTTGTGCGCGGCGTCGGCGAGGGCGGCGGCCAGCGCCGACAGTCGCTCGGTCGCCGCCGACGCCAGCGGTTGCGCGAGTACGTCCAGCCCGTGGGTGTCGAAAAAGGCGGTGTCCGTGTCGCCTGCGAGGAATGCCGGGTGGCGGAGCACGTTGACCAGGAGGTCGCGGTTGGTGCGCAGACCGTGGATCTGCGCGCGGCCCAGTGCCGTCGCCAGCCGGGTCGCTGCCTGCGTCCGGGTGGGCGCGAACGAGATGACCTTCGCGAGCATCGGGTCGTAGTGCACGCCGACGGTGGACCCGTCGACCACCCCGGAGTCGAGGCGGATGCCCGGCGTGCGGAGAACGTCGAATTCGACCGCGCTGCCGGGTAGCGCCAGGCGGTGGACCGGTCCGCTCTGCGGCTGCCAGTTCTGCGCGGGGTCCTCGGCGTACAGCCGGACCTCGATGGAATGGCCCGACACGGCGGGCGAATCGGCGTCGAGTGCCAGACCCGATGCCACCTGCAGTTGCAGGTCCACCAGGTCGAGACCGGTGGTGCATTCGGTGACCGGGTGCTCCACCTGCAGGCGGGTGTTCATCTCCAGAAAGAAGAAGTCACCCTGGTTGTCGGCCAGGAACTCGACCGTCCCCGCCCCCTCGTAGTCGATGGCCTTCGCCGCGACCCGGGCGGCCTCGAACAGCCGCTCACGCATTCCGGGGACGGCCTCGACCAGCGGCGACGGCGCCTCCTCTACCACCTTCTGGTGCCGGCGCTGGATGGAGCACTCACGCTCCCCCACCGCCCACACGGTTCCGTGCCGGTCGGCCATCACCTGGACCTCGATGTGCCTGCCCGTCTCGAGGTAGCGCTCGCAGAACACGGTCGGGTCGCCGAACGCCGATTGCGCTTCGCGCCGCGCGCCTTCCAGCTGTTCCGGAAGGTCCGCGAGTTCACGCACCACGCGCATCCCACGTCCGCCGCCGCCCGCGGACGCCTTGACGAGCACCGGCAGATCGGCTTCGGTGACGGCGTCCGGATCGAGTTCGGCCAGCACCGGGACCCCAGCGGCGGCCATCAACTTCTTGGACTCGACCTTGGAACCCATCATCTCGATGGCGGGCGCGGGCGGTCCGATCCACGTCAGCCCCGCATCGTGGACGGCGCGCGCGAATTCCGCGTTCTCGGACAGGAACCCGTAGCCGGGGTGAATGGCGTCGGCACCCGCCAGGAGCGCCGCCTCGATGACGAGGTCACCGCGCAGATAGGTGTCGGCGGGACTGTTGCCCGGCAACCGGACCGCGGCGTCGGCCTCGGTGACGTGCGGACTGAGTGCGTCGGCGTCCGAGAACACGGCGACGGTCCCGATGCCTGCGCGGCGGCAGGTGGCGAAGATGCGGCGGGCGATCTCGCCGCGGTTGGCAACCAGTACGGACTGGATCATGGCAGGGGCGAGCGGAGCAACGGGGTCGGTCATCAGTGCCTCACATCCGGAAGACGCCGAAATTCTCGGCGCCTTCGATCGGGGCGTTGGCAATGGCCGACAGGCACATTCCCACCACGGTGCGGGTGTCGCGCGGGTCGATGACGCCGTCGTCGTAGAGGCGACCGGACAGGAACATCGGCACCGATTCGGCCTCGATCTGGTTCTCGATCATCGCGCGCATCCCGGCGTCGGCTTCTTCGTCGAACGCCTGCCCCCGCGCCTCCGCGGAGGCCCGGCTGACGATGGAGATGACGCCGGCCAGCTGCGCGCCGCCCATGACGGCGGACTTGGAACTCGGCCAGGCGAACAGGAATCGGGGGTCGAACGCGCGTCCGCACATGCCGTAGTGGCCGGCGCCGTACGACGCGCCGAGCAGGATCGAGATGTGCGGGACGGTGGAGTTGGAGACGGCGTTGATCATCATCGACCCGTGCTTGATCATCCCGCCTTCCTCGTACTCCTTGCCGACCATGTAGCCGGTCGTGTTGTGCAGGAACAGCAGCGGGGTGTTCGAGCGGTTGGCCAGCTGGATGAACTGGGTGGCCTTCTGCGATTCCTCGCTGAACAGCACGCCGCGCGCGTTGGCGAGGATGCCCACCGGATATCCGTGCAGTTCGGCCCAGCCGGTGACGAGGGACGATCCGTACATCGGCTTGAACTCGTCGAAGTCGGAGCCGTCGACGATGCGGGCGATGACTTCGCGGGGGTCGAACGGGATCTTGAGGTCGGCGGGGACGATGCCGAGCAGTTCCTCGGGATCCTCGAGCGGCTCGACGACCTCCGCGCGCGGCGCCGGGCCCTGCTTCTTCCAGTTCAGGCGTTTGACGATGCTGCGCCCGATTCGGATGGCGTCCTGCTCGTCGACGGCGAAGTAGTCGGCGAGACCGGACGTGCGGGCGTGCATCTCGGCGCCGCCCAGGGTTTCGTCGTCGGATTCCTCACCGGTGGCCATCTTGACCAGGGGCGGCCCGGCGAGGAACACCTTGGACCGTTCCTTGATCATGACGACGTGATCGGACATGCCGGGGATGTACGCGCCGCCGGCGGTCGAGTTGCCGAAGACGAGGGCGATGGTCGGAATACCCGCCGCGGACAGTTGGGTGAGGTCGCGGAACATGCGCCCACCGGGAATGAACACTTCCTTCTGCGTGGGAAGGTCGGCGCCGCCGGATTCCACGAGGGAGATGACGGGAAGCCGGTTCTGCCGGGCGATGTCGTTGGCGCGGAATCCCTTCCGCAGCGTCCACGGGTTGCTGGTTCCGCCGCGGACCGTCGGGTCGTTCGCGACGATCAGGCATTCGACGGCTTCCACGACGCCGATGCCCACCACAGTGCTGGCACCGACCGGGAAGTCGCTGCCCCACGCCGCGAGCGGGCACAGTTCGAGGAACGGCGAGTCCGGGTCGAGGAGCAGTTCGATGCGCTCTCTGGCGAGGAGTTTGCCGCGCTTCTTGTGCCGCTCGGTGTATTTCTCGCCGCCGCCTGCGAGCGCCTTGGCGTGCTCGGTCTCGATCTCGGCGAGTTTTTCCGTCATCGCGTTCGCGGCAGCGGCGTACTCCTCCGAACCGGTGTCCAGGGCGGATTTCAACGTGGTCATGACTGATACCCCAATCGCTTGGCCGCGAGCCCCGTCAGGATCTCGGTGGTGCCGCCGCCGATCCCGAGGATGCGCATGTCGCGGTACTGCCGTTCCACTTCGCTCTCCCGCATGTAGCCGAGCCCGCCGAACAACTGGACCGCCTGGTTGGCCACCCACTCGCCGGCCTCGACGGCGGTGTTCTTCGCGAAACAGACTTCCGCGATGAAGTCCTCGTTCGACACGAGCGAACGCTCCACCAGCGCCCTGGTGTAGACGCGGGCGACGTCCGTTCTGCGGGCCATCTCGGTGACGGTGTTCTGCACCGACTGCCTGCTGATCAGCGGGCGGCCGAACGTCTCACGGTCGCGTACCCACGCCAGCGTGAGGTCGAGGCACCGTTGCGCACTCGCATAGGCCTGCGCGGCGAGGGCGATGCGCTCGGTGAGGAAGGCCTGCGCGATCTGCGCGAACCCGCTGTTCTCCTCGCCGACGAGGTTGGCGGCGGGCACCCGTGCGTCGGCGAACGACAATTCGGCCGTGTCCGACGCGCGCCAGCCCATCTTGTCGAGTTTGCGTGCCACCTCGAATCCGGGTGTGCCCTTCTCGATCACGAGGAGGGAGACCCCGGACGCGCCGGGGCCGCCGGTGCGGACGGCGGTGACCACGAAGTCGGCGCGGACGGCGGAGGTGATGAACGTCTTGGACCCGTTGACGACGAAGTGGTCGCCGTCGCGGACCGCGGTGGTCCGCAGGTGCCCGACGTCGGAGCCGCCACCGGGTTCGGTGATGGCGAGCGAGCCGATGAGTTCGCCGCGCAGGGTGGGACGGACCCACGTCTCGATCTGCTCCGGATCTCCGGCGGCCGCGAGGTGCGGCAGCGCGATCCCCGACGTGAACAGGGAAGCGAACACACCGCCCGACGCACCCGCCTGGTGGAATTCCTCGCAGATCAGCACCGCATCGACGAGGTCGCCGCCTTCGCCGCCGACGGATTCGGGGAAGCCGGCGCCGAGCAGTCCCAGTTCGGCGGCCTCCCGGTGGAGGGTGCGGGGCAGTTCGCCGTCGCGCTCCCACTCGTCCAGGTTGGGCAGTATCTGTCGTTCGACGAAGCTGCGCACCGTCTTGCGCAGTTCCTGCCGCTCGGGTGTGTCCCACACGCTCACAACGGTGTCCCTTCGGGGAGGAGTGCTTCGGGTATGTCGAGGTGCCGGGATCTCAGCCATTCGCCGAGCCCCTTCGCCTGCGGGTCGAACCGGGCCTGGGACGCGACGCCCTGCCCGAGGATTCCCTCGATCACGAAGTTGACGGCGCGCAGTTTCGGCAGCACGTACCTCGTGACGGTGAGATCGGCGGCCTCCGGGAGCAGGCGCTTCACCTCGTCGACGGTCAGCGCGTGGACCAGCCACCGCCACTGCTCGTCGGTGCGGACCCACACACCGACGTTCGCGTTGCCGCCCTTGTCGCCGCTGCGTGCCCCGGCGACGGTGCCGAGCGCGACCCGGACCGTGGGTTCGGCGCGCCGCGGTTCCGGGAGCGCGGGCTCGTCGACGTCCGCGAGTTCCCGGACGTCGGTGGCGGGTTCGATGTCGACGCGGGTGCCGTCCGGCAGCACCGCGACGTGCGGCACCTCCTTGGCGTACACGTAGCCGGGGGTGAACACGCCGTAGGGCTGCCCCTGCCCGGGTGGCGCCGTCAGCGTGAATCCGGGGTAGCTCGCGAGCGCCATTTCGACTGCGACGGAGGAGAATCCGCGACCGACGGCGTTGGCGTCGGGGTCCCGGACCACGCAGCGCAGCAGCGCGCTCGCCGCCTCCTCGGTGTCGGCGTCCGGGTGGTCGGTGCGGGCGAGCGACCAGTCGAGTTCGGCGGGCCGGGTGGGCAGCCACCCCTCGAGTTGCCGCTTCACGAGCGCCGCCTTGGCCTCGATGTCGAGGCCGGTGAGCACGAACACGGCCTCGTTGCGGAAACCGGCGAGCGTGTTCAGCGACACCTTGAGCTGCGGCGGCGGCGGCTCCCCGGTGACGCCGCTGATCCGGACCCGGTCCGGGCCGTCCTGCGATAGTGCGGCGGAGTCGATCCGCGCGGTCACGTCAGGTCCGGCGTACCGGCCACCGGTGATCTCGTACAGCAACTGTGCGGTGACGGTGCCGACGGTGACGGCGCCGCCGGTCCCGGGGTGCTTGGTGATGACGGACGATCCGTCCGAGTCGATCTCGGCGATCGGGAACCCGGGGCGGTCGAGGTCGTCGATCTCGGTGAAGAACGCGTAGTTGCCGCCCGTCGCCTGGGTGCCGCACTCGATGATGTGCCCCGCGACCACGGCGCCGGCGAGCTGATCGACATCGTCTCGCTGCCAGCCGAAATGAGCGGCGGCCGGGCCCACGATCACGGACGCGTCGGTGACCCTGCCGGTGACGACGACGTCGGCGCCGGCGTTCAGACATTCGACGATGCCCCACGCGCCGAGGTAGGCGTTGGCGGTCAGCGGGCTGCCCAGCCCCAGTTCGGCGGCCCGGCCGATCAGGTCGTCGCCCTCGACGTGGGCGATCGTCGCCTGCAACCCCAGCCTGTCGTTCACCTCCCGCAATGCATCCGCGAGACCGGCCGGGTTGAGCCCGCCGGCGTTCGCGACGATGCGGACCCCGCGGTCCAGGGCCAGCCCGAGGCAGTCCTCCGCCTGACGCAGGAACGTCTTGGCGTAGCCGCGGTTCGGGTCCTTCATGCGGTCGCGGCCGAGGATCAGCATGGTCAGTTCGGCGAGGTAGTCGCCGGTCAGGTAGTCGAGTTCGCCGCCCTCGAGCATCTCGCGCATCGCCGACAAGCGATCGCCGTAGAAGCCGGAGCAGTTGCCGATCCGCACGGTCATCGGGTTCCCGCCTCACGGCCGCCGCCCGCCGGGCCCGCGAAGGCCTGAGCGATGTTCAGCCACGTGTCGGCGTCCGCGCCGGTGACGTCGAGGGCGAGGTCGGCGCGGTTCGCGCGCTGGGTGACGAGGAGGCAGAAGTCCTCCGCGGGTCCGGTGACCTTCTGCGCGGCGCCCTCGGGACCCCACGTCCAGACGGACACTCCGTCGGGGGCAGTGAGTTCCACGCGGAACTCCTCCGCGGGCGGGGCGAGTTCGTTGACGGCGTACGCGAAATCGCGGGTGCGGACGCCGAGGTGGGCGATGCTCCTCAACCGCTCGGTGGGCTTGCGCGGCACTCCGAGCGCGTCGGCGACGTCCTGGCCGTGCGCCCACGTTTCCATCAGCCGGGCGGTGGCCATCGACGCCGCCTTCATCGGCGGGCCATACCAGAGGATCTTCTGCCCGGGCGGCAGCGCCAGGAGAGCCTCCGCGAGCCGGGTCCGCGCCGAGCGCCACGCCGCCAGGAGTTCGGCGGGTTGCCGCCGGGCATGTTCGGAGGCGCCCGCGTCGACGAATCCACCGGGGTTCGAGGCGGCCACCGTCAGTTGCGCGGTGAAGCCGTCGGGGTCGGTGATCGCCAGCAGCGCGGCCTCGTCGGTCCACAGCAGATGTCCGATCTGGTGGGCGATGGTCCAGCCCTCGGCCGGTGTCGGATCGGCCCAGCGGGTGTCGGGGAGGTCGGCGACGAGCGCGTCCAGCGAGTCGCTCTCGGCGCACAAATCATCGATGAACCTCTGCAGTTCAGCCATGCGACCAGCATCACACCGACCCAATAAAAAAGCAAGCACGATTGATTGTTATTCGGCTGCGCATCGCTCGGCGAGCTGACATCCTGGTCACGTGATCCGACAGATGCTCACCCAGGCCGCGCTCAATCCACTCCCCACCCCGCGCACCCTGGCAGCCCGACTGGTCCCGGGAACGGGCCACACCGTCGCCGGGAAGCGGATCCTCGTCACCGGTGGTTCCTCGGGCGTCGGCGAAGCGGCGGCACGCCGGCTCGCGACCCTCGGCGCGGAGGTCGTCCTCGTCGCCCGCGGCTCCGACGCCCTCGAGTCCGTGCGCGACGACATCCTGCGATCGGGTTGCGACGCCCACGCCGTCCCGTGCGACCTCACGGACCCGGAGTCCGTCGACGCCCTCGTCGCGCGGGTGCTCGGGGAGATCGGACCCGTCGACGTTCTCGTCAACAACGCCGGACGGTCGATCCGGCGGACCGTCGAGGACTCGCTGGACCGCTTCCACGACTTCGAACGCACCATGGCCGTCAACTACTTCGGCTCGACGCGGCTGACCCTGAAGTTGCTCCCGTCGATGCTCGAACGCGGCGAGGGGCACGTCATCAACGTCGCGACGTGGGGCGTGCCGGCCGGGGTCATGCCGAAGTTCTCCGCCTACCACGCGTCCAAGGCGGCCGTCGGCGCGTTCGGCCGCAGCCTCGGCGCCGAACTGCGCGACCGCGGGATCTCGGTGACCACCCTCGACTTCCCCTTGGTCCGGACGCCGATGATCGCGCCCACCACGGACTACGACGCGATGGCGGCGCTGACTCCCGAGCAGGCGGCGGAATGGTTCGTCACGGCGGTGCGCACGCGGCCGATCGAACTGCTCCCCAGTTACGCCGAATTGTTCCGGCTGCTCGGCACGTTCGCGCCGTCCGCCACCGACGCACTGGTACGGCGCACCGGCATCTGAGCGCAATGACAGACTGGGACGGTCTCGAATCCGCGCTCACACCCGAGGGAGTCGTCCATGACCGACGCCGTGCTCACCACCCGCGAAGGCGACATCGTCACCTGGACGCTCAACCGCCCGGACGCCCGTAATCCCATCTCCGAGCCGGACGTGATCGAGGCGCTGGAGAATGCGGTGGCCGACGTCAACGGTGATCCCAGTGTGCGCGCCGCGATCGTCACCGGTGCCGGCTCGGCGTTCTCCTCCGGCGGCAACGTCAAGCACATGCGCGACCGCGCGGGAATGTTCGGCGGCTCCCCCGCCGACCTGCGTCAGGGCTACCGGCACGGCATCCAGCGCATCCCGCTCGCCCTCTACCACTGCGAGGTGCCGACCATCGCCGCCGTCAACGGACCCGCAATCGGCGCCGGCTGCGACCTGTCACTGATGTGCGACATGCGGATCGCCTCCACGGCCGCCGTGTTCGCCGAGAGCTTCGTCAAGGTCGGACTCGTTCCCGGCGACGGCGGCGCCTGGTTCCTTCCGCAGGCGGTCGGGATGGCGCGGGCCAGCGAGATGGCGTTCACCGGCGACGCGATCGACGCCGCGAAGGCGCTCGAATGGGGACTCGTCTCGCAGGTCGTCGAACCCGGGGAACTCCTCGACGCGGCACGGGCCCTCGCCGACCGGGTGGCGGTCAACCCGCCGCAGGTGCTGCGGATGACCAAGAAACTGCTTCGCGAAGGCCGTCACCAGAGCCTCGAGAGCCTCCTCGAACTGTCGGCGGCCATGCAGTCGCTCGCCCACCACACCGCGGACCATCACGAGGCGGTCGGCGCGGTGCTCGACCGCCGCACTCCGAACTTCACCGGCCGGTGACCCCGGGCAGCGCACACCCGTGACGGCCGAGCCGCACAGTCAACTTCTCCCCGTCGTCTCGGTCCTCGGATCGGTGCTGTCCGTCCAGTTCGGTGCCGCGTTCGCGAGCACCCTGTTCGATGCGGTCGGCGCAGGCGGCGCCGTGTCGCTGCGCCTGACGATCGCGGCGATCATCCTCGGGGTGATCGTGCGGCCGCGGTGGCGACGGTGGACACGCACGCAGCGGCAGGGTGTTCTCGCACTCGGAGTGGCGCTCGCCGTGATGAACTCGGCGTTCTACGAGGCCCTCGCGCGGCTCCCGCTCGGCACCGCGGTCACCATCGAATTCCTGGGTCCGCTCACGCTCGCCGCCGTGCTGTCGCGGAGACTGCAGGACGGCGTGTGGGTGCTCGCGGCGCTGACCGGCGTGGTCCTGCTCGGTCTGCGCGAGAACTCGGGCGCCGAGTCCCTCGACCTCGTGGGGGTGGGGTTCGCGCTCGTCGCCGGTACGGCCTGGGCCGGCTACATCGTCGCCGGCTCACACCTCGCCGCGAGGGTACCCAGCGCGGACGGCCTGGCCGGGGCGAGCATCGTCGCAGCGATGCTGACGATTCCGCTCGGCGCGGTGTCGGGCGGCACCGCGCTGTTCGATCCCCGGATCCTGGCCGTCGGCGCCGCGGTCGCCTTGCTGTCCTCGGTGATTCCGTACTCGCTCGAACTGCGGGCGCTACGGGTGATGAGCAAGAAGGTGTTCGCCGTACTCATCGCGCTGGAACCGGCGGCCGCGACCCTCGCCGGGGTGATCGTGCTCGGGCAGGTCCTCGGACTGCAGTCGCTCGCCGCGATCGCGCTCGTCGTCGCGGCGGGCGTCGGATCCGTGCTGAGCAACCGGTAGCGGCACGGACGACGGGCCCGGCTGGCAGGATCGACCCGTGAGCACCGCGAACCTGACCCGAGCCGAAACCGCCGAACGTTCCCGCGCGATCGAGGTTCTCGACTACCGGGTGGAACTGGACGTGCTCGGCGCCGTCGACCCGGAGGTCGGGACGTTCGCGACCACGACCACCGTCGAGTTCACCGCGAGCACGTCCACGACCTGGCTCGACTTCCTGGGGGCCGGCGTGGAGTCCGTGACGGTCAACGGCGCAAGCGTCCCCGTCGACTACGACGGTGCCCGCATCTCGTTGAGCGGGCTGCGGGAATCGAACGTCGTGACGGTAGCCGCCCGGGGCGAGTACAGCCGTTCCGGTGAGGGACTGCACCGGTTCCTCGACCCGGCCGACGACCGGACGTACCTCTACACGCAGTACGAACCGGCGGACGCGCGGCGGGTGTTCGCGTGCTTCGAGCAGCCGGACCTGAAGGCGCCGTTCACGTTCGTCGTCACCGCGCCGCAGGAGTGGGAGGTGATCTCCAACCAGCAGGTCGCCGAGCGGGACGACACGACCGGCGGGCAGGTGGTCACGTTCGCGCCGACCCTGCCGATCTCCACGTACATCACCGCGGTCGTGGCCGGGCAGTACCACCGGGTGGACTCGGAGTGGAGCGGCGGCGACCTCACGATCCCGCTGGGCGTCCTCTGCCGGGCATCGCTCGCGCAGTACCTCGACGCCGACACGATCTTCGAGATCACGCGGCAGGGGCTGAGCTTCTTCCAGGACGGTTTCGATTGCCCGTACCCGTTCGGCAAATACGACCAGGTGTTCGTCCCCGAGTACAACCTCGGGGCCATGGAGAACCCGGGCTGCGTGACGTTCACCGAGGCGTACGTGTTCCGCGGCGCCGCCACGGATTCCCAGTACGAGGGCCGCGCGAACACGATCCTGCACGAGATGGCCCACATGTGGTTCGGCGACCTCGTGACGATGGTGTGGTGGGACGACCTGTGGCTCAAGGAATCGTTCGCCGACTACATGGGCGCACTGGCGAACGCGGAAGCCACCCGGTGGACCGACGCGTGGGTGGCCTTCGCCAACCGCCGCAAGGCGTGGGCGTACCTGCAGGACCAGCTGCCGACGACGCATCCGATCGTCGCGGACATCGTCGACCTCGAGGCCGCGAAACTGAACTTCGACGGCATCACGTACGCGAAGGGCGCCAGCGTCCTCAAGCAACTCGTCGCGTACGCCGGGCGGGAGGCGTTCTTCGAGGGCGCGCGCCGCTACTTCCGCGCCCACGCGTTCGGGAACACCACCCTCACGGATCTGCTGACGGAGCTGTCGGCGACGTCGGGCCGGGACCTGACGAGCTGGGCACGCGCCTGGTTGCAGACCACCGGGGTGTCCGCGCTGAGCCTGGAACGGGACCCCGACGGGCGCGCCGCGATCGTGCAGACCGATCCGCGCCCACATCGGCTCGGCGTGGGGCGCTACGACTTCGACGCGGCCGGCGATCTCGTGTGTGCACAGCGGGTCGAGGTCGACCTCGCGGACGCCCGCACCCCGATCGACCTCGACGACGCGCCGCTCGTGGTGCTCAACGACGCCGACCTGACGTACGCGAAGGTGCGGCTGGACGATCGATCGCTGAGCACCGTCGAGCAGTCCCTCGACCGGGTGCGGGACCCGCTGGCGCGTGGCCTGATCTGGTCGTCGCTGTGGAACACGACCCGCGACAGCGAACTGGGCGCGAAGCGGTATCTGTCGATGGCCCAGCGGTTCTCCCCGGCGGAGTCACACCTGACGCTGCTCACGTCCGTGCTGGCCAACGCCCCCTACGCGATCGAGCACTACCTGCCCGAGACCGCGCGCGGCTCCGCTCGCCGCGAGTGGCTCGACCACACGTGGCGTGCGTTGTGGGACGCCCCGCCTGCGTCGGGGAGCCAACTCGCCTGGGCACGTGCGGTGGCGGCCGCCGCCGAGGTGGACGACAGTCGCGCGGAGGACCTCCGGTCGCTGCTCGACACCGACGGGCGGGCACCGGCCGGGTTGTCTCTCGACCCGGACCTGCGGTGGGCGCTGAGGGGCGCGCTCGCCGCCACCGGGCACGCCGACGACGCGGACCTCGACGGTGAACTGCGCCGCGACGACACCGGTTCCGGCCGGACCGCGTACCTGCGGGCGACGTTCTCGCGACCGGACCCGGACGTGAAGGCGAAGGCCTGGGACGCGATCTTCCACGACCGCACCTTGTCCAACGACCACCTCGGCGCGATCATCGCCGGATTCCGCGCAGGCGCCCGGCACGACCTCGTCGCGGGATACGCCGCCGACTACTTCGCCGCGATCCGCTCGGTGTGGGAGACGCGCAGCATCGAGATCGCCCGGCGGATCGTGGTCGGGCTGTTCCCGTCCGAGACGAACCTCGACGCGGCAGACGAATGGCTCGCGAGCAACACCGATGCGCCCGCCGCGCTACGCCGGCTGGTTCTCGAGCAGCGGGATCACCTCGCGCGGGACCTGCGGGCGCAGGCCTTCAACAGCTCGGAGGTCACCGGCTGACCGGCCCGGCCCCGATCGCGGCGCGGGCGGTCCAGCGTTCCAGGGCGCGGCGCCACAGTCCCGACGCGCTGTCGCCGGCCCACGCGACGTACCCGTCGGGACGGACGAGCAGTGCGGGCCCGGCATCGGTCCGGGTCACCGCGTGAATGCCGCCGGGAACGGGCGCCCCCGGCTCGGTGACCAGGACGAACCCGCCCGAGCGCAGCACCTCGTAGAGTCGGCCGGCGTCGGTGGGCAGATCTTCGGCGCGCCGGCCCACCAGGGCGCTCTCGCCGGCTCCGTGGCCGTAGCCAATTCCGATGCCCGAGAACATCCGCGCCACCGCGTCGCCGATCGGCGGGAATCCGAGTAGCGCTGCCACCGCGCCGTTCCGGAGCTTCCGCAGAATCCACGGCCGCACGGTCATCATGCGCATCGTGGCTCCGCTCGACCGCAGCACCATCCGCCCCACCGGGTGCCGCTCGGAGTGGTAGGTGTCGAGCACCGCGTCGTCCGCGCCGCCGAGAACGGCCGCGAGTTTCCAGCCGAGATTCGTCGCGTCCTGAATGCCGGTGTTCATCCCCTGGCCGCCCGCCGGTGAATGCACGTGGGCGGCATCGCCCGCGAGGAACACCCGGCCCGTCCGGTACTGCGGGACCTGCCGTTCGTCGCTGTGGAATCGCGACTGCCACCGCACGTCGCCGAGTCCGTAGTCCGTGCCCATCGCGAGTCGGATGGTGCTGCGCAGTTCCTCCCGGTCCACGGGGGCGCTGTCGTCCACCTGATGTCGGCGGTTCCAGGCGATCACGCGAAACAGGTTGTCGCCGTAGGGCGCGATGAAGACGAAGCCGTCGCGGACAGCGTTGACGGTCACGAGGTTGTCCGGCGGGTTCTCGAGTTCGACGTCGGCGAGCATGATCGACCGCAGCACGGCCCTGCCCGGGAACGGCTGCCCGATCAACGTCCGCACCACGCTGTGCGCGCCGTCCGCACCGACCCCATACGCCGCGTGGAACGTGCCGGCGCGCCCCGAACCGTCGTGGCCGTGAACGCGGACGCCGTCCCCGTCCTGCTCCACCCCGGTGACGGTGAAACCCCGGACGAAGTCGGCGCCGCGCTCCCGCGCGTGCGCCTCGAGGAGGGCGTCGACGTTCTGCTGCGGAGTGACGAGGACGTACGGGAAGCGGGACCGCAGGCGCCCGAGGTTCAGCGCTGCGCCGCGCCACAGTTTCAGGCCCGGCGAAGCGGCGCCGGTGGCCACGAGACGGTCCGCGAGTCCGCGGGCGTCGAGCAGCTCGAGAGTGCGGGCGTGGACGCCGAATGCGCGGCTGAGGGTCGACGGCGCGGCGCGTTTGTCGAGCACCGTCACGGATCGGCCCGCCGTCGCCAACTCGGCCGCGAGCATGCAGCCGGTGGGTCCCGCGCCGACCACCACCACGTCGATGTGCTTCATGACGCCCGCCTCCGATCGAAAGGGTTCCCAGCAAGTCAACAACTGTTGACTTTGACGGTAGACGCATCCCGGCGCCAGGTCAACAGTTGTTGACTACACTTCGGGAATGCCTGAACGCCGCGCCCGCTCCGCCGTCGCCACCCGCGCCGCGATCCTCGACGCGGCCCGTGCCCGGTTCGGCACGAACGGCTACGAACGCACGACGATGCGCGCCGTCGCGTCGGACGTCGGCGTCGACCCCGCACTAGTGGTCCGGTACTTCACCAACAAGGAATCGCTGTTCGCCGAGGCCGCCGAATTCGAACTGCACCTCCCCGACCTCCGCGACGTTCCGGCGCAGGAACTCGCGACCGTGCTGATGCCGCGCTTCTTCGCGGTGTGGGAGAACGACGGCGCGTTCCTCCCCCTGCTCCGCGCCGCGGCCAGCAGCCCGCGGGCCGCCGAGGCGATGTTGCAGGTCTTCGCCCGCCAGGTGGCGCCCGCGCTCGCAGCGGTCGCGGCCGATCACGCCGACGAGCGCGCTGCCCTCGTCGGGTCGCAGGTCCTCGGACTCGCCTTCTCCCGCTACGTACTCCGGGTGCCGCCCCTCGCGGATATGACGCACGAACAGCTGATGCGGTGGGTCGGGCCCGTCCTCGAGTACTACCTCACCACGGAACCCCGGTAGCCCCTACCGGTGATGCCTGCCGCCGTTCAGCATCCAGCGGGCGTCGATCTCACTCGTGCCGCGGCGGTGCCGCCGGATGGTGAACGACGTGATCGGCAACCGCTCGACGACGCTCGCATCGGCCCGCGGATCACCCGCAATCCCCTGTTCCAGAACCGAATACGCGGTGTGGTTGACCGAATGGACGGCCAGCCGGAGGGCGTCGAGCGCCGTCGGCCTCGGCCCAAACGCGGCGAGCGTGTGACCGCCGTCCACCGCGGTCTCCACCACTGCGTAGAAATGCCAGTCTGCGCCCGAATCGCCAGTCATGTTGCGCCTCGCTCGATGTGCTTCTGTGAGCTGTGCCATGACGGTATCGCGAGGGTACGACACGTTTTCCGGCGGCGCGCCGGTCAAGCCACGGATCGGCGGCCGATCCCGAAAAGCTTCTGGGGGGCGTCGATTCCCTCGAGCCGGTGACTGCCCGCCGGTTCACCCCAGAACTCGTCGCTGTCCAGTTCGTCGTAGAACTCCCCCGTCACGACCACCTCCTTGGACGGCGCGACCGTGACGACGCGACCGGCCATGGCGACCGGCCTGCCGAACCAGTCGCCGGCGCTCGGTACCGCCGTGCCCCAGGCGATCCCGGCCCGCAACTGCGGAAGCCCCTCGGCGCGCGCGGCTTGCACGAGGTCGAGCGCGACGTGCGCCAGCGCGTTGGGATCGGGCGAGACCATCATGACGGCGTCCCCGATCGTCTTCACCAGACGCACCGGCGGCGACACCAGATCCGTGGCCACCAGGTCGAGGCGCTCGGCCACCCGGCCCAGATCGGCGGGCTCCGCCTGCTCCCCGAGCAGCGTGAATCCGACGAGGTCCGCGAAACAGACCCCGACCTCCTGCGCTCCCCTTACCTGGAGGTTCGCGTCGCCCGCGATTCCCACCGCGTCGGACCGGAGTTGATGGCGCAGAGCGGTGGCGATGAGATGAGCCAGGATCTGCGCCTCGAAATCCACGATGCGACGCATCTCCACCGCGTACCGCAGGGCCACCTCGGGGTGCTCGCGCGTCGCCTCGAGCCGCTCCTGCAGGAGCGAGTCCGCGGCGCCGGCGACCGTCCAGAGGTTGCGGCCGAGCACCCGGGCGGCCGCGAAGATGGCGCTCTCGTCGAGACCCAGATCCCGGTACTGCTCGAGTCCGCGCGCGAGGTCGAGGTCGCCGTCGTCGTAGAACGTGCCGTCCGCCGACGCACCCCGGCCGATGGCGCGAAACCACCGGCGGGCGTCGTCGACGGTGACGCCCACCTTCCCGGCGATGTCGTCGATGCTGTACCGGCCTTTCGGCGACAGCGCGTGCTCGAGCAGCACGTGTGCGAGGCGATCACCCCGCGCGGCGCCGCGGAGATCGTCGATCGACGCCCCGTCCTCGATGAGGGTGTTCAGCACCCCCATGCGCGCGGACCGGTCCGGCCCGCTGAGCCCGTCGAGGAGGCCGGCGCGCTCGAACTCGTGGAGCAGCGACGGCGGCGGACCGGGGCGTCGCAGCGGGCGGGTCGGCGGGGACACCAGACGTCCCGTCCGGGGCGTGATCCGTCGGGGCTGTCGCGGAGTGCGCACGTCCCCATCGTCCCAGGAACGCCGTCGCCCTTCGCCGTAATCCTCCGAACTCACTGTCCCCGCGACCGGGACCGAACTATATTCGGTGTGTGCCGATTCAAAGTCTGTTGCTGGACGTGGCGGAGGGACATTTCGCCCGCCGCGGCGTCCTCGGCACCCGGCTGGCCGATATCCGGCACGAGGCCGGGGTCAGCGTGGGCGCCGTCTACCACCACTTTCCGAACAAGGAAGAGCTGTACCTGCAGGTCTGGTTACGCGCACTCGCCGACTACCAGGGCGGATTCCGGGCCGCACTCGCGGAATGCGCCGATGCCCGGTCCGGGGTGGAAGGTGCCGTCGTCCGCCACCTGCACTGGGTGTCCGGAAACCCACAGCGGGCCACCATCCTCGCCGCGCCACGCCCGCCGGGCGTCGACGAGCGGGCCGACACCACCAATGCCGCATTCTTCCGCGACGTCACCCACTGGTGGCGGGTCCACGAACACTACGGAACGGTCCGCCGATTCGACTTCGACGTGCTCTACGCGTTGTGGCTCGGCCCGGCGCAGGAGTACTCGCGCCAATGGCTCGCGGGCGCCATGACCACCGACCCCACCGCGGTCGCGCCCGAACTGGCGCGCGCCGCGTGGGATTCGTTGCGAAACCAGGAGTAGAGGATGACAGTCGACGCCGCGCTCACCGCCGACACCGCGCAGGCCGTGCTGGAGGCCCAGCCGTTCAGCGTGCTCGTCGGCGCACGGATGACGCAGTTCGGCGAGGGCGGCACCACCCTCGAGATCCCGGTCCGGGACGAACTGCGGCAACAGAACGGCTTCGTGCACGGCGGTGTCCTGTCGTATGCCGCCGACAACGCCCTCACGTTCGCCGCGGGCACGGTCCTCGGCGCGAACATCATGACCGCGGGCTTCACGATCACCTACCTCCGGCCCGCCCAGGGCGTACTGCTGCGAGCGGACGCCCGGGCCGACGCGTCCACCCGCCGCCAGGCGCTGTGCCGGTGCGACATCTACGCGGTGCAGGAGGACGGTTCGGAGGTACTGTGCGCCGCCGCCCAGGGCACGGCGACAGTCAAGCAGCCGCGATAGTCGCGGCCCACGGGATGGAACGATGAGACCATGGCTGATTCCGTCGATCGCGCATCCGTGGAGAGGGCGCGTGAGCGCATCACCGGCCTGATCCGCCGGACACCCACGTTCCGCACCACAGTGCCCACCGTCCACGGCGCCGTGCCGGTGATCTTCAAACTCGAATTCCTGCAGTACGGCGGCTCGTTCAAGGTGCGGGGCAGTCTCAACGCGCTGCTGCACGCAGAGGAGGACGGACACCTCGACGACGCAGGCGTCGTCATCGCGTCGGGCGGGAACGCCGCCATCGGAGCGGCGTGGGCGTCGCGGCTCCGGGGTGTGAAGTGCACCGTGGTCGTCCCCGTCACGGCACCCGACGTCAAGATCGACAAGCTGATCGCGCTCGGCGCGGAGGTGCGCAAGGTCGGCGACCGGTACGCCGAGGCGGCCGAGTACGCGACGGAACTCGCGGCGTCGTCGAGCGCCCTCGCCCTGCACGCCTACGATCTCCCCGACATCGTCGCCGGGGCGGGCACCATCGCGCTCGAGATCCAGGACGACGTCGCCGAGCCGCTGTCCTACGTGATCGCCGTCGGCGGCGGCGGACTGCTGTCCGGCGTCATCGCCGGCAGCGGCGAGGACGACAGCATCTTCGGCGTGGAGCCGAGCGGAGCGGCGACGCTGCACTCCGCGGTCGCCGCCCGGCAACCCGCGGACATCGACATCGACAGCATCGCCGGCGATTCGCTCGGCGCCACCCGGATCGGCTCCATCGCCTGGGAGACGGTCCGCTCGCGGCCCGTCTCCAGCCTGATCGTCGACGACGAGGCCCTGATCGACGCGCGAACGCTGCTGTGGGAGGAGTTCCGGATCGTCGTCGAACACGGCACCGCCGCGGCGCTCGCCGCGATCGTCACCGGACAGCTCCGACCCACCGGCGACACACCGCTCTGCGTGGTGCTGTGCGGCGCCAACACGTCGCTGACCAGTTACTGATCCGGCCGCCCGTCAGCTGCGCGGTTTCAGGCGGCTGTTCGGCAGTTCGGGGGCGGGCAGCGGATCGCCGTCGTAGCCCTCGACCGTGCCGAACCGGGGGTCGGCGGGCGCCGCGCCCCGGACTTCCGACTGCCATTCGCGGCGGTAGCCGACGATGTCCTCGTGGCTGCGGCCGAGGAAGTTCCACCACATGATCACCTGCTCGCCGAGCGGCTCGCCGCCGAGCACCAGCAGCCGCGCCCGGGTACCGCCCGTGTTGCGCAGCGCCACCAGAGACTCTGCGGGCGGCTGATAGCCGAGCTCCGCCCAGCGCAGCGTGGTCCCGCGCAGCTGCACCTCACCCTCGTCCACGAGCACCCCCACCTCGAAGCCGCGCTCGATGTCGAGGGTGATGTCGGCACCCGGCTCCAGCAGGATTTCCGCACCGAGCAGCGGCGTGAACGTGCGCACCGGCGACGTGGAGCCCACCGTGCTTCCGAGGAACACTCGCACCGTTGCCCCGCCCCGGACGACCGGATCGGGCGCGTACGTTTCGAATGCCGGCTCCGCGTCCTGAGCCGACGCCGGCAACGCCACCCACAGTTGCGCGCCGTGCAGGATCCGCGTCTGCGGAGTCGAGACCTCGGAGTGGGCGATCCCCCGCCCCGCGGTCATCAGGTTGACCTCACCGGGACGCACCATCGCGTGCGAGCCGATGCTGTCGCGGTGTTCGATCTCGCCGGTGAACAGCCAGCTCACCGTCTGCAGTCCCGTGTGCGGGTGCGGCGGCACGTTCATCCCGCCCGTCTTCGCGACGTCGTCCGGACCGTAGTGGTCGGCGAAGCACCAGGCCCCGATCAGCGAACGGTCGCGCTGCGGGAGGGTGCGCCGGACCGGCATCGCACGGGGGCCGCCGAGAGGGACCTCGCGCGCGCCGAGCACCTGGATGCCGCCGCCGTCGGGGTGCGATTCGCACCGCTCTTCCACCGTGTTCGTCTCCAGATTGCTCACTGCTCCATCGTGCCTTTCGTCAGTCCTGTGCGTCCCGCAGTTTCGCGCAGAGTTCGGTGAGCGTGTCGAGTTCGTCTTCGGACAGTGCCGGGCCGACGTGCCGCCGGATGCTCGCCGCGTGCCTGCGTCCGACGGACTTCTGCACCCGCGCACCCTCCTCGGTCAGTGCGACGACGGTCCCGCGGCGGTCGCCGGGATCGCCCTCCCGGGTGACGTACCCGGAGCCGGCCAGCCGCTCGACGAGCCTGCTCAGCGACGGCTGGCTGAGCAGGATCTCCCGATTGAGGTCGTGCAGGCGCAGCCTGCGCTCCGGTGCCCGGCCGAGCGTGAACAGTACGTCGTACTCGCGCATGCTCAGCTCGTCCCACACGTCGTCGGCTGCGAGGTTCCGCATCACCGCGACCTGCGCGCGGAACAGCGCCTCCCACGCCTCGGCCGCCCGTTCGGTCCTACTGGCGGGCGGCATCGACCGGCTCGCGATCGGACTTCATCGACGCGTGCGTCGGCGGGTTGTCCGGCACCCCGGCAGGCCTGCGGGCGGCGAACTCCTGGCGCAGCACGGGCACGACCTCGCCGCCGAGCAGGTCCAGCTGCTCGAGCACCGTCTTCAGGGGAAGACCCGCGTGGTCGACGAGGAACAACTGCCGCTGGTAGTCGCCGAAGAAGTCGGCGAACGTCAGGGTCTTCTCGATCACCTGCTCCGGGGTGCCGACGGTCAACGGGGTCTGGTCGGTGAAGTCCTCGAGGCTCGGCCCGTGGCCGTAGACCGGGGCGTTGTCGAAGTAGGGCCGGAACTCGTCGACGGCGTCCTTGGCGTTGCGGCGCATGAACACCTGCCCGCCCAGGCCGACGATCGCCTGGTCCGCGCGGCCGTGACCGTAGTGCTCGTACCGCTCGCGGTAGAGGTTGATCAGGGCGATGTAGTGCTCCTTGGGCCAGAAGATGTTGTTGGCGAAGAAGCCGTCGCCGTGGAATGCCGCGATCTCGGCGATCTCCGGGCTGCGGATCGACCCGTGCCAGACGAACGGCGGGATGCCGTCGAGCGGGCGCGGCGTGGAGGTGAAGCCCTGCAGCGGGGTGCGGAACTGCCCCTGCCAGTCCACGACATCCTCGTCCCACAGTCGGCGCAGCAACCGGTAGTGCTCGAGCGCCAGCGGGATGCCCTGCCGGATGTCCTGGCCGAACCACGGATAGACGGGAGCCGTGTTTCCGCGGCCCATCATCAGATCCACCCGGCCGTCCGCGAGGTGCTGCAGCATCGCGTAGTCCTCGGCGATCTTCACCGGGTCGTTGGTGGTGATCAGCGTCGTGGACGTGGACAGGATGATCTTCTCGGTCTGCGCGGCGAGGTAGCCCAGCATGGTGGTGGGTGACGAAGGCACGAACGGCGGGTTGTGGTGCTCGCCGGTGGCGAACACGTCGAGCCCGACGTCCTCGGCGTGCTTGGCGATGGTCGTCATCGCCTTGATGCGCTCGTGTTCGGTGGGTGCGCGGCCGGTGGTGGGATCGGCCGTGACGTCGCCGACGGTGAAGATTCCGAACTGCATAGCTGTTCCTCTCGCGTCAGAACTCCATGCATTTGCATGAACCTATTGCAACATTCAATCACTTCGGCCTATTCCGGAAACGGCCGAGGGCGGCAAGCGCAGTGCGCTTGCCGCCCTCGGCGACGTTCGGTCGGGACGAAACCGATCAGTGCATCATGACCGTCGGGGCACCTTCCGCCTCGAGATGCGGGTTGACCGACTTCTTCCGCGGCAGCATGAACGCCGGGATGAGCGTCAACGCGATCAGCACGGTGGCGACCAGGAACGTGTTGCCGAACGCGTCGGCGGCCTGGCTCAGCACCTGGTCCACCATTCCGGGAGGCTCCTGTGCGGCGACCTCGGGCACGTGCTGCATCGCGACCGTCTGACTGTCGAGACCGCGATCGAGCAACTGGTTGGTGAGGACCACCGACATGACGGCGGTACCGATCGAACCCGCGGTCTGCTGGACGATGTTCATCAGCGTGGAACCACGCGCGACCTGGTCGTTGGACAGCGTCACGATCGCCGCGGTCATCAGCGGCATCATGGTGCAGCCCATGCCCATACCCATCACGAACAGCGCACCCATCAGCAGCCACGTCGGCGAATCCGCCGCCACCTGCGTGAAGACGCCCAGGCCGATGAGGATCAGCGGCAGACCCGTCAGCACGATCTTGCCGGGGCCCATCTTGTCGACGAGTCGTCCGGCCACCGGCATCGTCAGCATCGCGCCGATACCCTGCGGAGCCATCAGCAGACCGGCCGCGAGCGTGGTGTGCCCGCCGACCTGGATGAAGTAGCTCGGAAACAGCAGACCGGCACCCATGAACGCGACGATGAACAGCGAAGTCGTGATGACCGCGACCGACAGCTGCCGGTTCTTGAACAGGTGCAGGTCGATCAGCGGGTGGTCCTTGCGCAGCGCGTGGAAGATGAACGCGACGATCAGGACCAGGCCGATCACACCGGGCGCCAGCACGCGGGCCGAGGCGACGGTGCCCACCTCCGGGATGGACGACACACCGAACAGGAACAGCGCCAGACCCGGCGAGAGCAGCAGCATGCCGAGGAAGTCGAAGGACTCGGACGGCGAGGCCTGGTCGGACGGCAGGATGATGAACGCGGCGGCCAGGGCGATGATGCCGATGGGCAGGTTGATCAGGAAGATCCAGTGCCAGCTCGCCGCCTCGATCAGCCAGCCGCCGAGGATCGGGCCACCGATGGGTCCTAGCAGCATGGGGATACCGAGAACCGCCATGACCCGGCCGACCCGGTCGGGGCCTGCCGCCTTCGTCATGATCGTCATGCCGAGCGGCATCAACATGCCGCCGCCGAGCCCCTGCAGGACGCGGAAGCCGATCAGAGACGTGATGTCCCACGCGAAACTACACAGCACCGAGCCGAGCACGAACAGCACGAGCGCCGTCATGTAGAGGCGTTTGGTACCGAAACGGTCGGCCGCCCACCCGGTGACGGGGATGACGGTCGCCAGGGCGAGGGTGTACGCGGTCATCGTCCATGCGACGGTGGCGTACGTGGTGTCGAACTCGGTGGCGAACGTCGGCAGCGCAACGCTGACGACGGTCACGTCGAGGATCGACATGATGGCACCGAGCACCACCACGGACGCGATCTTGAGGACCGTGCCGTCGAGCTTGTCGGGCGCCGCGTTCGCGGCGGTCGGCGATGTCATCCGAATATCTCCTGGTTGAGTTCTCGCAGGGACTCCCCCGCGAGGATCGGTTGTAGTGCCTCGATCAGCCGAGTCCGCTCGCTCTCCGGAACCCGCCATGCGAACCGTCGCAACTGATCACGCTTGCATTCGATGTGCTGGTTGGCGACCTTATGCCCGGCCTCCGACAGGGAGACCCGTTTGACCCGCCGGTCCCGCTCGTCCTCCCGGCGGACCACGAGACCCAGCTTCACGAGTTGATCGACGTTTCGACCCGCCGCGGCAACCGAGAGCCGCAACCGCTCGGCCACTTCGTTGATCGGAAGCGGCTCACCGTGCTGAGCCAGCGCGAAGAGCATGCGCACCTGCGAAAACGTGAGGTCCAGCTCGATGAGGTTGTCCATCGACTCCGACTCCCCCGCACTCAACAGCTGGGTGAAGAAGTCGTTGAGTAGTTCGAAGAGAAGATCAGGAGAATTGTCGGGCACCCTCGAATGCTAGCGCTCATGCAACTATTGCCCAAGAGCAACTAAGGCGCAACCGAATAAATGGTGTCAGGTATCACATTCCCCGGCAGCGCCCACGACCTGCGGGTTCAGTCCTGGACGAGGACCGCCTTGCCCAGCACGAGGCCGGCCTCGAGATCGCGCAGCGCATCCGCGGCCCGCTCGAGCGGGTACCGGGACGTGACCACCGGGCGCAGTCCGCGCTCCACGTGCCGGATCAGCGCGGCGTGCACCTCTTCCAGCGCATTCGGTTCGGTGCGGAGGAACTCACCCCACGCCGCCCCGACGATGCTGATGTTGCAAAACAGCACGCGGTTCACCTTCACCTCGGGGATCGCACCGCCGGCGAAACCGATCACGACCAGACGCCCTTCCGGGGCCAGCACTCGGACGGCCTCGTCGAATGCGTCGCCGCCGACCGGGTCCACCACGATCTGCGCGCCCCGGCCGTCGGTCAGCTCACGCACCCGGGCGCCCCAGCCGTCGTCGAGGCGGACGACCTCGTCGGCCCCCAGTTCGCGGAGGAAGTCGTCGGCCCCGTCCCGCCGCACCACCGCGATCACGTGGGCGCCGTGCGCCTTGGCCAGCTGGATGCCGGCCGTCCCCACGCCCCCCGCCGCGCCGAGGACGACGACGGTTTCGCCGGCCCGCAGTCGGGCCCGGCGCTCCAGCGCGAATTCCATCGTCTGGTAGTTGACGATCAGTGACGCCGCTTCCTCGAAACCCAGCGTCGACGGGATGGGCAGCACCTGCGCGGCAGGCACCGCGACCCGTTCGGCGTAACCGCCGACCCGCGGTGCCGCCAGCACCCGGCGGCCCGGCTCGAATCCGCTCCCGTCCGGCGCCGACACCACGACACCCGCGACTTCGGCGCCGGGAACGAACGGCGGTTCGGGCCGAAGCTGATACTTGCCGTAGCTGATCAGCAGGTCGGGAAAGCACACGCCGCTCGCCTTGACGTCGATCAGGACCAGCCCGTCGGCCGCCGGTTCGGGAACGTCCCGCAGCGTCATGCCGCCCGGCCCCGACAGCTCCGTCGCCACCACTGCGCGCATGCTCGAAACACTAGACGCGCAGGGGTGACGGGAGGCGTCAACGAGCGAACAGCCGCTTC
This sequence comes from Rhodococcus sp. T2V, assembly GCF_029269925.1. NCBI lineage: Bacteria > Bacillati > Actinomycetota > Actinomycetes > Mycobacteriales > Nocardiaceae > Rhodococcus > Rhodococcus sp. T2V. The sequence goes on from NZ_JARJBD010000003.1 coordinate 271,527, forward strand.
CGCCTACGGGCGACGGTCACCATCTCGACCTTGTCGGTCATCTTCACGCGCGGCCGGGCCGATCCCGCCGCGCGCGATGTCTCCGCCTTGTCGATGGCGCGCCAGCCGGCGAAGCCGATCTGTTCCGGCTGGCGCCGCTCGACGAGCTTCTTCACGTCTTTGCGGGTCCCGACCGTGCCGAGGAGTTTGCCGGACTCGAAATCCGCGAGCAGCGACGACACGGTCTCCTTGGCGCACGCCTTGTTGGTGCCGATGACCCCGCTGGGACCGCGCTTGATCCACCCGGTGACATACACCCGGTCGGTGACCCGCCCGTGCTCGTTGGGGATCACGCCGCGCCTGTCGTCGAAGGCGACGCCGCCGACGGGATTGCCGCGATACCCGATGGAGCGCAGCACGAGCGAGGTCTCCAGCGAACCCTCCTCACCGCGGGCCCGGGCGGACAGCGCGCCGGATTCGTCGACCACCAGTTCGTTGCGCCCGTAACGCAGGGCCTCGGCCTTGCCGGTGCCGGTGACCTCGATCGGCGACGTCAGGTAGCGGAACACGATGCGCTTGTGACCGGGGCGGGGCGCGCGCTGCGCGAACTCCCGCGCCAGCCGGACCTTCATCGCGGTCGCCGGATCGTCCAGCAGCGCCGCGCTGGCCGCATCGAGGTCCAGGTCGGCGTCGTCGATGACGAGGTCCACGTTCTCGAGGTCGCCGAGCGCCAGGAACTCCGGGTTGCTGTACGCGGCCTGCGCCGGTCCACGACGGCCGAGGAGCACGACCTCCTCGATGTTGCTGCGCCGCAGCGCGGCGAGAGCGTGATCGGCGATGTCCGTCCGCTCCAGCTCCTCGACGTTCATCGTGAGGATGCGGGCCACGTCGAGCGCGACGTTGCCGTTACCGACGATCACCGCTCGCGTGGCGGACAGGTCGAACGTGCGTCCCGCGTAGTCCGGGTGGCCGTTGTACCAGGCCACGAACTCCGTGGCGGCGTGCACGCCGGGGAGGTCCTCACCCGGGATTCCCAGCCGCCGGTCGCTCGACGCCCCGACGGCGTAGATGACGGCGTGATGGTTCTCCAGCAGTTCGTCGTGGGTGACGTGCTTGCCGACCTCGACGTTGAGATGGAACTCGAAGTTCGGCCGGTCGAGACTCCATTCGAACATCCGGGTCACCTCCTTGGTGCCGGGATGGTCGGGCGCGACGCCGGCGCGGACGAGCCCCCACGGGGTCGGCAGCTTCTCGAACATCTCGACCTCGACGTCCGAACGTTCGAGCAGTTCACCCGCGGCGTAGCAGGCGGCCGGGCCGGCGCCGACGACGGCGACCCGCAACGTGCCCAGGTCGCGGCGCGGCGGGGTCGCGGGCGTGAGCGGGATCCACCCGGTCGGCATGGGGTTGGTCGTGTAGTACTCGGCGTTGATGTCCTTGTAGCGGGTGAGCGAACCGAGGAGCTTGTCTTCGGGGAAGATCGCGTCGACCGGACAGGCATCGACGCAGGCCCCGCAGTCGATGCAGGTTTCCGGGTCGATGTGCAGCATCTCGGTCTGCGCGAATTCCCGTTCCTCCGGCGTCGGGTGGATGCAGTTCACGGGGCATGCGGAGACGCAGCTCGCGTCGTTGCAGCACGCCTGGGTGATGACATATGCCATTGCGGTTTCCTCACACCTGTCCGGACCATCGAACTCATTTGTGTTACACGCAGTAACAGTTATATGAACTGTACTGAGAATCGCGTCCGCAAACAAGCACCGGCGCCGGATGAAAGAATCAGGGCCCCGTCCACGAGCGAAGGAACCACACCTTGGCACTCGACCGACCCCTCGCCGCTCCGCCCTCACGCGGCCGCTTCTTCGAGACGTCCTGGCCGGTCCGCACCGGCGACATCGACGCCGCCAAACGACTCCGCCTCGACGGCATCGCGCGCTACCTGCAGGACGCCGGTCTGGACAACCTCGACGCCGTCGACGCCGCCGACAGCCACCCGCTGTGGATCGTCCGGCGCACCGTCATCGACGTCCTGCGGCCCGCCGTGTGGCCCGAACGCGTACACCTCCGACGCTGGTGCTCGGCACTGTCGACGCGCTGGACGAACATGCGCGTGCAGATCCAGGGTGAGGCGGGCGCGCTGATCGAGACCGAGGGGTTCTGGATCCACATCAGCGGCGAAACGGGCATGCCCACCCGCATCGACGACGGGTTCATCGAACGCCTCGGGGAGTCCGCGGAGGAACACCGGCTGAAGTGGAAACGGTGGCTCGTCGAGAACGCGCCTACCGCCGACGAGGACGGGATCGAGGACAGCGAGTTCGTTCTGCGCCGCACCGACATAGATCCCTTCGACCACGTCAACAACGCCGTCTACTGGCAGGCGGTCGAGGAACTGCTCGCCGACCACGAGCATCCCGGCGGCGGCCGCCTCGTCGACAACCCCCACCGCGCGGTGCTCGAATACCTCGCGCCCATCGTGTCGACCGACAGGATCGTCCTTCGCAGGCGCAGGGACGACACGTCGCTGACGGTGTGGTTCCTGGTCGACGACGCGCTGCGGGCGGTGGCCCACGTCGGGCCGCTCACCACCTGATCAGGCGCGGGGCGCTAGCGTCTACCCATGGCCTCGCACAGCCCGTCGCGGAATCGCACGCTGATCCTCATGCGCCACGGCAAGTCGGCGTACCCGGAGGGGGTCGCGGATCACGAGCGGCCGCTGGCGCCGCGCGGGCGCACGCAGGCGGGTCTGGCCGGCGAGTGGCTGCGGTCCACTCAGCCGCCGATCGACGCCGTGCTGTGCTCGACGTCGCGGCGGACCCGGGAAACGCTGGAGGCGACCCGGGTCGGCGCTCCCACCCGGTTCGCCGAGGAACTCTACGGCGCATACCCGTCGGAGGTGCTGATGGAGATCGTGCGGATCGAGCCGTCGGTGCGCACCCTGCTGGTGGTCGGGCACGCCCCCGGTATGCCGTCCACCGCGCTCGATCTGGCCGGCAACCCCGACACCGGGGATGCCAACCTGATGCGGGAGAAGTTCCCGACGTCCGCGCTCGCCGTCCTCACGGTGCCGTGCGAGTGGGACGAACTCACGTCGAGCGCGGCGTCACTCGCCACGTTCCACGTTCCGCGGTAGCGGCCTCAGAACAACTTCCGGCCGACGACGGCGACGACACCGAGAATCAGGACCAGCACCAGCGCGGACCAGAATCCGAACAGCCACCAGACCACGCCGAAGACGACCAGCGCCGGCGCGACGGTGATGAGCGCGATCGTCGGGCTCTCCCGCACAACTTCGAGTGCCGACTCGGCCTTCACGCGATCGATCTTCTTCTCGGACATCTCGTCTCCGTTCAGCGAACCACGCATATCGGACAGGTGATGTCGAGGATAGTCGTCGCGGGGCGAGTGCCGGCTGGTGCTCGGGCGCTGCTCCTCGGCTAGCTGCCCGGGAACGTCACGACGTCGAGGTACAGCGGCATCTCGTCGGTGCGCGATCCGGTCTGCGTCCCCGCCTCGTCGACGACCGGGGCGCCGGCGGTCGCCGCGGCCTCGAAGCTCTCCCCCGTCACCCGGCCGTCGAGGTCGAAGTTCTCGAACTCGAACGGAATGCCGTTCGACGCCAGGAAGTCCGGCCCGTCCATCACATGGAAGTGCAGGTGCGGCGCGTCGGTGTTTCCGCTGTTGCCGAGCAACCCGATCTGCTCGCCCGCCCGCAGGTTCTGGCCGACGCTGATGTTGTCCACGCTGCCGGGCTGCAGGTGCGCGTAGAACGCGAATCGACCGTCCCCGATCGCCTGCACGACGTGGTTCCCGCCGTATTGGTCGAGCGGCAGTCCCTGTGGACTGGCCCCCGGGACCTGTTCGGACAGATCGCCCACGACGGCGATGATTTCGCCGTCCGACACGGCGCGGACCGGCGCGCCGTAGTACGCGTAGCTCGACAGCTGCTTTTGGTCGCCGGTGTAGATCCGACCCTGCTCGTCGAGTTGGACGAAATCGATCGCGAAACGCTCGGCCGCCAGCATCCGGCCGTTGATCGGCAGCACGGCGGCGCGGTGGGAGGTGACCGTGCAGCAGCCGGTGCCGTCGAGCCAACGCGGACCGTCGAGCGGCGAGCGGATCCGGACGGCCTCGCGGGTGTCGACGTTCGTGTCCGCCACGTTCTCGGCGAGTTGCTTCGGCACGAGCGACGTCGCCTGCGGGAAGTCGACGTTCACGACGTGGTCGAGGCTCCGCGGCACGTCGTCGGGACTGTCGAGGGTCGCGTCGATCCACACCAGCCCCTGCTGTCCGGGGGCGAGGACGTTGCCGGCCTTCGGACCGCCGCCCAGGGCCTGGAACCACGGTGTCAGCGCATCGCCGCTCAGGTCCACCAGTGTGCGGCCGTCACCCTTCACCTGCAGCGACGTGATCGTCGCCGACTGCGAACCGGTGTTCGTCAGCCGCAGTTCGTAGGCCAGGTGCACGCGGCCGTCGCTGCCCGTCACCGGGATCGGTGCGGCCACCACGTCCGCGACCACCGGGGTGATCACCGTGGGGGTGCCGGACGAGGCCGGCGCCGCAGACGACGTCGCCTCGCTCTGCTGGGTGTCCGAGGCCGTGCAGGAGGTCGCGACTCCCACGACGGCGGCGAGTGCGAGCGCGACGGCGAACCTCGACCGGGCCATCATTCGACGCTAGCAACGGCGAACATCCTGCGACAAGGCTCGACACGGCTGGAGGCACCGAAACCAGATGAAGGCCCCACCCCCGAAGAGAGAGGGGTGGGGCCTTCGTCCGTTGGTGAGTGCTCGGCGAGTCCTGGGACTCGTCAACCACTCACAGGCGCGGAGCGCCTACCGGTAATCGTTGCTGAAACCGTAATCGTCCAGCGGCACCGCGGCACCGGTGTTCTGGCCGAAGCCGTCCGGGCTGTAGTACTGGTCGTCGTACGACGGAACCGCGTACGCAGCAGCGCGGGCCTCTTCGGTCGGCTGAACCTGGATGTTGCGGTAACGGTTGATACCGGTACCGGCAGGGATCAGCTTTCCGATGATCACGTTTTCCTTCAGACCGATCAGCTTGTCGCTGCGGCAGTTGATCGCCGCATCGGTCAGCACGCGAGTGGTCTCCTGGAACGACGCCGCGGACAGCCACGAGTCGGTCGCCAGCGATGCCTTGGTGATACCCATCAGCACCGGACGTCCGGCTGCCGGCTCGCCACCCTCGGCGACGACCCGGCGGTTGGCCGCCTCGAAGTCGGCACGCTCGGTCAGCGAACCGGGCAGGAACTCCGTCGCACCCGAGTCGATGATCGTGACGCGACGCAGCATCTGGCGCACGATGACCTCGATGTGCTTGTCGTGGATCGACACACCCTGGCTCCGGTACACCTCCTGGACCTCGTTGACGAGGTGGATCTGCACCTGACGGGGGCCCATGACACGCAGCACCTCGTGCGGATCGGCAGCACCTTCCATGAGCTGCTGACCGACCTCGACGTGGTCACCGTCGGCCAGAAGGCGTTCGGTGCCGTCGTCGTGCTTGAAGACACGCAGACGCTGACGCTTCGAGAGCTTGTCGTAGACAACCTCTTCGCCACCGTCGTCCGGGACGATGGTGATCTTGTAGAAGCGGTCGCCGTCCTCGAGCTGCACACGGCCGCTGACGTCGGCGATCGGGGCCTTGCCCTTGGGGACGCGGGCCTCGAACAGCTCCTGAACACGCGGCAGACCACCGGTGATGTCGTCTCCGGCGACACCACCCTGGTGGAACGTACGCATGGTCAGCTGGGTGCCGGGCTCACCGATGGACTGCGCGGCGACGATACCGACGGCCTCACCGATGTCGACGAGCTTGCCGGTGGCCATGGAGCGGCCGTAGCAGGTGGCGCAGACGCCGGTGCCGGTGGTGCAGGTGAGCACCGAACGGACCTTGACCTGCGTGATGCCTGCCTCGAGCAGCGCGTCGATGGCCGGGTCGCCCAGGTCGTGTCCACGCTCGACGATGACGTTGCCGTTCTCGTCGACCGCGTCGGCGGCCAGGGTGCGGGCGTACGTGCTCGTCTCCACGTGGGCGTCGCGGATCATCGATCCGTCGGCCTGCTTCTCGGCGATCGTGGTGACGATGCCGCGCTCGGTTCCACAGTCGACCTCGCGGACGATGACGTCCTGCGAGACGTCCACCAGACGACGGGTCAGGTAACCCGAGTCGGCGGTGCGGAGCGCGGTGTCGGCCAGACCCTTACGGGCACCGTGCGTGTTGATGAAGTACTCGAGAACGGTCAGGCCTTCCTTGAAGGAGGACTTGATCGGACGCGGGATGAACTCACCCTTCGGGTTGGTCACCAGACCCTTCATGCCGGCGAGCGACCGAACCTGAGTCATGTTGCCGGCGGCGCCGGACTTCACGATCATCGGGATCGGGTTGTCGTCGGGGAAGTGGGCCTCCATGGCCTTACCGACCTCGTCGGTGGCCTCGGACCAGATCTTGACCAGGGCGCTGTTGCGCTCGGTCTTGTTCAGAGCACCACGCTGGTACTTCTTCTCGATCTGGTCGGCCTGAGCCTCGAAGGACTCCATGATCTGAGCCTTCTCCGGCGGCACGAGGACGTCGGAGATCGAGACCGTGACACCCGAACGCGTGGCCCAGTAGAAGCCGGCGTCCTTCAGCTTGTCGACGGTCTGCGCGACCACGATCATGGGGTAGCGCTCGGCGAGATCGTTGATGATCGTCGCCTGACGCTTCTTCGGCATCTGCTCGTTGACGAACGGGTAGTCCGCGGGAAGCAGCTCGTTGAAGAGCACGCGACCCAGCGTCGTCTCCGCCGTCCAGCCGTCACCGTAGTTCCAGCCCTCGGGGAACAGGTCCGCCTCGATGTCACGGGGCGGGCGCTGCTGCGTGAGCCGCACCTTGATCTTCGCCTGCACGACGAGCGCACCGCGGTCGACGGCCATCTGAGCCTCGGCGGGCGAGGAGTACACGCCCTGCTCCGCTTCGTCGCCGGTCGACGCTGCGAGCTCACCGGTGGCACCCTCGTCCAACCGGGTCAGGTGGTACAGACCGGTGACCATGTCCAGACGGGGCATGGCGAGCGGTCGACCCGACGCGGGCGACAGGATGTTGTTCGACGACAGCATCAGGATGCGTGCCTCGGCCTGCGCCTCCGCGGACAGCGGAAGGTGCACGGCCATCTGGTCACCGTCGAAGTCGGCGTTGAAGGCCTCACACACCAGCGGGTGGAGCTGAATGGCCTTGCCCTCGACCAGCTGCGGCTCGAAGGCCTGGATGCCCAGGCGGTGCAGCGTCGGTGCACGGTTCAGCAGCACGGGGTGCTCGGCGATGACCTCTTCGAGGACGTCCCACACCTGCGCGCGCTGACGTTCCACCATGCGCTTGGCGGACTTGATGTTCTGCGCGTGGTTCAGGTCGACCAGGCGCTTCATCACGAACGGCTTGAACAGCTCGAGAGCCATCAGCTTCGGCAGACCGCACTGGTGCAGCTTGAGCTGCGGGCCGACGACGATGACGGAACGACCCGAGTAGTCGACGCGCTTACCGAGCAGGTTCTGACGGAAACGACCCTGCTTGCCCTTGAGCAAGTCGCTCAGGGACTTCAGCGGGCGGTTACCGGGACCCGTGACGGGACGGCCGCGACGGCCGTTGTCGAACAGCGCGTCCACGGACTCCTGCAGCATCCGCTTCTCGTTGTTGACGATGATCTCGGGGGCACCGAGGTCGATCAGTCGCTTGAGGCGGTTGTTGCGGTTGATGACGCGGCGGTACAGGTCGTTCAGGTCGGAGGTGGCGAAACGGCCACCGTCGAGCTGAACCATCGGACGCAGCTCCGGCGGGATCACCGGGACGGCGTTGAGAACCATGCCCATGGGCGAGTTCTGGTTGGCCTGGAACGCGGCGACGACCTTGAGACGCTTCAGCGCGCGGAGCTTCTTCTGCCCCTTGCCGCTGCGGATGGTCTCGCGGAGGTTCTCGGCCTCGGCGTCGATGTCGAAGCTCTCCATGAGCTTCTGGATCGACTCGGCACCCATGGCGCCCGTGAAGTACTCGCCGTAGCGGTCGACGAGCTCGCGGTACAGCAGTTCGTCGACGATGAGCTGCTTGACGCTGAGCTTGGTGAACGTGGTCCAGATCTCGTCGAGACGATCCAGCTCGCGCTGCGCGCGGTCACGGAGCTGACGCATCTCGCGCTCGCCGCCGTCCTTGACCTTGCGGCGGACGTCGGACTTGGCGCCCTCCGCCTCCAGCTCGGCGATGTCGGCTTCGAGCTTCTGAGCGCGGGCCTCGAGGTCGGCGTCGCGCTGATCGGCGACGGTCTTCTTCTCGACCTGCATCTCGGCTTCGAGCGTGGACAGCTCGTTGTGACGCAGTTCCTCGTCGACACCGACGATGACGTATGCGGCGAAGTAGATGATCTTCTCGAGATCCTTCGGCGCCAGGTCGAGCAGGTAGCCGAGACGGCTGGGCACGCCCTTGAAGTACCAGATGTGGGTGACCGGGGCAGCCAGTTCGATGTGGCCCATGCGCTCACGACGAACCTTGGCGCGGGTCACCTCGACGCCGCAGCGCTCACAGATGATGCCCTTGAAGCGGACACGCTTGTACTTGCCGCAGTAGCACTCCCAGTCCCGGGTGGGGCCGAAGATCTTCTCGCAGAAGAGGCCGTCCTTCTCGGGCTTGAGCGTGCGGTAGTTGATGGTCTCCGGCTTCTTGACCTCGCCGTAGGACCAATTGCGGATGTCCTCTGCACTGGCGAGGCCAATGCGGAGTTCATCGAAGAAGTTGACGTCGAGCACGTAACTTCCTTTCCCCAGAGGGATTGTGGATCAACGGTCACCCGCCGATTCCTGACTGCCAATTCAAATGTGAACTACGCCCCCGGGGCACGGATTTCCGTGACCCGGGGACCGAAAACTAGTTCGCGAGGTCGTCGACCGTCGCCGCCTCGTTCCGGGACAGGTTGATGCCCAGGTTCGCTGCGGCCCGCTCCAGGTCCTCGTCGTCGCCGTCCGCCATCGCGATGGCCGCGCCGTCCGAGGACAGCACCTCCACGTTGAGGCAGAGCGACTGGAGCTCCTTCAGGAGCACCTTGAACGACTCGGGGATACCCGGCTCGGGGATGTTCTCGCCCTTGACGATGGCCTCGTACACCTTGACTCGACCCACCACGTCGTCGGACTTGATGGTGAGCAGTTCCTGCAGCGTGTATGCCGCGCCGTAGGCCTGCATCGCCCAGCACTCCATCTCACCGAAGCGCTGGCCACCGAACTGGGCCTTACCGCCGAGCGGCTGCTGGGTGATCATCGAGTACGGACCGGTCGACCGAGCGTGGATCTTGTCGTCGACCAGGTGGTGCAGCTTGATGATGTACATGTAGCCGACCGAGACCGGGTACGGGAACGGCTCGCCGGAACGGCCGTCGAACAACGTGGCCTTTCCGTCGGACGCGACCATGACCTCGCCGTCGCGGTTCGGCAGCGTCGAACCGAGGAGACCGGTGAGCTCGTCTTCCTTGGCGCCGTCGAACACGGGGGTGGCGATGTTGGAGTCGGAAGGCGCCGACAGCATCTCCTCCGGCAGCTGCTCCGCCCAATCGGGCCGGGAGCCGTCGCCGGCGATCTGAACGTTCCAGCCGGTCTTGCCGATCCACCCGAGGTGGGTCTCCAAGATCTGACCGATGTTCATACGACGCGGAACACCGTGGGTGTTCAGGATGATGTCGATCGGCGTGCCGTCGGGCAGGAACGGCATGTCCTCCTGCGGGAGGATCTTGCCGATGACGCCCTTGTTGCCGTGGCGGCCGGCGAGCTTGTCGCCGTCCTGGATCTTGCGCTTCTGTGCCACGTAGACGCGGACCAGCTCGTTGACACCGGGGGGCAGATCGTCGTCGTCGTCGCGCGAGAACACGCGGATGCCGATGACCTTGCCGGTCTCACCGTGGGGAACCTTCAGCGACGTGTCGCGAACCTCGCGCGCCTTCTCACCGAAGATGGCGCGCAGCAGGCGCTCCTCCGGGGTCAGCTCGGTCTCGCCCTTCGGCGTGACCTTTCCGACCAGCACGTCGCCGTCACGAACCTCGGCACCGATGCGGATGATGCCGCGCTCGTCGAGGTCGGCGAGGACCTCGTCGGAGACGTTCGGGATGTCGCGAGTGATCTCCTCGGCACCGAGCTTGGTGTCGCGGGCATCGATCTCGTGCTCCTCGATGTGGATCGAGGTGAGGACGTCTTCTTCCACGAGGCGCTGCGACAGGATGATCGCGTCCTCGTAGTTGTGGCCTTCCCACGGCATGATCGCGACGAGCAGGTTCTTGCCGAGCGCCATCTCACCGTTCTCGGTGCAGGGGCCGTCGGCGAGGACCTGTCCGGACTCGACACGCTGTCCCTCGTCCACGATCGGACGCTGGTTGGCGCAGGTGCCCTGGTTGGAACGCGCGAACTTGCGCATCCGGTACGTCTTGCGGCTGCCGTCGTCGGCCATGACCGTGACGTAGTCGGCGGAGACCTCTTCGACGACACCGGTCTTCTCGGTGACGATGACGTCGCCCGCGTCGACGGCGGCACGCAACTCCATGCCGGTACCGACCAGCGGGGCCTCGCTGCGAACGAGCGGCACCGCCTGACGCTGCATGTTCGCGCCCATCAGGGCACGGTTGGCGTCGTCGTGCTCGAGGAACGGGATCATCGCGGTCGCGACGGACACCATCTGCCGCGGCGAGACGTCCATGTAGTCGATCTCGGCGGACGAGACGAACTCGACCTCGCCGCCCTTACGACGGACCAGAACGCGATCGTCGGTGAAGTGACCGTTGGCGTCGACGGCCGAGTTGGCCTGCGCGACGACGTGGCGGTCCTCTTCGTCCGCGGTCAGGTAGTCGACCTGGTCGGTGACCTGGCCACCCTCGACCTTGCGGTACGGCGTCTCGATGAATCCGAACGGGTTGACCCGTGCGTACACGGACAGCGAACCGATCAGACCGATGTTCGGACCTTCGGGGGTCTCGATCGGGCACATGCGGCCGTAGTGCGACGGGTGAACGTCTCGCACCTCGAGGCCGGCACGCTCACGGGACAGACCACCCGGGCCGAGGGCGGACAGACGACGCTTGTGCGTCAGCCCCGACAGCGGGTTGTTCTGGTCCATGAACTGCGACAGCTGGGACGTTCCGAAGAACTCCTTGATCGCAGCCACGACGGGCCGGATGTTGATCAGCGTCTGCGGCGTGATCGCCTCGACGTCCTGGGTGGTCATGCGCTCACGAACCACGCGCTCCATGCGGGACAGGCCCACGCGGATCTGGTTCTGGATGAGCTCACCGACCGTGCGCAGACGACGGTTGCCGAAGTGGTCGATGTCGTCGACCTCGACGGGCACCGCGACGCCGCCGGGGGCGGTCATCTCGGTGTCACCGGCGTGCAGGCGCACCAGGTACTCGATGGTGGCGACGATGTCTTCCTCGGTGAGGGTCGACGCGACGATCGGCTGCCCGGTGTTCAGGCCCAGCTTCTTGTTGATCTTGTAGCGGCCCACGCGAGCCAGGTCGTAGCGCTTGTCCTTGAAGAACAGGTTCTCCAGGAGCGTCTGGGCGCTCTCCTTGGTCGGCGGCTCGCCCGGACGCAGCTTGCGGTAGATGTCGAGCAGCGCCTCGTCGGTGCCTGCGGTGTTGTCCTTCTCGAGGGTCGCCATGAGGATCTCCGAGAAGCCGAAGCGCTCGGCGATCTGCTCGGTGGTCCAGCCGAGGGCCTTCAGCAGCACGGTGACGGGCTGGCGGCGCTTGCGGTCGATGCGGACGCCGACCGTGTCGCGCTTGTCCACGTCGAACTCGAGCCATGCACCACGGCCCGGGATGACCTTGACGCTGTGCAGGTCCTTTTCGGTGCCCTTGTCGACGGAGTGGTCGAAGTAGACGCCAGGGGAACGCACCAGCTGCGAGACCACGACACGCTCGGTGCCGTTGATGATGAACGTGCCCTTGTCGGTCATCATCGGGAAGTCGCCCATGAAGACCGTCTGGCTCTTGATCTCACCGGTGTTGTTGTTGATGAACTCCGCGGTGACGAACAGAGGCGCCGCGTAGGTCATGTCCTTGTCTTTGCACTCGTCCGTCGAGGCCTTCACCTCGTCGAAGCGCGGGTCCGAGAAGGACAGAGACATCGAGCCCGAGAAATCCTCGATCGGGGAAAGCTCCGCGAGAATGTCCTCGAGACCGCCGGAGATTGCGCTGTCGCCACGAGCGGCGGCGCGTTCGCGCCAGCTCTGCGCACCGATCAACCACTCGAACGAATCGGTTTGTAGATCAAGAAGCCCGGGAACTTCGAGGGGTTCGCGAATCTTTGCGAACGAAACCCTCTTCGGGGCTCCGGGGATTCCGGAAACTGCCTTGGTCTGGCTAGAGACTGCCAAGATGCGTCCTTCCAGCACCTCACGCGGGCCGCTCTTGCTGTTGCGACCGCCGCTGTATCTGCTTCGAATTTCGCTGGTCACAACCCGAACGAAACTCGTCACAGTTGCTGAAGAGTGAATCACTTCGCAGCGGTACGGACGAGAGGTGGACAGGAGGCAGCCAGCGCAACGTCCAAAAGTACACCCAAACTCAGTAGATGTCGAGTCGGGCACCCGAAACAGCACCCAGCCGGGCGCTCGGCCACGCGTCACTGCGCATGTTCACGCATCAGAGTGACGCGTGATCATCGCGGCGTCAAGAGTCTGAGGGCGTGTCGTGTCGTTTCGCGAGGCCCGCGGCTCGTCCCGGCACCCCTTTCCAGCTGCCGACGGGCGGTGAACAATATGCCCACGCGATCGCCGTCGATTTCTCGAGGGAAGCAGAGCCGTGACGCGCTGGAGTTCGTTCGTCGTCGCCAGACCGAAGCTGGTTCTCGCCGCCACGGTGCTGCTGGTGCTGCTCGGCGGGGCGTGGGGTTCGGGGGTGTTCGACCGGCTCAGCCTCGGCGGGTACACCGACCCGGCCAGCGAGTCCGCGCGCGTCGAGCGCCTGATCGAGGGGGCTTTCGGCAGGCAGACCCCCGATCTGGCGGTGACCTACCACGCGCGTCCGGGTTCGACGATCGACGACCTCGGCCCCGAAGTCGCCGCCCACCTCGCGCGGATCGACCCCGGCGTGCTCGCCGACACTCCCCTGTCGTACTGGTCCGCGCCGCCCCAGGCGAAGGAGTTCCTGCGGTCCACCGACGGCACCGAGGGACTCGTGGTGCTGTCGCTGAGCGGCGACGAGAACACTCGGATCTCCGCGTACCACGACCTCCGGCAGCTGCTGGTCATCGACGGCACGGCCGCGGAGTTCAGCGGTTTCAGCGCCGCCGCCAACGCCTTCAACGAGGTGTCCGAGAGCGACCTGTTGCGGGCCGAGGCGGTGTCGTTCCCGATCCTGCTGCTCCTGCTCCTCGTCATCTTCGGCGGCCTCGTCGGCGCGGCCGTACCGCTGTGCGTCGGCGGTCTCGCGATTCTCGGCGCCCTCGGCGCTCTGCGGGTGATCTCGTACTTCACCGAGGTCAGCGCATTCTCGGTGAACATCGCGAGTCTCGTCGGGCTGGGCATGTCGATCGACTACGGACTGTTCGTGGTGACCCGGTTCCGTGAGGAGCTGCGGTCCGGCACAGGCACCGACGACGCCGTCCGCCGGACGCTCGCCACCGCGGGCCGGACCGTGGGGTTCTCCGCGCTCCTCCTGGTGTGCGGTTTCGTGGGCATGCTCGTGTTTCCCCAGGCCATCGTGCGGTCCTTCGCCTACGGCGGGATGGCGGCCATCGCGATCGCCGCGGTGCTGACACTGTCGGCACTGCCCGCCGCCCTCGCACTGCTCGGGCCTCGCATCAACTCGCTGACCTGGCGACGGGGAGTGGTCGAACGCGGCGAGGACCGGGCGCACCGGTTCTGGGGCGGCGTCGCCGAACGCGTGATGCGGCGGCCCGTCCCGATCGCGACGGCGATCGTCGCGGTGCTGCTGGTGCTCGCCGCGCCCCTGGCAGGCGCGTCGCTGGGCGATCTCGATCACACCGGACTGCCGGCGGGCCATCCACTCCGGGTCGCCGTCGACGATCTCGCCGCAGATTTCCCGCTCGCCAACAACGGGGCGACGCTCGTGCTGCAAGGCAGCGACGGCAAGGCGCCGCGGCCGGCCGCCACGGCAGAGTTCTTCGCAGCGACCGCTGCGGTCGACGGGGTCCAGCGGGTGGTGCCGGTCGGCGCCACCGACACGTTCGTCGCCATCCGGGCCGTCTTCGACGACGCGGACCGGACCGCGGGGGCCATGGCTACGGCCGCCGCCCTGCGCGACCTCCCCACCCCGGACGGCACCGTGAAGATGCTGGGTGGTGTGAACGCCCTGACCGCCGACGGGCTGGACGCGATGGGCGCCCGGCTGCCGTGGATGATCGGAATCATGGTGGCCGTCACCTTCGTGCTGATGCTGCTCGCGTTCCGGTCCGTGGTGCTCCCCCTGAAGGCGATCGCCATGGCCACCCTCAGCCTCGCCGCCTCGTTCGGTGTGCTCACGTGGATCTTCGAGGACGGTCACGGCGCAGATTTTCTCGGCGTGACGCCGGGGCCCCTGCCCGCGACGATGGTGGTCCTCATCATCGCGGTGGTCTTCGGGCTCTCGACCGACTACGAGATCTTCCTGTTGTCGCGGATGGTCGAGGCCCACGACGCGGGCGCGTCCACCGAGGAGGCCGTGCGGATCGGCACGGCGCACACCGGACGCATCGTGACGGCGGCGGCCGCACTCCTGATCGTCGTCACCGGAGCGTTCACGCTCTCGGAACTGACGATGATGCGGTTCATCGGTCTCGGCATGATCATCGCGCTGCTCATCGACGCCACCGTCATCCGCATGATGCTGGTGCCCGCGCTGGTGAAGTTGATGGGCGAGGCCAATTGGTGGGCACCAGGATTCCTGGCACGGAAGCCGGCCACCCCTGGGCCATCCGACCGACCGAAACCGTCACCACAGCAAGGGGTTCCCATTCAATCGTGAAGGTGTTCCGATTCCCGTAACCGATTCACTCTGCCCGAGAACTCAATTCGACGCGCGACGTCATCCGGCGTACGAATCTCGTTCCGGTCCAAACCTTTCCGAAATAGGTCAGCCCTCGCTGTCGGAGATGTCGGACAGCACCCATTTGCCGTCGATCTTCTCCATCTTGATCGACAGCGGCGTGGCGGCACTGCCCTGAGCAACGGCGTCACCGGTGGCGCTGACGTTCATGTGCGCGAGCAGTTCGGCGCGGTCACCGTCGAGCACCGTGACCCCGATGTCGGTGACGGACGCCTGCGTGGCCGTCTTGGTCTGGATGGCAGCTTGCTTGGTCGTGTCGGCGGTCGAGTCGAACTCTTCCCGCTTGGCGTCATCGAGATAGCCGCGCGCCTTGTCGAAGTCCTGATCGATCGTCTCGTAGCTGTAGGTGTACAGCGTCTCGATCGCCTCGGTGCCCGCCTTGGTCACCTCGGCGGTTGCTCCCGCGTCGACCCACGCGGTGTTCGTGATGTTCGTGATGTTCGCTCCGGGTTTGAACGCCGCGACGACCGCGAACACACCGAGCACCACCGCGACCGCCCCGAGGATCCCGACGAGCTTCCACGTGACGCGACCGGTCCCGCTGCGTGCGTCGGTCGCGGTCTCGGCGACGGCGGGAGCCTGCTGCGTGCTGATGCGCGGTTGAAGGTTGGGAACCTTCGCCTTCCCCGCCGACACAGCCTTCGCCGTCGACACAGCCTTCGCCGTCGACACCGTCTTGGCCATCGATACGGTCGTGTCCGGGTCGGGCTTGTCCGCGGCGGGAGCGTTCGTCGTCTCGGGAACCGGTGCCGTGCCGGTGGCGGCCGCGGTCGCCGCGGCGGGCGTCTCGGCCTTCTCGACCTGTTCCGGCTTCTTCACCGTGTCCGGCGTTGTCACCGGTTCCGTCTTGTCGACCGGGGTGTCCGATCGGGGAGGCTTCGGCGTTGTCTGACGGGTCCCCGCTACGCGCGGACGCCTGCCCTTTGCAGCGCTGTCCGGCACGTTGTTTCGGCGCTTGGGGGGCATAGTTCACCACTTTCTCATTGCACGACGAGCTGTCGTCGACGTGGACACCACGGCAGCACGCCGCCGCGGCACATCAGGACTACTGGCCGCTGCTGTCGCCCTCGGGCACCTGTTCGGCCGGCGCCTGCTCGGCGGGAGCCGGTTCGGTGGGGGCCGGGGCGGGGGCCGCGCCGGCGGCGGGCACCGGACCGCTCTCGAGCGGAATACGTCCGCCCACCGGTTCGACCGACGAAGCCTTCCAGACCCCGTCCACGTCCTGGACGTCCATCCGCATCGTCACCTTGGCCTTGTCGAAGCGGTCCGGCCACGTGGTGGTGACGGCCACGACGACCAGCGCCTTCGCGGTGCCGTCGTCCGTGTTCAGTTCCGTGAGTGTGCCCTGGATCAGCTCGGCCTTGCTCGCCGCTCCCGATTGACGCATCTGGTCGGTGAACCCGTCCACGGTCGCCTGGAGGTCCTGGTTCATCTTGTCGCCGGTGATCGACGACTTCATGTTCTCGAACGATCCTTCGAGGTCCGCGGAATCGACCGAGTTGAGATTGATCGCGGCCTGCTGGGCGCCCGTCAACGCGGAATCGCGTGCGTCGGCGATCGGCTTGTCCACGAAGAGCGCTCGCGCCCACCCGAAGCCGAACCATCCGGCTGCGACAACCGCGATCACCACCAGTGCGGTCACCGCAGCAAACGAGGCCTTCAGAGTTCTGTCCTTCCCCGGAGCCGGTTGTCCCGACTCCAGGGGCGTGGTAATTCGCGTCACACCAATACCCTACTGATTGTTATCTTCAACTCGCCCTCGGCCGGAACCGAATGCTACTTGGGAGTAACCCCGAGGAGCGGCGCGAGCTGCGTTGCGATGGGATTCAAGTTGAGAGTGTCAGGCATGACCTTCGGCTTGAAATCCCACGGCTGGATCGTGTCCGGATCGGCGAACACGATGCGGTCTGCACTTCGCACACCCGTCACGCTTCCCTGGGGAGCGTCGCAGTTAGCCTTCGCGTTGAACGGGAAGTCCTGCTGGGTGTCGTCGAAGTTCGGGTCCTGCCGCTTCATCTCGGCCAGGATCTCCTGCGTCCCTTCGTAACCGAGTGTGCACGACGGCGGATTGTTGGTTTCCAGGACGATTCCCTGATGCACCGTGCCGTCGCCGGGGGCCACGGTCGACGCGGACGCCGCGATGGCAGGCAGGAACATCAGGATCGGCCGCAGCGCGATCGCCTGCGGAGCCAGCTTGTCACCGACCGCGGCGAGATTCGTCAGGTCGGTGGTGAGGCTCGGACCGATCTCGTTGACCAGCTGACCGACCTCGTTGCTCGCCGGGATTCCCTTGTCGATGATCGCGCGGAGATCGGGGTCGCTGGTCCGCAGCTGCGCGGCGACCGCGTCGAGGTCCGAACTGAACTGCACGATCGCGGACGACTGATCGGACTGCGTCGCCAGCACCGTCTGGCTGTCCCTGACGAGTGCCAGTGTCTGGGGCAGGACGTCGAGTCCGTCCTTCGTCAGCGTGGAGAGTGAATCCGCGAGCGTCTGCAGATCCTCGCCCTTGCCGTTGAACGCCGTCCCCAGCTGGGTGACGACGGTGCGCAGCGAGTCGACCGGAACCGATCGGACCAGACCGTCGGTTGCCATCAGCACCTGCTCGACCGGAACAGGTGTCGACGTGTCGGCCTCGGTGATCACCGAGCCCTGTTCGAGGTACGGCCCCTGGTCTGTATCGGGCTGAAGGTCCACGTACTGCTCACCGATCGCGGACCGGTTGGCGACGACGGCCTTGGCCGACGCCGGGATGTCGGGCCCGCCCGAGGAGATCTTCAACTCGACGTTGATGCCGTCCGCGGTCAGCGACAGGTCGCCGACGCGGCCGACGGGAACTCCGCGGTACGTGACCTCGGCGTCGGTGAAGATGCCGCCGGAGTCCTTGAACTGCGCGTTCACGTCGTACTCACCGAACCCGAGCAGATTGTCGAGGCGGACGTACTTGGCGCCGACGTAGACCAGCCCGAGCATCGCCACGATGGCGAATGCGACGAGCTGGATCCTGACCAGTCGTGACCTCACTGTCCACCCCCGATTCCGAACTGCTCCAGCAGTCCCCCGAGCGGGTTCTGCGGCGGTGCTGCTGCGCCGTTCCCTGCACCACCGTTGCCGGCGGGCGCGGTGCCGGGGAGCCCCGGGATCCGCAGACCCGTCGGGGCGGGGACGATTGGCGGAATCGGCAGCAGGGACACCGTCGGCCACCCCGGCTTCGGACCGTTGCCGTTGTAGTACGGGTTCGACGGATCGACGATCGGCTTGGGATCACCGAACTTCGGCGGCACGTACACCGGGTCGCCCTGGCCGACGCCGAGTGCGCTCAGAGCATCACCGATCTGCAGGTCGACCGTGAGGAACAGGTTGACCGATCCGCCGAGCGCGATCTTCTCGACGCCGTCCGGGAACGGGACGGTCGGGATGAACGCGAGCGAATTGGGCAGGTTGTCACCCGAATCGGCGAGTGCCTTCAGGGTCGGCCGCAGTGCGAGGAGATCCGCGATCAGGTTGTCCTTCGACCTGTTGATCACGTCGGTTCCGACGGTGCCGAGCCGGTCCA
This sequence comes from Rhodococcus sp. T2V, assembly GCF_029269925.1. NCBI lineage: Bacteria > Bacillati > Actinomycetota > Actinomycetes > Mycobacteriales > Nocardiaceae > Rhodococcus > Rhodococcus sp. T2V. The sequence goes on from NZ_JARJBD010000003.1 coordinate 290,132, forward strand.
GTTGGGTGAGCATCTGGGTGAGCTGCGGGCGCTGCTCGTTGAGCACTTCCGCCGCGATCGGCAACTCGTCGAGGATCAGTCCGATCTTCTCGTTCTGTTCGTTCACGCGCGTGGTCAGCGCGTCGAGGCCGTCCAGGGCGCGGGTGATGTCGTCGCGCTGCTGGTTGAGACCGTCGATGAGCGTGTTCGCCTGTTCGAGGAGTCCCCGGACCCGATCCTCGCGCCCGTCGAGTGCGGTGGTCAGTTCGTGCACGATCGGCTGCAACTGGCCGACGCCGCCACCGTTGAGCAGCAGCGACAGCGCGCCGAGAACCTGCTCGATCTCCGTGGCGTGGCGGGTGCGGTCGAGGGTGATCGTGTCGCCGTCCTCGAGGCGCGCGGGATCCTTGTCCTCCGGCGGCTCGGACAGCTGGACGAACTTCTCACCGAGCAGGTTCGTCTGCTCGATGGCGGCGACCGCGTTGGCGGCGAGATCGACCGACGAGTCGAGAACGACCTCCACGTCCGCCGTCCAGCCGTCCGGCGCCACCTTGATCGTTTCGACCCGGCCCACCGGGACACCGTCGACCTTGACCGCGGACTGCGGGACGAGGTCGAGGACGTCGTCGAACTGGATCGTCAGATGCATGGGGTGTTCGCCGACATCGGGACCGCCCGGTAGTGGAACCCCGTAGATCCCCTCCGACGAGCAGGACGTCACTGCGATGGCGACGGCGCACGCACCGGCGCCGAGGATTACCGACCGATTCATTCGCCCTCACCTCCCGTTGCGCCTTCGAATCGCGGCGACACGACACCCGGCACCGTGCCGGGAGTGACCGTCCGCTGAATGTTGTCCGCACTCATGATTCCGAACGGAAGCACGAGCGACGGAGTCTTCGCCGATTGCGTGATCTGCGACGTGATGTTGGCGCAGTTGTCGATCAGCGGCTGCATCTGACGTCCGAGTTGCTCGAAACGCGGATCGCCGGGAACCAGCTTGCCGAGGTCGATCAACTTGCAGGCGACGCCGGCCGGATCCTGCAGGTCCGGGAACGCCAGGCGCGAGGCCAGGTTTCCGGATTCCGCGTCGTAGGAGTTGGCCAGGTTGCTGATCGCCAGGGGCAGCAGGGTCAGCGAGTTGACCAGCGACTCGCGGTTGTCGGCGAGGGTCTGCGTCACCGGGACCAGATCGTTCACGTTCTCGGCGAGGATCTCCCGGTTGTCGGCTACGAACTTCGAGACGTCGCCGAGGGCGATCGCCAACTGGTTCAGGGCGGCACCGAGGTTCTCCCGCTCCCCCGCCAGGAATCCGGACAGGTCGGAGAGCTGCGAGTTGAAGTCGCGGACCTGCTGATCGTTGGCCGCCAGTGCGCCCACGAAGACCTGGAGGTTCTTCACGGTGTCGAAGAGGTCGCCGCGACTGTCGTTGAGCGTGCGGGCAGCGTCGGACAGCTGGGTGATGCTCTGCCCCAGCGCTTCACCGTTGCCGTCGAGGTTGGCGGCGCCGGTCTCGACGAACTGCGACAGCGCCCCCTCCTTGTTCGCCCCGTCCGGGCCGAGCGCGGTGGAGAGCTCCTCGATGCTCGCGTACAACTGGTCGACCTCGACGGGCGTCGCGGTGCGGTCCCGCGAGATCACCGCGCCGCTGGCCATCTTCTCGCCGCCCGTGTAGGCGGGCGCGAGCTGAATGTAGCGGTCGGACACCACGGACGGCGTGACCTGCGCGGCCTTCGCGTCGGCGGGAATGTCGACGCCGCGATCGACGCGCATGTCGACCTTCACCTGATCGCCCAGCGGCTCGACGCCGTCGACCGACCCGACCTTCACACCGAGGACCCGCACATCCGAGCCCTCGTAGATGCCCACCGACTTGTCGAAGTACGCGGTGATCTTCGTGGTGCCCGCCAGGGTGAACACCCACCACAGGGCGCCGGCGATCACCAGCGCGACGATGACGATTCCCACGATGAGGGCGACCCCGCCGCGTCCTCCGCGGTCGGCTCCGTTGTCGACGTCTGCCATCAGTTACCCCCCAACGTGCGGACGGGTTCGCGCGGACCCGGAATGTCGGGCAACCCCGGCGGCAGGAGGTTCACCACGACCTGGTCGAACCAGCGACCGTTACCGACCACGTTCGTGTACAGGCGGACGAACGGCTCGTACAGTTTCATCGCCTTGTCCAGGTTCTCGTTGTTGGCCTTCAGGATCTCGACGACACCGTCGAGCTGTTCGAGCGCGGGACCGATGGCGGCCTCGTTGTCGCGCACGAGTCCGGTCAACTGCTGCGACAGCCGCTGAGTTCCGGTGAGCAGCTGGGAAATGGACTGCTGACGGCTGTTGAGCTCACCGAGCAGCAGCCCGGCGTCGCTGATCAACCGGTTGAATTCGGCGTTGCGATCGGCGAGGACCTTGGTGGTCTTGCCGGTCGCAGCGAACAGCTTCTGCAGTTCCTGATCGCGGCTGGCGATGGTCTGCGACAGCCTGCTGACACCGTCCAGCGACGCGCGGATCTCCGTCGGAGTCCCCTCGAACGCCTGCGACAGCGTCACCATGCTCTGCGCGAGCTGATCGGAGTCGATGTCACCCACCGTCTGCGCGGCGGCCGAGAACGCCTCGATCACGTCGTACGGCGACGTGGTGCGGTCCAACGGGATCGTGTCACTCGGGTTCAGCGTGTCCGAGCCGCGGGGGTCGAGGGCCAGGTACTTCTGGCCCAGGATCGTCTTGATCTGGATGGACGCGGACGTCTCGTTGCCGACCCACGCATCCGACACCTTGAAGGCGACGTCCACATGGTCGCCGTCGAGTTCGACGGAACTGACCTTGCCGACCTTGACGCCCGCGATCCGGACCTCGTTGTCGGGCTTGAGGCCCGCCGCCTCGGTGAATTCGGCGTGATAGGTCGACCCGGCGCCGATGAACGGCAGCGAATCGAGGAAGAAAGCCGACAGGGTGGCCAGCAGCACCACGAGAATGCCGAGGGCACCAGCCACTGCCGGGCTGCGACGTCTGCTCATCGTGTCTGCAACTCCTGTAGGCCGTCCTGCGTGCACCGTTTCGCCGAGTTCGTATAGATCGGCTGGTTGACGGTGGGCAAGCCCGTGGGCAGGTTCAGTTGGGGCGCGGTACCTGGTCCTGCGACGATGTCGACTCCACAGAGGTAGAACTGGAACCAGGATCCGTAACTGGCCGCCCGGCCGAGCTTCTCGAGCTTCACCGGAAGCGTCTGGAGAACGCTGTTGACCGTGTCGGAGTTGCGGTTCAACGTCGTCGCCAGCGTGTTCAGCGACGTGATGGATTCCTGGATGGACGGTCGGGTGGGTTCGAGCAGATCTGCCGTCGCGTCGGTGAGTCCCGCGAGGGACGTCACCGCCGATCCGACGGTTCCCCGCTCGTTCGCCAGGCCCGTGACGAGCTGCTGGGTGTTGACGATCAGCGAATCGAGTTGATCGTCACGCTGATTCACCGTGGCGAGCACGTCGTTGAGGTTGTTGATCACCGCACCGATCACCCGATCCTTGTCGGCGACGGTGTTGGTGAGGCTTGCCGTGTTCTTGACGAGTTCCGTGATGGTTCCCGACTCACCCTGGAACACCTGGATGATCTGGTACGACAACTTGTTGACGTCTTCGGCGCTGAGGGTCTGGAACAGCGGGCGGAAGCCGTCGAACAGCGTGGTGAGGTTGACGGCAGGCTTGGTCCGCTCGATCGGGATCGTGTCGCCGCCGCTCATCTTCATGCCCTGCTGGCCCTCCCCCTGTTCGAGCGCGATGTAGCGCTGCCCCACGAGGTTCCGGAAGCGGATGGTCGCGGTGGTGCCGGCCGGCAGCCAGTCCCGTTCCGACACCGTGAACTGGACTTCCGCCTCGCGGTCGTCGTGGATCGCGATCTTCTCGACCTGACCCACGCGCACACCGGCGATGCGGACCTCGTCGCCCTCGTTGAGCGAGGTGACGTCCGAGAAGATCGCGTTGAACTTGGTGCCACCGCCCCCGCCGAGGTTGGCGATGGTGGCGGCGAGCAGACCGGTCGCCAGGATGGTGACCACGGCGAACACGATCAGCTTGACCAATGGTGCGGTCAGACCCCTCACTTGAAGCTCACCTCAGTCCCCCTCATGGTCGGCGCGCCGACGAGTGTCGTCCAGCTCGGCACATCCTCCGGTGCCATTCCCCCGGCCTCGCCGTAGACGACGTCCAGGGTGTCCTGCTCCATCTTCGAACCCGCATAGCTCGCGGGCGTGACCTGAGCTCCGTACCCGGGGACCTGATCGGGGACGCCGGCGGGCGCCGGGAAGAAGTCGATGGTCGACGGTCCGGGGTTCCGCGACGGCACCTGGTAGGCGCCGTCGTTGTAGGACGACCCGCCCGGGTACTGCGGGAACTTCCCGCCCGGTGCGGTGACGTTGTCGTAGCAAGCCGGTCCGCGGTTGTCGAGCAGGCGCGGCTCGTCCTGGTTGGGCACGTAACGGCCCTTCGGGTTGACGAACTGCACGCTGGCGCGCACACCGGGGTACGGATCGTCCGGTGCCAGTAGTTCGCGGGCAACGGGAGCAGACTTCGCGAAGCCCGCGAACGTGCACTCGAAGCTCGGCGAGTAGCGGCCGAGAATCTGCAGCGCCTCACGCGAATCGGCGGCGATGCTGACGATCGACTCGGCGTTGGTCTGCAGCAGATCCGCGGTGCTCGACGCGGTTGCGGTCAGCGACACGAGCAACGTGGAGATCTCATTCTGCTTCTCCACCACGGTGTTTCCGGTGGTCCGCAGGCTGTCGAGGGCGTTGACCAGATCGGGCGCCGCCTCAGAATACGTCTGCGAGAAGTCCGCCAGACCGCGCAGATCCTCCTGGATGGCGGGAAGCTCGGTGTTCAGCCCGCCGAAGATCTCCTCGAGTCGGTCGAGCGTCAGGCCGAGTTCGGCGCCGCGGCCGCTGAGTCCCTGGGACAGCGCGCCGAGCGTGTTCGCCAGGTCCTGCGGCGGAATCGCCTGCAGGAGCGGCAGCAGGCCGTCCAGAACCTCGCCGACCTCGACGGCGTTGCCGCTCTTGTCCTGACGCAGCGTGTCACCGGCCTGGATCGGCGGAGCCGTGTCGCCCTCCGGAACGATCAGCGACACATAGCGTTCACCGAACAGTGTCTTGGGCAGCAGCCGCGCCGTCGCGTTGGACGGGATCAGCGGTGCCTTGTCCGGCTGGATCGCGAGAGCGAGCGTGACCTCGCCCTCCTGGGGGGTCGCCGAGCGCACCTCGCCGACGATGAGGCCACGGACCTTCACGTCCGCATTGGGCGGCAGGGCATTTCCGGCGCTGTCGGTGAGGAGGTCGATCTTGACGACCTTGGTGAAGCTCTTGTTGAACATGCCGATGGTGAAGGCCAGGAACAACGCGAGGACAAGGAAGAACACCAGCCCCAGCACCCGTCGTCCCACAACAGATGTCGTGTTGGTCATCCGGCCACCCTCACTGTGGTCGTCGTGCCCCAGATGGCGAGGCTCAGGAAGAAGTCGAGCACGGCGATGGTGACGATCGCGGTGCGGACCGCCCGGCCCACGGCCACACCCACACCGGCGGGACCACCCGACGCGTGATAGCCGTAGTAGCAATGGATCAGGATCAGCACGAACGCGAAGATCAGCACTTTCGCGAACGAGTACAGGACGTCCTGCGGTGGCAGGAACAAGTTGAAGTAGTGGTCGTACGAGCCGGTCGACTGTCCGTTGAACACGGTGCTGATGACGCGGGAAGCGAGATAGGCCGCGAGCAGACCGACGATGTACAGCGGGATGACGGCGACGAATCCCGCGATCATGCGGGTGGTGACGAGGAACGGCACACTCGGCACCGCCATGACCTCGAGCGCGTCGATCTCCTCCGAGATCCGCATGGCGCCGAGCTGCGCGGTGAAACCACAGCCGACGGTGGCCGAGAGTGCGAGTGCCGCAACGATCGGCGCGATCTCACGCGTGTTGACGTAGGCGGACAGGAAGCCGGTGAGGACCGAGCTGCCCAGCTGTTCGAGCGCGGCGAAACCCTGCAGTCCGACGACGACGCCGGTGAAGCCGGACATCATCGCGATGACGCCGATGGTGCCGCCGATGACGGCGAGCGCGCCACTGCCGAAGGTGACCTCGGCGAGCAGCCGCAGCACCTCCTTGCGGTAGTGCACGAGAGTGTGGGGTGACCAGGCGATGGCCCTGGCGTAGAACGACATCTGCTCGCCGGCCCGGTCGAGCACGTTGAGCGGCGCACGACCGACTCGGCGCGCCGCCATCAGGGTCCGGTCACCGCGTCCCTTGGCGATTGTCATCGGGTCACGATCCCTTCGCCGGAACGATCTGGAGGTACACCATGGTCAGGATCAGGTTCGCGAAGAACAACAGCAGGAAGGTGATCACCACCGACTGGTTCACCGCGTCACCGACGCCCTTGGGTCCGCCCTTCGGATGGAGCCCCTTGTACGCGGCGATGACACCGGCGATGACACCGAAGACGGCCGCCTTGAGCTCGCCGACCCAGATGTCGGGAAGCTGCGCGAAGGCCGAGAACGATGCCAGGTACGCACCGGGATTACCCCCTTGGAGAATGACGTTGAAGAAGTAGCCACCCGCGATGCCGACGACGGACACCAGGCCGTTGAGCAGGATCGCGACGAGCACCATGGCGAGCACCCGGGGCACGACGAGTCGCTGAATCGGGTTGATGCCGAGCACTTCCATGGCGTCGATCTCTTCGCGGATCGTCCGCGCACCGAGATCCGCCGTTACAGCCGAGCCCGCAGCTCCGGCCACCAGTAGTGCCGTCACCAGCGGGGAACCCTGCTGGATGACGGCGAGCACGCTGGCCGCTCCCGTGAACGACTCTGCACCGAGCTGCTTGATGAGCGATCCGGTCTGCAGTGACACCACTGCGCCGAACGGAATCGCGACCATGGCCGTGGGCAGGATCGTGACGCTGGCGATGAACCAGGCCTGTTCGATGAACTCGCGGAACTGGAATGGCCGTTTGAACGTGTTTCGTGCGACGTCGACGAAGAGCTCGACGATGTTTCCGGCCTGCGTCAGCGCACCGTTGACCGGCCGCAAGACCGAGCTGCGGGTAACCCCCATCCGATATGCCTACCCTTGCCCGTGAGTGGTGTTTTCGTATCCTTCGCCCCGGTATGCGGGGATGACCTGTGTGTCTTCCTGGCTGTATGCGTAGTCGTAACCGCCGCCGCCGTTTCCGCCGGAGGTCTCGTCGAGGCTTTCCTGGATCGCGATCTGCGCGTTCTCCGGCAACGTGTGCATGATGTGCCGCACCCGCTCCTGACGACGGGCCACGGCCTGCCGGAACGGCATCCCCGGCGTCGCCTTCATCTGCGGAACGA